>CAJUHX010000002.1 GCA_910586455.1 uncultured Muribaculaceae bacterium | reverse complement strand
CTTGACTTTTCTTATAATCCGGGCGTAAAAAATCGTGTTTTTTATGTACCTTTGCCATATGAAAAACGAGATACTGAAATATCTATACATTGATGAAAGTTGTTATCTTAAAAACGACAGTACTGATGTGATGTGTATTGCAGGAATAGTGGTTCCTGAAGTATATATCGGCGAATATAAACGTATGATAAAAGAAATCAAATTCAGCCACGGAATCCGGCATGAATTGAAATGGAATACGATAAGCAACACCAGTATAGAACTGTATCGCGAACTTATCGATTTTTTCTTTAGTTCGAAAATGGAGTTACGGGCAATTTTGATAAAGAATAAGAAAAATCTGTCAGCAGACAATTTGACCTCCAATCAATATAACGATTATTACTATGCCCTAATAGAAAAACTTATAAGGTTTACAGCTCGCCATGGCAATGAGTCAGAGTGTATTAAACGAGTTTTTCTTGATTTCAAGGATGCTTACGGAGTGAACAAACTTATGCGTATTAGTTCGAATCTCAACAAATCGGCAGGTATAGAGAGCCGGATAGAAGCTATGCAGAATATACGGTCGCATGAGTCTGTTTTTATACAGATGGCTGATATTATGGCAGGAGCAATAAGCTATCGTGCAAGGAATCTAAATACCGGCAAGGCTAAGTGCGCTATAATACATATGATAGAGTCATTATCGGGTTACTGTCTGTCGGAGGGAACAGAGCCGGGCGACGACAAATTCAGCATTTATGATTTTCAACCGCGCAGAAGATATGGAGAGTGCTGATTGTTTAGATTCGTTGGAACCATATTTCCCTTATGATCTGGATGTGACAAACAAGTCCGAGATTGAAAAGCTGCATTCTGTTTTCTGCAATGATTTTCTGGATGGTACGGTATATATTGATGACAAGCAAATTAAAGTATTTCATTACATCTATTCCAAGCCGGAAAAAGATGGTTTGCCATTGTGGTTCGCGGATATGAATGAAAAATTTGTGCATATAATTACCCGCGATGTCAAGAGTGGCAGATATAAGACCGCACGGAAGATAAGGGAATTTCGCTCTGAGAGAGCTAACCGTGTACATTGGCTCAAACCCATTATAGAAAACTGTAATGACCGTAGAATCCGTAGATTCCGATATCGCGAATTAAATGGTAGGGAGCGAGAATATCTATGGTTTATAAAAGGTTATATGGTAGTATTGGAATTCATCGACCCGGAAAAAACTTTGATTACCGGATTCTGTGTTGATGAAAGCAATCAGGCCGACTATTTGAAAAAATACAATAACCGTATACGTTAGGGTATAAAAAAAGCCGCAATTACGGTATGCGGCAAACCAGGTCCTTCGCTCTTCGAGTGATGACAATGCAAAGTTAGTGAATTTTCTCTGACTATGCAAGTATTTAACGGATTTCGATACATATTTGTTTTTAGCGGGGTGTAGAGGGGAATGCAAAATAACCGCAGAGCGGCTTCTGCAACATCCCCGCTACGCCGTCAATGCGCGTCGAGCCAGTTGTCGGCGATGCCTACGCCCACTGTGAGCGGAACACGACCGCTGAAGGCTCCCTGCATCTCTTCGACAACCATGGCTTTGAGGCGCTCAAGTTCCGACGGCACTACATCGAACACCAGTTCATCGTGTACCTGCAGAATCATTTTTGATTCGAAGCGTTCGCTTTCCAGGCGGTGCGCTATGGCAATCATGGCCTTCTTAATTATGTCGGCCGCCGAGCCTTGCAGTGGTGCGTTGATGGCGTTTCGCTCGGCATATCCTCGAACCACGGCGTTTCGCGAGTTGATGTCGGGCAACATGCGGCGGCGTCCCATCACGGTGCTTACAGCCTCGTTGTGCCGGGCCTGTTCGATTGCGTTGTCCATATACTGTTTCACGCCCGGATAAGTGCGCAGATAGCCCTCGATAAGCTCCTTGGCCTCGCCGCGCGGTATGCCCAGGCGTTCGCTGAGTCCAAAGGCCGAGATGCCGTAGATGATGCCGAAATTGGCTGTTTTGGCGGCCCTTCGCTGGCTGTCGGTGACTTCCGGCAACGGCAGATGATAAATCTTGGCCGCAGTGGCGCGGTGAAAGTCTTCGCCGCTGAGGAAAGCTTCAATCATGGCTTCGTCACCGCTTATGTGGGCCATCAGCCTCAGTTCAATCTGCGAGTAGTCGGCGGCCATCATCAGGTGTCCGCGGTCGGGCACAAAGGCGCGGCGGATTTCACGTCCGGCGTCGGTGCGTACGGGTATATTCTGCAGATTGGGATTGTTCGACGATATACGGCCCGTGGCGGTGCCGGTCTGGTTGAATGTAGTGTGTATTTTGCCTGTAGCCGGATTCACCAGCTTGGGCAGGGCGTCGATATAAGTGGCCAGCAGCTTTTTTACGCCTCGGTAGTCGAGTATCAGCTGCACTATGGGGTTCTGCTTGCTGTACTTCTCCAGAATATCCTCGGTGGTGCTCCATGCGCCGCGTTTGGTGCGTTTGGCCTTGGGGTCGATCTGCAGTTCACCGAACAGAACCTCGCCTACCTGCGAGGGCGAACCGATGTTGAACGCATGGCCGGCCAGTCGGAAAACTTCCTGTTCGATATCGGCCAGCCGGGCGGTAAGCGAGCGCGACATAGAGGCGAGCATCTGCGAGTCGATGCGCACTCCGGCCAGTTCCATCTGAGCCAGAACCATGGCGAAGGGCAGTTCTATGTCGTAGAGCAGATTGCGCAGTCCTTCCTTATCGATGTCGGTCAGCAGATGCTCACGCAGCTTCAGAGCCGCAGCAGCGGCCTGGCAGCGGGCCTTTATGGCCTGGTCGGATGGCGCGGCATATAGTTTCTTCCGTTCGTTGGCGGTCAGGCCGTACTCCACGGTGTCGGTATTGAGATAGCTGTGCGAGAGTTCCGGCAGGTCGTGGCGGCTTTCGGGGGCAATCAGGTAGTGGGCCAGCGAGGTGTCGAAATAGCTTGCGCCGAAAGCAATGCCTTGGCGATGAAGCACCACATAGTCGCGCTTTACATTGTCGCTGATTATGGTGGTGACGGAATTGTTCCACAGCGGTTCGAGCCGGGTCAGCATTTCGCTGCGGCTGTCGAACTGCGGCAGGGCTATGTAGGCTGTACGGCTGCCGAAACTCAGAGCCACGCCGTGCCAGTGGGCAGTCATGGCTTCGTCGGCACCGCTGCACAGCAGCAGAGCTGCGGCATACGGCTGCGCCAGAGCCTCCGCTACGGCTGTGCCCACGGCCTCGCAGTCGGTCAGCAGTTCGAAATCTGCCGGGGCCTCTGCGGCTGCCGTAGCCTCGTCGTCATAGTCAAGTCCAAACAGGCCCATGTCGGCCGAACTGTCGGCGTCCTGTTTGCTGTCATCGGCGCTCCGTTCAGGCTCGGCATTGCGCAACCGGCTGGCCAGAGTGCGGAAATCGAGTTGTCCGAAGATTTCCAGCAGTGCCTTTACGTCGGGTTCGCGGCGTTGAAGCTCGTCGAGGCTCACATCCACCGGCACATCGGTGCAGATGGTGGCCAGGCGCTTGGAGAACAGAATCTGTTCGGCGTTTTCGGCCACCTTCCGGCCTACCGCACCCTTTATTTCGGCGGCATGCTCAAGCATATTCTCTACCGAGCCCCATTCGGCTATAAGCTTTGCGGCAGTCTTCTCGCCCACTCCCGGGCAGCCGGGAATATTGTCGGCGGTGTCGCCTTCCAGGGCGAGCATGTCGATTACCTGTCTGGGCGATTCTATGCCATAGCGTTCGCATACCTCCTTGGGGCCTCGGATTTCAAAGCCCTTACCGCCCGTGGGCGGGCGGTACATGAAAGTGTTGTCGTCGACCAGCTGACCGTAGTCCTTGTCGGGTGTCATCATGTAGGTTGTGAATCCTTCGGCGGCGGCTTTCCGGGCGAGAGTGCCAATTACGTCGTCGGCCTCGTAGCGTTCCATCTCTATGGCCGGAATGCGGTATGCCTGCAGCAGGCGCTTGATCCAGGGCACACTCATGGTTATGTCCTCGGGCTGTTTGTCGCGTCCGGCTTTGTATTCGGGATATTCCTCATGGCGGAAAGTCTTGCCGCCGGGCGGGTCGAAACACACGGCGATATAGTCGGGATTCTCTTTGCGCAGAATCTCGTCGAGAGTATTGCAGAAGCCGAAAATGGCCGCAGTATTGAATCCGAGAGCGCTGTTTCGGGGCGAGCGCATCAGGGCATAATATGCACGGTAAATCAACGCGTATGCGTCGAGCAGGAATAGTCGTCGGTCGGTCATTTGAGTAAATTTTGTCCAAAATTACAAATAATCTCACGTTTCGACTCTATTTAGGGTGGATTTTTCGATGGAAATTACTAATTTTGTGCTATCAAAAACAAATATGTCCACACTCGAAGTCATACAACAAGAAATAGCCCCTGAGCTAAAGCGTCTGAATCAGCTGATATCCGACCAGCTTAGTTCATCCAACGAACTGATGAACCAGGTAATCGCGAACTATCTGCAGAGCAAGGGCAAGCTCATCCGTCCCATCATAGTGATGCTCAGCGCCAAGCTGTTCGGGCCTGTTTCCGACACCGTACTTTCGGCAGCAGCGGCTGTGGAGCTGCTGCACAACGCCTCGCTCATCCACGACGACGTGGTGGATGAGGCCAAGACCCGCCGTAACCGCCCCACCATCAACTCGGTGTGGGATAATCATATAGCAGTGCTTGTGGGCGACTTCTTTGTGTCGTCGGCAATGCAGCAGGCCATAGCTACCAAAGATATACGCATCATCGACTCGCTATGCCACCTGGGCAAACTACTGTCGCTGGGAGAAATCGACCAGATTTTCAACGCCCGTTACCACACCCTCACCGAGGAGGCCTATTTTCAGATTATCAACTACAAAACCGCCTCGCTGTTTGTGGCATGTGCCCGGATGGGCTGCTATGCCTCCGGGGTCGACGGCGAACGTCTGGAACGCCTCTCGCGTTTTACCGAACTGCTGGGCCTCTGCTTCCAGATGCGCGACGACATATTCGACTACTACGACTCCGCACTTGTGGGCAAACCCACCGGCAACGACCTGCGCGAAGGCAAGATTACCCTGCCACTGCTGAGTGTGCTGCTGCGCCCCGATGCTCCCGACCACGATGCCATGGTGGCCCTGTCGCGCAAGGAGCAGCTCGATGAACATGAAATAGAAACACTGATGAGATACGCCCGCGACAACGGTGGCATCGACTACTGCTACGAGCAGATGCACCGTCTGCGCGACGAGGCCATGATACTTCTCGACACATTCGCCGACTGCCGCGCCCGACAGCTGTTAGGCGACTTGTTCGACTTTATCATCACGCGAAAATATTAGATACATCCTTAAATCTGAACCACCTATACACTAAAAATGGAAAAGAGAATCTACGACTTCGACTGTGTTATCGATCGTCAGGGCACAGGAGCTACCAAGCTCGAACAGCTCGACATCATATTCGGACGCCACGACGTGACCCCGCTGTGGATTGCCGACCTTGATTTCGCCGTATGCCCCGAAATTACTAACGCCCTGATACAGCGTCTGCAGCATCCGGTGCTGGGCTATTCGTTCTGCCCCGAATCGTACTGGAACTCGATTATCGACTGGCAGCGTCACCGCCACCACTTTCAGGTAAAACGCGAAGAACTCGCTTTCGTGCCCGGCGTGGTCAAGGGCATAGGCCTGGCTGTTAATTACTTCACACGCGAAGGCGACGGCATTCTTATCCAGCCGCCGGTATATCACCCCTTCAGAATTGTAATCGAAGGCAACCGCCGCAACGTAATCGAAAATCCGCTTATAGCCGAAAACGGCGAATACCGCATGGACCTCGAGGGCCTCGAAGAGCAGGTGCGCCTGCACAAGCCCAAGATGATGATACTGTGCAACCCCCACAACCCCATAGGCATACAGTGGGATACCCACACCTTGCAGACCGTGGCGCGCATAGCCCGCGAGAACGGCATGGTGGTGGTGAGCGACGAAATCCATGGTGACCTTATGTTGGGCAACCGTCCGCATATCCCCTTCGCATCGGTCAGCGAGGCCGCAGCAGCTGTGTCGGTGACTTTAGGTGCCCCCTCCAAGACCTTCAACATCCCCGGTCTTGTAAGCTCGTGGATGATTGTAAAGAATCCCGAACTCCGCCAGGGCTTCTACCACTGGCTGGAAGTGAACGAATTCAGCGCACCCCCCATGATTTCGACCATCGGTGCCGAAGCCGCCTACCGCAACGGCGAGGAGTGGCTCGACCAGATGCTTGAATACGTGCAGGCCAATATCGACTTTACCCGCGACTTCCTGGCCCGCGAGGTGCCCGGAGTAACTATCGTAGAGCCGCAGGCCTCGTTCCTGCTGTGGGTCGACTTCCGCGGCCTTGGTCTGAGCCAGGAGCAGCTTATGAGCCTGCTGCTCGACCATGCCCACATAGCCCTCAACGACGGTACCATGTTCGGTCGTCAGGGCGAAGGTTTCGCGCGCCTGAACATCGGCACACCGCGCTGTGTGCTTGCCGATGCTCTTGCTAAAATCCGCGACGCCGTTGCCAAAATAGGTGTCGAAGCATGAATTATCGAATATTCCCACCCGAAGAAATACTCGAGGCCACTGTAAGGCTGCCGCAGAGCAAGTCATATCTGGCCCGCAAGATGATAATCGATGCCATCGCAGGTGCTGAGCCGTGTAATCCGGAGCAGCCTTGCGACGACATCAAGGTCCTTGCCGCTGCACTCGCCTGCGGCAAGGGCGAAATCGACCTCCATGCAGGCGGCACTGCCCTGCGCCTGCTCACCGCCTACTTCGCCGCCATCCCCGGCAGCGAAGTGGTGCTTGACGGCAACGCATCGCTGCGTCGTCGTCCGATGGGCATACTTGTCGACGCTCTCAGGCAGCTTGGCGCCGAAATAAACTATCTGGGCGAAGATGGTTATGCTCCGCTGAAAATCAGCGGTAAACGCCTTTCGGGCGGCTCCTTGCCCGTCGACCCTACGGTGTCGTCGCAGTTCATCACGGCGCTGATGCTGATAGCTCCTATGCTTGAATCGGAGTTGCGCCTGCGCCTCGAAGGCGAGGCCGTAAGCATGCCATATATAAAAATGACCGCCGAGATGATGCGTCGCCGAGGCGTAACCGCCGACATCGACCGGTACGACATCAATCTTGCCCCGGGCCGATATGCAGTTGTCGATGACCGCCTGGTGGAACTCGACTGGACTGCGGCGTCCTATTGGTACGAAATTGCGGCTATAACCGCCGGATGGGTCACTCTGCCGGGGCTTGGTGCCGACGACCTTCAGGGCGACCGTTGTCTGTGTACCATCATGCCTCGTCTGGGTGTGCTGAGCGAATTTGACGGCAATCTCGAACTCAGCGCCACGCCCGACTTATGGGGGCGCCTCGAACTCGACCTCAGCCAGAATCCCGATCTGGCGCCCGCATTTGCCGTGACGGCAGCCGCTCTGGCTGTTCCCTTCCGCCTGAGCGGTCTGCAGAATCTGCGGATTAAAGAGTGCGACCGACTCGAAGCCCTGCGCCGCGAACTGCTTAAAATAGGCGTGGTAGCGGAAATTGAGGGTGCTGATACATTGATGTGGGATGGGCAGCGCGTGCCTGTGCTGCAGTTGCCCGAAATCGATCCCTGCGGCGACCACCGCATGGCTATGGCCTTTGCCCCGCTGGCGGCATTCGCCCCGGGCATGATTATACGCGACGCCGAGGTGGTGGAAAAATCGTATCCCGACTTCTGGAACCAGCTCCGCGATGCCGGATTCACCATTGAAACCGTGGAAGAAGCCTGATGCAGGTTGCTGCCATCATATTAGCCGCTCTGGTTGTAGTGGGAGGCCTGCTGTGGTTTCTCGACCGCAGGCAGACGCCTGAACAGAGCGATGTTCGGGAACCCGTGGCCGACTCTGACAACACTGCCGCTGACGGCGACGAGGAGTGCTGCGGACAGCATTACAGTTGTGAGCGCGACTCACTGCTGACTGCGCTCTCCGAGGGCATTGAATATTACGAAGACGAAGAGCTCGACCGCTTCGCGGGCCGTAAAGCCCATGAATACAGCGAGGACGAAAAAGACGAGTTCCGCGACATACTGCAGACCCTACTGCCCGATGATCTTGCCGGCTGGGGCCGAAGCATACAGCTGCGAGGCATAAACCTGCCCGACGACATCCGCGACGAATTCATAATGCTTATCGACGAGCACAGGCGCTCCAAGTAGGGTGCGCCACGGAGGAGTACCATATATAGAACGAAATGAGCGAAATATCCACATATCTGCAATACGATTTCTTCCGCTATGCCATAGCCGGCGTAATACTTATCAGCATCTGCGCCGCAGCCATCGGCACCTATATAATATCGCGTCGTATGGTGGCAATCAGCGGCGGTGTTACTCATGCCTGCTTCGGCGGACTTGGTCTGGGCTACTTTCTCGGAGTCAGCCCGGTAGCCATGGCAGCTGCGGTGGCGGTAGTATCGTCGTTGGGAGTAGAGTGGGCCACGAACCGCTTCCGCATCCGCGAGGACTCGGCCATAGCCGTGATATGGGCCCTGGGCATGGCGGTAGGTGTGCTGTTTGTGTTTCTCACCCCGGGTTATGTGCCGGAGCTGAACTCGTTTTTGTTCGGCAACATCCTTACAATCAATTCGTCCGACCTGCTGGTATTCGCGCTCTACACTGTGGTGCTCGGCCTCTTTTTTCTGTGGCGTTACAAAATGATAGTGGCATGCGCCTTCGACCGCGACTTCGCTCGTGTCAGCGGACTGCCTGTGCGCTTCATCACCTATACCATGACGGTGCTTGTGGCCGTGTGCATAGTGCTGACGATACGCCTGGTGGGCGTAATGCTGCTTATGAGCATGCTGTCGCTGCCCATGATGACCGCCGAGATATGGTGTCGCCGCTTCGGACCCATGATGCTCTGGAGCATGGCCATATCCTTGCTGACCTCTATGGTAGGGCTTATAGCCGGCACACTGGTTGATGTGCCGTGCTCCGCGCTGATAGTTCTGAGCATGGCGGCAGTGTTTTTGCTGGCGCGGACAGTGGCTGAGCTGTCAATTTTATATAAAAGAAATTAAATAAATTTAAATATTATGCGGCTTTACGGGGCTATGCTATCCCGGGCCGGATAAGATTTGCATATTCGGCAAATTATTATTAATTTTGCAGTATTCGAACCGGAGGGGGCAACAGTGCCCCCTCCGCTTTGTATATAAATATTGAAAATGATTGACAAGGAATTACTGAAATCCACCGTGGAGGCCGCTATCGAAGGCACCGACATGTTTGTGGTTGAAATAAAAGTGTCGGCTTCGAACGATATCGTTGTGGAGCTTGACTCCACATCGGGTATCGACATTGATACCTGCGCGGCAATCACGCGCAAAATCGAGGCCGCTTTCGACCGCGACATCGAAGACTACACCCTTGAGGTAGGCAGCGCCGGGCTCACAGCTCCCTTCAAGGTCAGGGGCCAGTATGTGAAGAACATCGGCAACGAAGTCGAAGTACTCACCCGCGACGGTCGCAAGCTGCGCGGCACACTGGTGCAGGTGAGCGACAGCGACGACGCCTTCACCATAGAAGTACCTGTAAAGGTCAAAACCCCTGGAGCCAAGCGGCCCACTGTGGAGATGCAGCCCGAAACATTCGCTTTCACCGACTGCAAATCAGTTAAATATCTCATATCATTCTGATAATTATAAAACCTGACAATATATGGCCAAGAAAGAAGCTACCCCGAACATGGTCGAGCAGTTTGCCGAGTTCAAAGAACTCAAAAACATCGACAAGACCACAATGATCAGCGTGCTTGAAGAATCGTTCCGCAACGTGCTTGCCAAGATGTTCGGCACAGACGAAAATCTCGACGTGATTCTCAACCCCGACAAGGGCGACGTGCAGATTTTCCAGAACCTCACCGTAGTGCCCGACGGCGAAGTGGAGAACCCCAATCTTGAGATTTCGCTCTCCGACGCCCGCGAAGACGACGACCCCGACGCTGAGGTGGGCGAGGAACACACCAAGGAGATTTTCTTCGAGAAGTTCGGTCGACGCGCTATCCTCACCCTGCGCCAGACCCTGCAGTCGAAGATTCTCGACCTCCAGAAAGAAGCCATGTATGCCAAGTTCAAAGAACTCGAGGGCGAGCTTGTAAGCGGCGAAGTATACCAGACCTGGTCGAAAGAAACCCTGCTGGTCGACTCCGACAACAACGAGCTGCTCCTGCCCAAGAGCGAGTCGATTCCCGGCGACTTCTTCCGCAAAGGCGAAACCGTACGCGCCGTAATTGCCAATGTCGACAACAAGAACAACAATCCCAAGATTACCGTAAGCCGTACTAACGAGCAGTTCCTGCGCCGTCTGTTCGAACTCGAAGTGCCCGAAATCCACGACGGCCTCATCAACATCCGCGCCGTGGCCCGCATACCGGGCGAGCGCGCCAAGATTGCCGTAGAATCGTACGACGACCGTATCGACCCCGTAGGTGCCTGTGTGGGCGTGAAAGGCTCGCGTATCCACGGTATCGTGCGTGAACTCCGCAACGAGAACATCGACGTAATCAACTACACCTCAAACCCCTCGCTGTTCATACAGCGTGCCCTCTCGCCCGCACGCGTATCATCGATTCGCCTCGACGAGGAGGAAAAGAAAGCCGAGGTATTCCTGCGCCCCGAAGAGGTGTCGCTGGCAATCGGCAAGAACGGCCTCAATATCAAACTCGCCTCGATGCTTACCGGATACACCATCGACGTATACCGCGACAGCGAGGAAAGCTTCGATGAAGACATCTACCTCGACGAGTTCAAGGACGAAATCGACGAGTGGGTAATCGACGCGCTCAAGAACATCGGCTGTGTAACCGCCAAGGGCGTGCTCAACGCCAAGCGCGAGGACCTCATCGAGAAAGCCGACCTTGAGGAAGACACCGTCGACCACGTAATCGAGGTGCTCAAGGCCGAGTTCGAGGATTAATCTCCACTGCCGGAGCAGAGGCTGTACGGGCCTCTGCAATATCCTCCGGACGGCTTGAGCCGGAACTCGGCTCGCCGGGCCCGTTAAACATTTAAACTTTAACAATTAACATTAACGAAGCTCCACCGACTTATATGGCGAAAACAAAGATAAGCACTGTAGCAAAGGACCTCAACGTGGCTCTGACCACGGTGATTGACTTCCTGCACAAAAAAAACATACAAATCGACGACAATGTAAGTCCGAACACACGTGTAGACGACTCCGTGGTGGCTTTGCTGACCAAGGAGTTCAGTCAGGACAAAGACATAAAGAAACGCTCCGCCAGCGCTACCGAGCGCCGAGGCGAGCAGCGTGCCAAAGCGCAGACCTCAACCGACCCCGCTGCAGCCGAGCCTGTAAGACTTAAATCAGAAGCCAATAAGCCGCGTATTTTAGGTAAAATAGAGCTCGACAAAAATGGCATGCCTGTGCGCAAGCCGGTTGTGGCCGAAGCTCCGAAGCCGGAGGCCAAAGCTGAGCCGGAGGCAAAGCCCGAGGTTAAAGCCGACCACAAGCCTGCCGCAGTTGCCGCACCGCAGAGTGAGCCTGAAGCCGAAACTAAGGCCGCCCCAAAGGCTCCGGCAGAAGCCAAGGTGTCTGCTCCTGCGCCACAACCCGTAAAGGAAACACCCAAGCCGGAAGAACCAAAGCCTGCTCAGCAGACTCCGGTTCGTGACAGCGATACTAAATCTACTACTTCAACTAATCAATCCAATTTGGAAGTAAAACCCGAAAAGCAGAACGCGACTGCCGAACAGCAGCCTCAGACGCCTGCGCAGCAGCCTGCCAGGGACCCCGAAGTATTTGTGCCCGAGCGCACAGTTGCCGGTCCCTCTCTTAACATTGTAGGCAAAATCGATCTTGATGCCCTCAATCAGTCGACTCGCCCCAAAAAGAAATCCAACGACCGTCGTGGCGGACGTGGCGCCCAGAACGGTGCCGCTGCCGGACAGGGCACCCAGGCTGCCGGCGACCGTCGCAAACGCCGTCGCATAGGCGGAAAGGAGAAAGTCGACGTCGAAAAAGCCGGACGCGAAGGCACTGACAGCCGTGGCGGACGTAATAACGGCGGCGGACAGAACGGTCAGGGTCGCAATGGCGGCGCTCAGGCTCAGAACGGAGCCGGACGCAACGCCCGTAAAGACCGCAATGCTTCGCGTAAACCCGCTCCGCAGCAGCATGTGGAGGTAAGCGAGGAAGACGTACAGAAGCAGGTAAAGGAAACTCTCGCCCGCCTTACTTCCAAGGACAAGGCTCTGAAGAAGGGCGCCAAATGGCGCAAGGAGAAGCGCGAGGCCAACGCCAACCGCGAGCGCGAGGCCGCACGGGCCGAGCAGGCGGAAAGCAAGGTGCTGAAGCTTACCGAATTTGTTACCGCCAACGATCTGGCTGTGATGATGGATGTGCCGGTCAACAACGTTATTGCAACTTGTATGAACATCGGTGTGATGGTGTCGATCAATCAGCGCCTCGATGCCGAAACCATCAACATCGTGGCCGAGGAATTCGGCTTCAAGACTGAATATGTCAGCGCCGAGGTGGCCGATGCCATCGCACAGGAGGCCGACGACGAGTCGGATCTGGTTAGCCGTCCGCCGGTTGTGACAGTAATGGGTCACGTCGACCACGGCAAGACTTCGCTGCTCGACTATATCCGCCACGCCAACGTAATCGCCGGCGAGGCAGGCGGCATAACCCAGCATATAGGTTCGTACAGCGTGCAGATGGCCGACGGACGCCATATAACCTTCCTCGACACCCCCGGCCATGAGGCCTTTACCGCCATGCGTGCCCGCGGTGCCAAGGTAACCGACATCTGTATTATCATTGTGGCCGCCGACGACTCCGTGATGCCGCAGACCGTCGAGGCCATCAATCATGCCTCGGCTGCCGGTGTGCCTATTGTGTTTGCAATCAACAAAATCGACAAGCCGCATGCCAATCCCGATAAAATCAAGGAAGAACTCGCCGCTATGAACTATCTGGTGGAAGAGTGGGGCGGCAAGTACCAGAGCCAGGATATTTCGGCCAAGAAGGGTATTGGCGTGGAAGAACTTATGGAGAAGGTGCTTCTTGAGGCGGAAATGCTCGAACTCAAGGCTAATCCGAACCGCAATGCCACCGGCGCCATCATTGAGTCGACCCTCGACAAAGGCCGCGGTTATGTGGCCAATGTACTGGTGCAGAACGGCACCCTGCGTGTAGGCGACATCGTACTGGCCGGCAATCACTTCGGCAAGGTAAAGGCAATGTTCAATGAGCGCGACCAGCGTATCAAGGAGGCCGGTCCGGCCACTCCGGCGCTGATTCTGGGCCTGAACGGCGCACCCACCGCCGGCGATACATTCAACGTGCTCGACTCTGAGCAGGAAGCACGCGAAATCGCCAACAAGCGCATGCAGCTGCAGCGCGAGCAGGGCCTCCGCACCACCAAGATTCTTACTCTGGAAGATATCGGTCGCCGCCGCGCTATCGGCAACTTCCAGGAACTCAATATCATTGTCAAGGGCGACGTGGACGGCTCCATCGAGGCTCTGAGCGATTCGCTCATAAAGCTCTCCACCGAGGAAATCCAGGTCAACGTGCTCCACAAGGCTGTGGGCGAGATTTCGGAGAGCGATGTTACTCTGGCTGCCGCATCCGATGCCATCATCATCGGTTTCCAGGTGCGTCCGTCGCTGGCCGCACGCCGTGCCGCCGAGCGCGACGGTGTGGAAATCCGCCTCTATTCGGTTATCTATCAGGCAATCGAGGAAGTCAAGGACGCAATGGCTGGCATGCTCGCCCCCGAAATCAAGGAGGAAGTCACCGGTACTGCCGAAATTCTCGAAACCTACCACATCAGCAAGGTCGGAACTATCGCCGGCTGTATGGTGCGCGAGGGCAAAATCAAGCGAGGCAGCAAGGTACGCCTTATCCGCGAGGGTATTGTACGCTACACCGGCGAACTTGGCTCGCTCAAGCGCTTTAAGGACGATGTCAAGGAAGTGGCTTCGGGCTACGACTGCGGTCTGAGCATCCAGGGCTACAACGACATCAAGGTAGGCGACTTCATCGAGGGCTTCGAGGAAGTCGAGGTAAGCCGCAGCCTCTGATGTGCAGTGGAGGCCGGCATGCCTTAAATCTGTAATAAAGATGCTCGTACATCTGAATATAGGAAGTAATCAAGGCGACCGCCGCGCTCTTATTGAGCGGGCGGTCGCCTTGATTGTCGATATTCTGCAGCCGGTGGAGTGGCGTGTGAGCAGTCCTGTGGAAACGCCTCCGTGGGGCTTCTCCTCGCCGTTCCCGTTCATGAATGCAGGAATGGACCTGCGTATACCTCAGATGGCTCCTGAAGCCCTTCTGGACACTCTGCAGGCCATTGAGCGCAGCATATCGTCGATGCCGCACCGTAACGCTGACGGCAGCTACCGCGACCGTGAGATTGATATAGATATAATACTTGTCGATTCGCTCCGGATGTCTACAGAGCGTCTTGTACTGCCGCATCCGCGCATGCTCGAGCGTGAGTTCGTGATGCGGCCTCTGCGCGAGCTCAGGCCCGGTTGGCCGGACGACAATCAGCCAAGCGAGTGCAGATAGGCCGTGAGGTCGTCGGTCAGTTCCAGTCCGAGCTTTTTGCGCAGGCGGTTGCGCGCTGAGTCCACGCTGCGTACCTCGCGGTATGTAAGCACGGCTATTTCTTTGGTGGTCATTCCAAGATAGAGGAAAGCGCAAAGGCGTATATCGCGGGGCGTAAGGTCGGGAAAACGTGCGTTCAGGGTATTATAGAATTCGGGATGGATGCGTTCGAAGAACAGCTTGAATTCTTCGTCGGCATCGAACGAAGCCATTTTATTGACACGTCCGAGCAGTCCGCGGAGAGTTTCGCGTTTTTCACTTTCACGGGGGCTGAGTTCGGTCAATACGGTACGCAGGCAGTCACTTACGTCGCCAAGGCCTTCGTGAAGTTTGAGTTTTTCGAGCGATAGCGAGGTCATCTGGCGCTGTAACCGGTCGAGTTCTTTTGTGAGCCGGTCTTTTTCAATGGTGGCTTTTCGGATTTTATCACGGCTTTCATGTCGATATTTCTGCCAGAAAGTAAGCATCAGGGCCAAGGCACCCAGTAAGCCTACGACGGCTATGATGAGCCATACGGTAGCGCGTGTGTCAAGTGGCGGCTCTACGGTGGTGCTGTGGCTGTTGTCGTCTGACCAGCTGGTCAGTCTAAGCCTACTTTCAGCATTGTGCAGCGAGTCGCGCAGGGCCGACATGTCGGATAGCAGTTCAAGCGACTCGCGGTACTCGCCTTTGGCCCGGTATATGTCGGAGAGCGATTTCAGAGTGGCTGCCATATCGTCGTCGCGCTCATGGCGCCGGCATACCTCAAGGGCACGTTTGCTGTAGATTATGGCCGAATCGGGCTGCTGTTCCTTGAGCCACAAGCCTGCGATATGCAGCAGAGCGTCGACCACGCCGGGCTGGTTTCCGAGGTCGGAGTATTGTTTCAGGGCGGTGTTGTAGCGAATCATTGCCACATCGGGCTGATTCAGTTTCGCATACAGGGAACCCTGCTGTACTCTCACGCGGGCTAAATGCTCGGGATGGTTCTGCTGGTCGGCATAGTCGAGGCTTCGCTGCGATGTTTTCAGCGCTTTTTCTGTGAAGCCTTGCAGAGCATAGAGTTCGGTCAGGTTGCCGTAATTCAGAAAGGACTCGTTATGCGACTTTTTGCGCAGATTGATTGCGAGGGCGTTGCGGAAGTACTCCTCGGCGCGTTCGGGCATTTCACGCTGGGCGTAGATTATGCCCAGATTATTGTAGAACATTGCCTTGTAATTGTCGTATATGCTGTCCTGGCAGAAATTGAGTCCGCGCAGATAGTAGTCCACGCTCAGAGCGGCCATACCCATGTCGGCAAAAGTGGCGCCCAGACGTACGTACATGTTCAGCAACTGACGAGTATCGGTGACCGAGCGATTGCCGGAATTTTGTAGAATTTCCACTATCTTGCGCATCATTGTCACCGCCCGGGCGTCGTCGCCTTGTTCGTGCATGTCGTATGTAAGTCTGTTCACAGCCATATAGAATGTGTGGCAGTCATCATCCGAAGCCAGCGGCAGCGAGTCTATCAGTGCATAGGTATTGTTGATATCGGCTACGCTGTCGTCCTTGATGTCGGCAAGCACTGCTATTTTCACCGCCCGGGCATTGTCGGTGTTTGGCGAGTGGCCGCAGGCCATGGTACATAAAAGTATAATGAAAGAAACTGAGCAGCGTACAGCCCGCAGTATATTATGTAGTTTCATAATAATCTGTAGGAAAATGAATATTTACAAAGGTACTGAAAAATCTTAATACATCCAAATTGGCTTACATATTTCTTTCACGGCGCTTTAAAAGTAATAAGCTAATTTATTGCTCAATATGCAGATTGTCAATGCTTTTAAATGGTATGCAGTAGTGATTTAGCACAAAAAAATAATTTGCGGTAGTTAATTCTATTACCGAAATTTGCGTCAAATTGTCAATTCGTTTAATTTTGCGACCAAACCAACCCGGAAAAGCTTATGAAGCAATATCTACTCGTATCATTCCTTTTCGGTGCCCTTACAGCTTCGGCCTGGAACGTCGGCACCGACCCAACCCGCAAGAGCGCCCTTATAGAGGAGTTCACGGGAATCCAGTGTTCGAATTGCCCCGACGGCCACCGCATTGCCACCGCGCTGGCCAACCTTCATCCGGAAGATGTGTATATTGTGGCCGTACATGCGGGTTATTTCTCTGACCCCCGTCCGGGTCAGCCCGATTTTGTTACCGAAACCGGCAAAGCCATCCACGATTACTTTGGAGTATCGTCGTACCCCTGCGGCGATGTCAACCGCCACGACTATGGCAATGGCATAATACTGAGTCGGTCGAACTGGGGTGCGGCCTGCAGGGAGGCCCTGAAAGAGCAATCGCCGGTGAACTTGTGGTCGGTCTGCAGCTATGATGCCACCACGCGCACGCTTAAAGTCGATGTCGAAGGCTATTATACAGCCGACATGAACGAGCCGCGCCTGACCGTATGGCTGCTCCAGAACGAGATTCTCGGCCCGCAGAGCGGCGGCAATATGGGCGAGGAATATCCCCACCGACACATGTTGCGCGCCAAACTCACCACCGACGACTTCGGCGACCCTATCGGCGAAAAGACCGCCGGCGAATATTTCGCACGCACATTCGAATATTTTTTGCCGGAGGCGATAAACGACGTGGCAACCGACCCGGTGAATACTCAGGTACTGTGCTTTGTCAGCGACGGCGCGACCGATATATGCAAGGTAAGCGAAAGCCGTCCAGACACTTCCGGCATGGAACAGCTGTTCAGTGTCAGCACCTCGCAGCCTCCGATTGCCATAGGCAAGAACTACGCCATGGACTATGTAGAGATATACATCAACAACCACGGCGGTATAGATGTGACTTCGGCCACTTTCGACCTGGATATAAACGGTATGACAGAAACCGTGGAATGGATCGGCCTTGTTCCGGCCCGTACCAACCTGCCGGTGAAAGTGCCTGTGACAGATGCATGGGGTGAAGCGGTGGACAATGAGAACAACCAGTATGCAATACGCATGATGAAAGCCAACGGTCGCGAGGTCGAAACCGCCTCAATCCGTGGCAAATTCAACGAACTCTTTAGCTATCCCGACAAACTGACCGTGACTATAAAGACTGACCTTGACGCAGGCGACAACACCTGGCGCATAATCGACCGTCAGGGCAATGTGGTGAAGGAATTTGGTCCTTTCGAGGACGGTGTAGTGGCCGAGTACACCGATAATGTGGAACTTCGGCCCGACCAAATATATGGCCTTGAGGTATTCGACTGCTGGGGCGACGGTGTGCGCCATCCCATAGGCTCGGTGAAAATCTACGATGCCGACGGCAAGGCCGTGACCACCATACGCGAGATTTCGGGCTATGGTTTCCGTCAGTTCTTCCGCACCTATGAGAGCGCAGGCGTAGCCAACCTTGTGTCCGACAGTCAGGTGACCGATGTAAAATACTATGATCTCAGCGGTCGTCCGGTTGCCAATCCCTCGTGTGGCATATATCTGGTCCGAAGTACTTATTCCGACGGCCATATTACCACCGAAAAACATATCATTTCCGAATAAAAACCTAACAGACAGATTATGAACAGAATGTTACTCCTTGGTGCCGCGCTGCTCACTGCCGGTACTGCTCTTGCCGATTGGGGCACTGACAATGAATCGCCAATAGCCATATTTCCCTCCGGAACCGGCAGCTATGCCACTGAAGTCAAGGCTGCGCCCGACGGCTCGGTATGGGCCATGATCTATCATCCGAATCTTAAAGAGGCGGAGAGTGAAATGGATATCGACAACGTGATTTATGAATACCGCCTGCAGCACTTCGATGCTCAGGGCAACCCCACTTTCCCGGCCGAAGGCATGTTGTTGTGCGACTATAGCAACTGGTCGTACACTGTTGTGAACGATTATCTGATGGTTGACAGCGACGGCAATGCTATCGTTGTAGTAAACGACTGCCGCAACTCTTCCGAAAAATATAAATCATATACCGCTTACAAGGTTACTCCCGAAGGCGAACTGCTGTGGGGTGAGGATGGTGTGGCTGTTTCCGATCCGCTCAAACCGGCCGGATTCGCCGCATTTATGAGCATGGTCGAACTTGAGGACGGCAGTTATGTATTCGCATGGCAGGAGATGGACAAAAACGGCGCCTCGCATATCTATATGCAGCGTCTGAGCCACGACGGCAAAGCCCAGTGGGATATCGACAAACTGGCCATGACCGACGAAGTGACCGGCTATCCCTATCTGGTGAACTCCGGCGACAATACCTGCATAATGGTATATGGCCGCACCGCATCGGCTGTGCTGTATGCCCGCAAACTTGACTTCGAGGGCGAGAATGTATGGGGCAAAGACACCCGCATTTACCGCGGCGGCTGGGGTTCGATTCCGCTGCAGACTATCCTGAATGTGACATCCTCGGGCGACGGCGGCGTACTTGTAAGCTGGACCGATGACCGCAATGGCGAAATGATTGAATCGGCCTACGTAAGCTACGTGACCTCCGATGGCAAACTTGGTTTCGCCGGCCAGTCCGACGAAGGCGACGTGAAACTGTGCTACGATGGCTGGCGCTGCTTCAGTGTCAATACCATACCCGCCGCCGACGGCAGTTGCTTCTACTCGATATGGCGCCGTACCGACAACGACCAGAACTATGAGGCTATAATGATGCAGAAAATCAGTCGCTCGGGCGACCTTCTGTGGGGCGACGAGGCCAAAGAACTGCTGCCTACCGCTATAACTACCCTGAGCTATCTTTCGCTGCAGCAGGCCGGCGAAAGCGATGCCTGCGCTTTCTATGAAGTTTACCGCAGCTACTTCGACCAGCAGTGCTATGCCGCGCGCTTCAACAACGAAGGTGAATTTGTGTGGGCCGACGAGATTATCGAACTCTCCGAGAACGGGCGCCAGGCAGCAAGTCTTAAATCGCAGCCTTACCGGCCCGGTTCATATCTCTGTACCTGGACGGACGGCGGCACAAGCGCCGAGGACAAGGCCACCACATACCTGATGACTGGTCTGAACGACAACGGCACATTCGGTATTCCTGACGCCGGTGTTGAAAGTACAGTTTCCGACAATGCCGCGGCCCTGAGTTTCGACGGCTACGCTCTCCACGGCATCGACGGGGCCTCGGTAAAGGTCTATACCGCCACCGGCGCTCTGGTCGCCACTTATACCCTCAAGGGCGGTGTGGCAAAGGTTAACCTGCCCGCAGGCTTCTATGTTGCTGCTGCCTATGGACATACCGTGAAATTTGTAGTAAAGTAACAACAGACACACAAAATCACACATTATGAAAAAACTTTTGACGACATTGGCTATAAGTGCGCTGGCGGTTACGGCCGCCAACGCCCAGGCTGTACTGGGCTATAGTCTGGAGGCGTCGCAAGGCTCATACACTCCACTCGACAATCCTACTGTGATATTCTCCGGAGCCGACTCGAATCCCGACTGGCTGTACCGTACCGTACTCACCCCCGACGGTTTAAGCGAGGACTCGGGCAGCAGTCAGGGTTTCAGCTTAGGTTTCACCGCTGTTCTGGCCGGCGACACCTATACCGACTTTCTGGTGGCGCCCTCGGGCTACCTCTATCTGGGCAACGGCGAGATAAGCTATAATAGCAACATGGGGCCCAGCTTTATGACCTACGGACAGGACTATGTAAATGCCGGTTTCGCCTTCTCTACCTGCGATTACGATGACAACACAAAGGTATCGTATCAGGTTATGGGTAGCGGCGATGACCGACGCCTGGTGATTCAGTTTGAGAATTTTAAATATAAATCATATTCCAATACCATAAGCTATAACGCCCAGACCATACTGTACAGCAATGGTTTGGTGAAAGTTGTGTTCGGCAATGTTGCGGATATTCCCGCCGACGTTGAGGTAAGTGTTTATGCCGGTGTGCGCCATTATGGCAACTATGTAAGCGCCGAGGGTACAGCCGCCACGCTGACCACTGCCCGCAACGACCGCGGCGACGGCCTGCTGCTCAGCCCCGACATGCCCTCCGGTCTGACTCTTACAATGAATCAGCCCGGCGATTGTGCCCGCCCCACGGCACAACCTACCACCCTTGAACTCAGCAGTACCTCCAATAATATCAACGGCACCTTTACAGCCACAGACACCGCCGACAGCTATCTGGTACTCTATACCACCGGTGATGCCGTGGCCGGAACTCCCGCCGACGGCACATATTACAAAGCCGGCGAGCAGCTTGGCGAAGCCACCGTGGCATATTGCGGCCCGGCTACGACATTCGAGGTATTGAACCTGCAGGGCGGTACCGACTATCATTTCAGCGTTTATGCTGTAAATGCCTACGGCTATAACGGTCCGGTATACAATACAGAGTCGCCCCTGACAGCCTCGATGGCCACACTGCCCGCGCAGGCTGCCGGTATAGAGGTAACTGCGTCGTCGCTCAATAGTCTTACAATAAAAGTGACCTCCAACGAGGCCGATGACGATGTTGTGGTGCTATACAACGCTTATCCCGAGCGCGACAACTACGGCGACCATGGCTTGTTCGGCGAACTCCCCGCCGATGTCAAAACCGGCGACGAGCTTCCGGCTCCCGCCGATTTCACTCCTTATTACGAAATCGAAGGCGCCCCGCTGCCGTCCAACTCGGGTATAGTAGCTTACGTGGGTAAGGCAGGCGAGTTTACTGTCGGGAATCTGGAAGCCGGCACCGGGTACTATCTGGCTGTCTACACCCGCAATGCTGCAGGCCGGTACACCACACTGCCACTCTACGGCGGCGGTTCGACTTATATTAAGAGTCCGTACGAAGGCGACAACTACTTCTTCCCGCGCTACCATCTGCCTCCGGGCTGGAGCGGCAGCGAAGACGAAGGTTCCACTGTAGGTTTCGTAAATCAGGAATTCTATAATATCCAGACCAATGAACTACGCCAAGGCACCCAGGTAATCCAGCAACAGGCCAATCTTACCCGAGGCGATGTCACCAACGGCAAGGAAGCATGGCTCACTCTGCCCCCTGTGGTAGTGAACGACCGCCACTGCATGGCCCGCTTCGACTACTGCATTACTTTCGGCGAGTCGCGTTTCAGCACCGTGGCCTATAACGACTGGGCCGAGGGCGACCGACTGCAGATACGTCTGTCGGAAGACAATGGCGAAACCTGGTCGGTAGTTGCAGCCTATACCGATGCCGAGCATCCATCGCAGGAAGAAACACTGTCGTATGTAAATATCGCAGCTGACCTCAACGACTATCGCGACAAGACTGTACTGATACAACTCTACTGGAAAACGTATGCCAACGCTCCGTTCGGATGCAAATTCTTCGTTGACCGCTTCAGTCTGCTGCAGGGCGAATTCCCCGCTGTGCCTGAAGTTACCGTGGCCAAGATTACTCACGACACCGCTGTTGTAAGCTGGTTATCGCAGCAGACCGACTACGAACTGGTCTATAACAAGGCAGGAGGCAATGTAACCCACACCGTAAAGGTTGAAGGCGCAAGCAGCTATATCCTTGAAGGCCTTGAACCCAACACCGAGTACACTGTTAAAGTACGCGGTCTGCTTGCCGGCGAAGAAGAAGTTTACAGTGAATGGAGTGATCCTGTGGTATTTACCACCGCCGACTATCCGGCAGTCGACGCTCCTGAGAATCTCAAGTCCGATACCGAAACTTTTGCTGCTACGGGCTATGTACAGCTGAGCTGGAGCAAGGCTGTGGACGCTCTCAGCTACGAAGTTGCGTACCGCCTGGCGTCCTCTACCGAATGGATATACAAGAACTGTGAGGAAAACTCGCTGTTGCTTACCGAACTCGAAAGTGGCGAAAACTATGTGTGGAAAGTACGTGCGTTCTGCACCCACGACCGCGAAACTTCGTATTCGGCCCAGGCCCGTTTTACCGCTCCGCAGATGTCGGGCGTGGCTGATGTAATTGCCACCGGTGCCGCTGTGAGCGCAGGCGCAGGTTACATAGCCGTAGAAGGCGCTCAGGGCACTGCTGTGGCCGTTTACAGCGCTTCGGGCGTACAAGTAGTTGCCACAGCCTCGGCCTCGGCAAACGAACGTTATGAACTCGCTGCTGGCCTCTACATAGTGTCAGTGGGCAATAAACCCCAAAAGGTAGCTGTGAAATAATAACAGACATAAGTAATTATAAAGCGGACTGCACCGGCTCCTGTGCAGTCCGCTTTGCAGTTTGTTTGTACCACATCGGGATTGAAAAGTGTATGAAATCTTGTTTTTTAGGATTGAAAAGTGTATATTTGCGGCATAGAAATGGATTGAAAAATGTGAATAATAAATATAAAATGCTGAATTTATGCTCTTTAGAAAGATTGAACCAATAATCAGTAACTATTTCAGGAGTTATAATGATAAGGTTCTGGTTGTTACCGGAGCCCGACAGATAGGTAAATCGTATATAATCAGCTATTGTGCCAGGCAGTATTTCAAAAATGTCGTTGAAATAAACCTGATAGAGGATGCGGAGGGGCCACGGCTATTCGAAAATATACACAGTACCGACGATTTCTATATGGCTTTGGCTGCATATACGTCGGAGCAACTTGGAGATTTTTCTGATACATTGATATTTCTTGATGAGATTCAGGAATATCCTGCGTTACTTACCCTGATTAAATTCCTGCGTCAGGAAGGCCGTTACAGATATGTGGCCAGTGGCTCTCTGCTTGGCGTGACATTGAAGAAATCGGCCTCGATTCCACTTGGCAGTATCGATATACTGAAAATGTATCCGCTTGATTTTGAGGAATTCTTGATTGCGAATGACTTTGGTGCTGATGCAATTGATGCTATGCGCGAAAATTTTAAGCAATTGAAAAGTATGCCCGATGGTGTCCATAATCGTCTGATGGACCTGTATAAACGTTATCTGTTGGTTGGCGGCCTGCCTGAGGCCGTGAATAAATTTCTCGAAACCCGCGACTTGATTCAGGTTCGAGCAATTCAGCAGACAATTTCGGAACTGTACAAGCTTGATGCCGCGAAATATGATAGGGAACATTCGCTGAAAATAGGACGCATATACAGCTTGATTCCATCCAATATGGAAAATAAGAAAAAACGTGTGGTATACCGCGACATAGAGAATATCAAGGGAAAGCGCTCGTCGGATTACGAAGAAGAAATCGAATATCTGATCAGTTCGGGTATAGCATTACAGGTCAGGGCTATTTCCAACCCTAAATTTCCGTTGATTGAAACTGAGCAAAAAAATCTGCTGAAACTTTATTTCAACGATCCCGGCATGCTTACTTCAGCACTTTATCGCAGTAATCCTGTGCCGGTATTGAATACCGAATCCGGTATCAATCTTGGTTCGGTATATGAATGTGCGGTTGCATGTCAGCTTGCTGCCAACGACAATCATTTGTTTTACTATGATAACCGCAGCCGCGGCGAAGTAGATTTCCTTGTGGATGACTATTCATCGCTGTCGGTTGTGCCTATTGAGGTAAAATCGGGTAAGGACTATAAACGGCATGTTGCGATAAGCCGTTTTGTATCGACCAGCGAGTATGGAATCAAACACGGTTATGTAATTTCGAATAATCGGGAAGTCGAAACAGATGGCAAACTCAATTATATTCCCATATATTATACCATTTTTATCGACAACCGTCTGCAAGCTAATGGCCCGGTATTGATATGATTCTTTTTGGGGAAGATCAACTTTCGATATAAGGCCCGGTGGCATAGTACTTTCCGAGTGGAGCACCCGCCAAATGCCACGCCCCCCTGCCGAGAACGACAGGGGGGCGTGGATTACTTTTATTAGCTTGTTATTTCAGCAGAGTCTTGAAGGTCTTGCCACCCTGGCGTACGATGTAGAGGCCGTTGGCAGGATTCATTACGCGCACACCCTGGAGATTATAGTATTCGGCAGCGGCATCGGGAGCTGCGATGTCGGAAATGCTGCTGCTTTGGGCGGCCTTGATGCTGATTGCACCGGTGGCGGTGTTTGCCACTATGTTGTAATTGCCTGCTGTAATTATGCTCCACTGCAGGTCGCCTTCCTGGTCGAGGGTCATCAGTTCGGCATTGTCGGCGTTGCGGAAGAACCAGTACTTGCCGCCCCAGGTGCCACCGCCTTTCAGTGCGTTGGCAATCTTGAAGGTGCCTTCGTTGAGTTCAATGTTCATGGCGCTGAACTCGCAGGGGTTCTCAGGATTCTGATACATGGGAGTGCCGTTGTCGACGCTCCAGTTGCCTGCGGTAGCGCTGCCTACCATGAACAGCGAGCTGTAGATAACTTCGCTTTCCTGATAAACCGACTTTACAAAGGTTGCGCTGAGGTTTTCGGTGTCAATAGTGATGAGGTAGTTGCCGTCCTCGGCTACCTTGATTTTTCCGTAGCCCTCGTCGTTGATGCCGGATGCCAGTGTTATTTTGCCGTCGGTGAGCGAAGCGTCGGGAGCCGCGCCGTATTCGGTTCCGCCAAATTCATAGGAGGCGAGGATTTTAAACTCCTGTTCACCTTTGAGGTAGAGAGTGCCGGTGTAGATGTTGTCGTTGTCGGGGGTGGAGAGCAGAGCCTGCGCGTCGTCGAGGTTCCAGCCGTAGAGGGTTGCGTCGCCGGCTAAAAACAGTTGTCCGGCCTGAGCGCCGAGCGCGCCCATCATAAGGGCTGCAGCGAGAGTGTAAAATTTTTTCATGTTAGCAGTTTGGTTTATGTGTGTATTAAACAGAATTTGAAATTTTAAACGGCGGAGTGATGGAGGTTCACTCCGCCGCCGGTATGGTATTATCAGTCGAGTGCCTTGATTGATATGGCGTAGCCGCCGCCGGGGGCAGCCTTGAGTTTGAGTACAGTCTTGCTGTTGACTTTCTTTTTGCTTATTACGTAAGCCTGCGGATTGTCGATGTAGTTGGCATCGGGGGCATCGGCATATATGGTGGCCTCGTATTTGCGGCCCTTGTCGAGGAAGTCGAGGGCGAGTTTCGATTCATGACCGTGCTCGCTTGCGGTGCAGCCTACGAACCAGTTGTCGGAAGCCTTGTCCTTGCGTGCGGCCACGATATAGCGCCCCGGTTCAGCCTCGAGATAGCGGCTCTCCTGCCAATCGACAGGTACGTCTTTGATAAACTGGAACGCATCCATAAAGCGGTTGTATACCTCGGGTACGTCGGCGGCCATCTGCAGCGGGCTATACATGGTCACGTACAGGGCCAGCTGGCGAGCCAGAGTACTGTTTACATGGCCCTGGCTGAGAGGATTGATTTTCTTCATGTCCATCTCGAATATGCCCGGAGTGTAGTCCATGGGGCCGCCCTGGAGGCGGGTGAAGGGCAGTACGGTGGTGTGCGAGGGTTTGTTGCCGGCAAACGATTCGTATTCGGTGCCGCGTGCGCTCTCGTTGCCAATCAGGTTGGGATATGTGCGGCACAGGCCGGTGGGGCGCACGGCTTCGTGAGCGTTCACCATTATATGGTATTTGGCGGCTTCGGTTACAGCATACAGATAATGGTTGTTGAGCCACTGGCCGTAGTGGTGTTCGCCGCGTGGTATAATATTGCCCACATAGCCGCTTTTAACCGAATTGTAGCCGTACTTCTGCATCAGGCTGTAGGCTGCGTCCATGTGGCGCTCGTAATTGCGCACCGAGGCCGATGTTTCGTGGTGCATCATCAGCTTGACACCTTTGGAGCGGGCGTATTCGTTGAGCATGTCGATGTCGAAGTCGGGGTATGGAGTCTGGAAGTCGAACACATAGTCCTTGGAGTGTCCGAACCAGTCTTCCCAGCCAACGTTCCAGCCTTCGACGAGAACCTGGTCGAAGCCGTGTTCAGCGGCGAAGTCGATGTACTTCTTCACATTGTCGTTGTTGGCCGGGTGCAGTCCGTGGGGCTTGGTGGAGGAGTAGTCGAGGCGGTCGAGTTTCACCGACGGCAGGTCGTTGGTGTATGACCACTGTTTTCCGCCGCCGATCATCTCCCACCACACACCTACATATTTCACGGGTTTAATCCATGAGGTATCCTCGTAGGCGCAGGGCTCGTTGAGGTTCAGGATAAGGTTAGAAGCCAGAATGTCGCAGGCGTTGTCGGTAATCATTATAGTACGCCAGGGCGAGTGGCATGGCACCTGCAGGTGGCCCTTGTTGCCTTGAGCGTCGGGTGTAAGCCACGAGGTGAAAATAAAGTTCTTGTCATCCAGATCGAGGTGCATGCAACTGTAGTCGACCAGTGCGGCTTCGTGGAGGTTGATGTATATACCGTCGTCAGTTTTCATCTGCAGCGAGGTCTGCACGCCTGTGGGTGAGAACTGAGTCTGCGAGGCATTGCTGCTTATGGCATCTTTCATTTTGCCGCGTATTTCCGACAGACGGCATTCGGTATAGTCGTACTCCTGAGTGTCGTAGTCGCCGGCAATCCACCAGGCGGTATGGTCGCCTGTCATGGCGAACTGGGTCATTTCTTCTTCAATTATGAAGTAAGTGAGAACACCTTCTTGTGGAAATTCATATCGCAGGCCCACGCCGTCGTCATACACGCGGAAGCGCAGGTTCATCTTGCGGTAGTGTTCGGGCTGGTCGAGGCGCAGCAGCAGTTCGTTGTAGTTGTTGCGGATGTTGCTGTTCTCACCCCATACGGGCTGCCATGTTTCGTCGAACGACGATGTTTCGCAACCGATGAGCTTGAAGCCGTCGGTCATGTCGGGGCCATCGGCCAGTTTAAGGCCTAAGGTCGAGGGCTTTACTACCGTTTTGCCTTTGAAGTCCACGCTATAGGTGGGCTTGCCGCCTACAACGTCGGCTTTTACCGTGATATTGCCCGAGGGAGAGCTGATTTGCTCGGCGTTGCATGCGAAAGGCATGAAAATCATAGCGGTAACGGCCAAAGCCGCTGCCGTGAGATAATGTTTCATTTTTTTTATGTCAGATTAACGGATATTGTCATTCGTGGAGTGGAGGCACGGATGCCTCCACTCCACGGCGGAATTATTTTGAAAGACGTACGATTTTACAGCCATGGGCCGGTATTGTGGCGCTGAGTGTAGAGGCGGTGCCTTCATCGGCATGGCGCCAGAGGTCGCGTACCTTGTATTCGCCGCTGATACCCAGGTCGGCAAGACTGAGGTTATAGCTGCGGGGCGAGTCTTCGCGGTTGAACAGTCCGACAACATAGTCACCGTCGGAGAGCTGGCCGTACCAAATCTGGTTGTTGGGGTCGTTGAGCTTGTTGCTGAGCGGTTTGCCAACAAAGCGGTCGGTGTTGAGAGCCAGCAATTCGTCGTTGGTGTAGAACTTGAGGTTCGAACCTATGTTGTGGTACTGGTCGGCTACGGTCACGGGGCCGCCTGCCATAAGCTGCAGTGATATTACGGTTTCTTTTTCGGCGTCGGTGTCGAATTTGTTCAGGCGAATGAAGTCGCCGTCGAGCAGCACTTTGTCGCGGCCGGTGATGTGCGACCAGTAGGTGAAGCCGTCGAACATGTTCATGCAGTTAGGCCAATTGGTGTACGATTTGCCCTTGTCAGCAGCCGAGCAGTGCCACCAGCCACCGTTTCCGGTGTCGGCCACGATACGCACCATGTTGCCGTAGCGGGCCTCGACTTCGGCGTCGTTATACAGGTGAGGCATCACCAGCGAGGTGAATATGCCGTATTTCTTGGCCGATTCGGCAATGTATGCCAGGGCGCGGGCGTAGGCTTCACGGCCATAGCCGCGGCCCACCTGGCCCATGTTGCGGTCTTTGCCGTCTTCGTACCACGAAAGGAAGTCCATTCGAATGTAGTCGATGCCCAGATTGTGGTAGTGCTCGAAGAAGCCGTCGATATATTCGCGCGCTCCGGGGTTGCCGGACACAACCCAGTGGAACCACATGTCCTGGGCGTCGGGATTCATCACTTCGCCGGTGCCGTTCCAGTAGAGCGAGCCGAAGTTATATTTAGTGTCGCCGATTACGGTTTCGCGTGGGCCGTGTATCCACAGCGGATTGTCGTACACACCCACTTTCAGACCTTTGGCCTTGCACTTGGCTACAAGGTCTTTGAGCGACATCGAGCCATAGTGAGTCATATAGCCCGAGCCGTCCTTGGCCAGCATTGGAATGAAGCCGTCGGTGCATATCATGTCGTAGCCATGGGGTTTGAGGTCGGTGGCAACCCATTCGATGATCCGGTCCCATTCAGCCGGGGTTATATCCATGTTTTCGTTTGCCACGCCCTGCTGTTCGAGTGTATAGCAGTATTCATACACGCTCCAGTACAGAGGTGCTTTTTTGCCGGTCTGAACATCTTCCACCACAGGCAGTTCGGGCAGTTCGAACTTTGGAGGACGGCGCATTTCTATTTCGTCGGTGCAGCTTCCGAGCAGCATGGCAGCTGCCAGGGCTGTAGATAATATGGTCATTTTTTTCATTTTCGGATTTAGTTTAGTCGAGGAAAGTAGCTTTGATAGTCCATTCTTTGAGGTTGAACTCAATGCGGTATAGGCCGGAGTCAACGATTGTCCATTTGTCATCGGGGCTCGTGGTGTAAACGAAAGCGGAGTCCTGCACGCCGTCTTTGCCTATTGTACAGCCGTTCGAAGTCGGACGCAGGAAGGGGCAGCCGAAAGAGCTGTCGGGTTCTATGCAGGCTTTCATGTCGCCGCTCACGAGGGTGCCTTCCCATACAAACAGGTATTTGTCGTCGTCCGACTGCGTCATGGCGGTGAGGTTGTCCATGCTCCATCCGCCGGGGGTGGCATCGCCTATCAGATAGAGAGTTTCTGTTTCTATCACATCGCCGGGATCTTCACCGGGTTCCTGGCTGTCAGCGGTGAAGGTTGCGGTTACGGTGCAGTTCTCCAGGTCGAATACAATGTGGTAGATACCGGCGTCGGTTACAGTCCACTTGTTGTCAGGCGAGGTGGTGTACACAATGCCGGGCTCGGTAAAACCTACCTTGGTGAGTTTTACACCTTCCACAGCCGGACGGATGAACTTGGCATCCCAACTGCCGGTTTCTGCCACGGCCTTGAATTCGCCTGCGGTGAGTTTGCCTTCATATTCGAATATGTAGTCCGACTTCTTTTCGCAAGCTGTGGGAGTATCGATGTTCCATCCGTTGGGAGTGGCGTCGCCTACCACAAACAGCCGGTCGACCTTTATGGGTTCTTTGGCCGGTTTGTCGGCTTCGCCCAGATAGGCGGAGCTCATGGTCCAGTTGCGCAGGTCGAAAGTAAGGCTGTAGACGCCGGCCTCGGTTATTTTCCATTTGTTGTCGGGGTCGCCGGCGTGCATTTGGAATGCAGCGTCAACAATTGGTTCGCGGCCGATCTCGGAGCCGTTTATCTCCGGGCGGATAAACGGCGAGTCCCAGCTGCCTGTGACAAGGCAGAGCTTCATTTCGCCTGCCAGCAGGTTGCCTTGCCAGGTGAATACCAGAGGGTCTTCGCCGGTAGCCTCGAATGGGGTGGGGTTGTCGATGTCCCATCCGTTGGGAGTGGCGTTGCCCACCATGTAGAGTACACTCGTCTTTATAGGCAGGTTGCCCTCGATTATCACTAAGTCTTTCTCGCCCTCGCACGAGCACAGCGAGGCGGTCATGGCCAGTGCTGCTGCGCTATATAATATGTTGTTGAATTTCATGATTTTTAGTTGCTATAACCGGGATTCTGAACCAGAGCCGGATTGGAGTTGAGAATAGGACGCATAATGGGGAATATCTCGGTGTAGCTGCCCTGGTCGGGGGTCTTGTCCCACCAAGTGCCGGTGGAGAACTTTCCGTAGCGTATCAAGTCGATGCGGCGTCGGCTTTCGGCGAAGAATTCGCGACCCCACTCGTCCAGCATTTCTTTCTCGTCGAGGTTAATCTTGCCTTCGGGGGCATAAAGCACGTCGTTGAGGTTCTCTGCAGGGTAGTTGCGGCGGCGTACGCTGTTGAGCAGCTTGCCGGCCTCGCTCTTCTTGCCCGAGCGGAGCTTGCACTCAGCCAGCGAGTATATGATTTCGGGCAGACGGATTTCTGTGAAGTCGCTTTCCATCTGGTGCTCGTCGTCGTCGCTGTAGAAGGGATATTTGGCGAAGTGCCATCCCGAATTGTGGTCGCCGTTCATAAGGTTCGAGGTCTTGTTGGCGGGCCATTTGTCGGGAGCCATGCCCTGGAAGTTGCCTACGGCGTCGCGGATATAGAGGTCGTAGGGCTGTTCCGGGGCGCGTACACGCTTTTTGGTGCCGTCTTCGTCGATGTATTCGAGGTATCCGAATACGAACATACCCTCGCGGGTGCTGTTGCCCAGGTTACGGTAAAGTTTCATGCGCACGTCGCCGGGATACTTCCGGAAGTTCTGCACGGGCATGCCCAGTTCGTAGGTGTATAGATTTCCGTCGAGGTCATAGCTTGGCGAGGCGGCATACTTGGTGTTGTGGTCGCCTCCCTTGGCCTTGCGGTCGCCGAAGTAGTAGCGTGAGCGGGCCGGTACGGTCCACCAGTAGGTGTCGCCCTGGTAGTGCCAGAAGCTGTAGCCCTGCGATGCGGGGAAGCCGAAGATTACCTCGTCGCAGAGGTCGTTGTCCCAGTCGAACGCGGCGTCCCAGCTGTCAGCCACGGCATAGTCGCCGTACACGCCGTCGAGGATGTCCTGTGCCACTTTTTCGCATTCGCTGTAGCGGCTTTCGCCTATGTATACCTCGGCGTTTAGGTAGAGGCGCACCAGCAGAGCTGCGGCTCCGGCCTGTGTCCACTGGCCCTGAATGTTTGCTCCGGTACCCAGGCCGCTTTTCTTGGTCAGCAGGGTGGTGCAGTCCTTGAGTTCTTTTTCAATGAATTCGAATATCACCTTAGGCTCAACCTGGCTCTGGGTGTTGAGGCTGACATCGTTGAAGCTCACAGCCAGAGGTATGTTGCGGAAAGCATCAAGCAGACGCAGGTAGAACCAGGCACGAAGGGCACGGCACTGGGCGCTGAGGTTGTTGAACTCAGACTCGGAGAAGCCAAAGCGCGAGTAGTCGAGTTTCTGCAGGTCTTCGATTACGTAGTTACACTGCATGATACCCTGGAAGCAGCCGTTCCATTCGGTCTGGGCGTCGCCGCCGTCCTCCACGTTCCACTGGTGGTAGTGCAGGCGTCGCCATTTGCCGCCGTCGTCCCACCAGCCGTCGCGGGTGGGGGTTATCAGCTGGTCGGCCGAGAGTTCGTTGAGCACATGGCGGCTCTGGATGCTCCAGAAAGCATGTTCGAATGGGCGGAACACAGCGCGTATCACGTCGTTCTTGGTGTTATAGTAGTTCTGGGTGCCGACCTGGTCGTACAGAGTTTCGTCGAGGTCGGTACAGCTGCCGAGAGTCATCATGCCGATGGCTGCAGCTACCATATATTTTATAAATTTCATTGTTCACTCTTAGATTTAAGATTAGAAATCCAGTGTTACGCCTATTATCAGCTGGCGGGTAGAAGGATAGTACGAACGCGAGCCCTGAGCACCCGGGGTGAGTCCGTTGACCTGATAGGTCGATGGGTCAACACCGCTGAATTTGGTGATGGTGAACACATTCTTCATTGTACCATACACACGCAGGCGGTTAGCAAAGCGGCATTTTTCCAGAGGCAGTGTGTAGCCCAGGGTAATCATGTCGAGCTTGAAGTAGTCGCCGCGCTCAAGAAAGTAGTCGCTTACCACCGGATTCTCATCGGGGTTGATATCGAAGTTTTTGCCATAAGCCTTGCAGAGCACATTGCCCGAGAAATTGCGGGTGCCGTAGTAGAAGTCGTGGATGTTGAAGATATCGAAACCGAAGGCGCCGCGGAAGAACAGAGCCAGGTCGAAGTTGCGGTAGCGGAAGTTATGGCCGGTCGACATGGTGAACTTGGGCATGCCGTTGCCTACCACCCGGCGGTCGGCCTCGGAGGCCTGAGCGGCGCGGATTATGTCGCCGTCCTTGTCGTAAACGAGCCATTCGCCGTCGGTGGTGATGCCGGCGTATTTCCACATGAAGAAGTTGCCAAGCGACTGGCCCTTTTCGATGCGCTGCAGGTTATAGTACGGATAGGGGTCGCCGGTGTCGCATACGTTGTAGAAGTCCTGTCCAATGTACTGCGAGTTGCTGAAGTCAACGAACTTGTTGCTCATCCAGGTGCCGATAACATTGAAGTTATAGTCGAAGTCCTTGGTCTGTACTGCGTTGAAGCTCAGGTCGAACTCAAAGCCGGTGTTCTTCATGGTGCCCACGTTCACGAAGGTTTCGTCGAACAGGAAGGGCGGAACCGACACCTTGTAGTTGCCCAGCAGGTCCTGCTGGCGGCGGTTGAAGTAATTGAGCGAGCCGTAGAAGCGGTTGTTGAACATCGAGAAGTCGATACCCACGTTCCAGTTCTTGCCTTTTTCCCATCGCAGGTCGGGGTTGACGTTCTTCGACGGGCCCCATACCTGAAAGTACTTGCCGTTGTAGAAGTAGTATCCGAAGCCGGTCATGGTGTTGAGCGACAGGTAGCTGCCAAAGTCTTGATTGCCGGTTTCGCCGTAGTCGCCTCGTATTTTCAGGTCGTTGATCCAGTCGATGTCGCGCATGAATTCTTCCTGCGATATACGCCATCCGGCGCTCACTGCGGGGAAGTTGCCCCACTTGTGGTTTTCGCCGAATTTCGACGAGCCTTCGTGGCGCAGCGATGCTGTGAACAGATATTTGCCGTCATAATCATAGCTTACGCGTCCGAAGAAGCTGATAAGCTTGGCGTCGTTCTTATAGCTGCTCATCAGCACTTCGCCTTCCTCCTTGGCCAGTTCGCCCGAGCCGAGGTTGTCGGAGCCGAGGCCGTCGTTGGGGAAGTCTTTGTTCCAGGCGCTGAAGCCGGAGTACTGCGAGTACTGGTATGAATAGCCCGCCATGGCTTTGATATTATGGTTGTTGAAGCTGCCGCTCCAGTTGGTGAGCCATTCGAGCACGTACTGACGCTCTTTGCTGTATGAGCGGCTGCCTTCGCCGTCGTAGCCGCCGTTGATTGCCAGGGTGGAGGTCGATGGACGGAACCAGGTATTGTTGTTGCTGTACTGGTGGTCGGCGAACATCACCTGGGTCGAGAGGGTCTGGTTTGAGTCGGGAGCGAACAGCGGCAACAGATTGAGTTTGATGGTGCCGTCCCAGTCGAGGAGTTTAGTGTCTGCCTGGTCTTTTTCCAGCTTCATCAGTTCCACGGGATTGCTGCTCACAACCTGGCCCTGAAAGTTATAGTACTGATTTGGATTCTCGGGGTTCATCAGCGGAGTGGTGGGGTTCGCCTCGATTGCATTGCAGAACACGCTCCAGTCGGCATTGTTGCGGTATATTATACGCGGTGCCACGTTGAGGTTTACAGTAAACAGGCCTCCCTTGGTGGTGTGCATCACCGATGCGCGGGCGCCGTATTCCTCGCGGTCGCTGCGCAGGTCGATGCCGTTGGCGTTGCGGTAGTCGGCGCTCACGCGGTAGTTGCTGCGCTCGTTGCCGCCGCTTACGGTCAAGGTATGCTGGGTGGTGAAGCCGGTGCGTGTTACGGCGTCGAGCCAGTCGACATTGCCTCCCAGGTCAACACCGCGGTCGCCCCAGCCCAGACGTACCTCGCGGTAGTCCTGTGCGTTCATCATGTTGAGTTCGCGCTGTGCGAAATCCCATGCCACGGTGCCTGAGTACGAGGTGTGGGTTGAACCGTCCTTACTGCCCTTCTTGGTGGTTACGAGAATTACGCCGTTGGAGCCACGTGTGCCGTATATGGCCGATGCGGCGCCGTCTTTGAGCACGTCGAAGCTGGCAATATCATTGGGGTTGATGTTGGTGAGGTTGCCGCCGGGTACGCCGTCGATTACAATCAGCGGGCCGAGGCCAGCCGAGCGAGAGCTTACGCCGCGAATCTGAATGCTGGCCTGGTTGTTGGGGTCGCCCGCGCCGGTATTGGTTATCGACACGCCGGGCACCTTGCCCTGAATCATCATCGATGGGTCGAGGCTGCTGACGCTCAGGAAGTCTTTTTCGCCCACGTGCGAGATTGCCGAGGTAAGTTCGCGTTTGTCCATGGTACCGTAGCCGATTACAACAACTTCGCTGAGTATCTCGGAGTCCTCATTCATTTTCACATTGATTACGTTTCGGCCGCTTACGGCCACTTCCTCGGTTTTGTAACCTATGTATGAGAAACGGAGTTTACCCTTAGAGTCGGCGCTTATAGAGTAGTTGCCGTCTAAGTCAGAGGTTACGCCCTGCTGTGTGCCTGCCACGGTTACGCTTACCCCTATCAGAGGCTCGCCTTCCGGGTCGGTAACAGTGCCGGTGATGTTCATCTTCTGGGCCAGGCTAAGCTGAAATCCCATGAGAATCACAAGCAGCGGTAGCAGGTGCCGGATAGATAAATTGCACTTAATCATTGTTCGTGATATTAAATTAGGTATGATTGGTTTGTTATTTCTGTTTACCTGACAGAAGTCGGCTGCAAAGTTATGTCAATATATGCGTACGCGCAATCCTATATTATTAAAAAGTAGTGATTTTGAAATGCGATATTACTGCCGTTCAGTATGTTAGGTAAAGATGAACGGGCATTTAATGTAGTTGTAAAACAGGGCCGGAGCAGGGCTTATCCTACTTTGGGACGGCGGCTGATGTTCATTACTTCGGCCTCGAGCGAGTTGCGGTCGCCCAGGGCTTTGTTGCGAACCTTGGTGCGGTAGTTGTAGATTGTGGTGAGTGAATATCGCAGGAATTTCGCGATTTTGTCGGAGTCGGTGATACCCAGGCGAATCAGGGCGTATATGCGCAGTTCGGGGTTGAGAGAATCGGGGCGTTTGGGTATGATTTGCTCGCTTGGATGCAGCAGCGCGTTGAAGTCCTCTACAAAAGAGGGAAAAAGGTTCAGGAAGGTTTGGTCGAACTGGTCGTAGAAGGCTTTCAGCTCCTCATCGATCATGGCCGACGATTTCACCAGCTTCTTCAGGTCGTCGCTCTTGCCGCTGTTGGCCAGCTTGCCTATGGCCTTGCGATAGGAGTCGAGTTTCTCAATGTAGAACAGGCACTGGTTCATGTAGCTGCTGATGTATGTTTCCTTCAGTTCGGAAATGTCGGAAATCTCGTTGTAGGCCTCTGCCAGACGGAGATTCGACTGCTGTAGCTCGCCGTTGAGTTCGCTCAGCTGCCGGTTTGCCTCCTCCTCCTGCCGGCGGGCATGGGCAATACGGTGCATCTGCTTGCGCATTACTAAAAGCAGTACCAGCAGTGCCACAATAAGCACGGTAATGATTATAACGGTGCGCACCAGATTTTTATGCTGCCGGCGCACGGTGTCGACATATATGGCGTTTATCTGCGGATAACAGTTGTTGAGTTCTATAATCCTCTGGCGGGCGTTGCATTTTACGGCATCGTCGACGGCAATGTTCAGAAAGCGGTATGCGCGGTCGAGGTCGCCCTCGCTGTAAAGCAGCAGAGCCAGCTGTCGCAGCGACACATACTCGCGCACAGCCGATTTCATGTCGGAGATAGCCGACAGTATCAGCTGTTTTTTCTGATTCTCGCTGTCGCCGGCCATGCCGTACGCTACAGCGAGAGTCCAGGCACATATGGCCCGGCTGTGTTCGTCGAGTTCATTGCCTGCGATATAGTTTTCCAGAATTTCAATAGCCTCGCGCGGACGCCCTTTTTCGTTCAGCTGGTCGGCATGGATAAGGGCGTACGACATTGATTCCGGGTCGTTCACGCTCAGCAGCGAGTCGCGGTACATGTCGGTAATAGTCTTGTATCGCCGCTTTTCGTTGTCGAATGCCGCATAATCGGCCAGGTGGCCGTATACGGTGCGCTTGGTGTGGAAATAGTATGGGCGCATATAGTCAGGTACATCCTCAAGCCGAATAGAGTCGATGATGCTTAAGGTTTCATAGTACATGCCTGTGGGGCTGAGAATGTTGGCGCGGTTCATCAGGGCATTCATCACCTTGTTGCTGTCGCCAAGGTCGCGTGCCAGCTTCTCCTGGCGCAGAGTTATGGCGTATGCCGAATCGGAAATGAACGGAAGATATTCGTTGAACAGCTCATTGAGCAAGTCAAAGCGGCGCTCCGAGTCGTCGCACATGCGGAATTCGGCATGAAGCGAGTCGAGCCGCTGTTCTTTCAGCCGTTGGTACTCAGGCCGCATGGCTATGACACTGTCCAACTGCTTCATCAAAGAATCAGTTGTACTCTTGGCCCTGGAGGCTGCGTGGGCCGCCATCAAAGCGCAGAAGAACGTAAGTATGTATATGCCTAATCTCATTCTTCCGGCAAAGTTACGAAGTTTTTTCGCAAAGGTCAAATTATTGAACGGGCTCTTATTGTTAAACAGGCGCTAAAAGTGTTAAGACACCCCGCCGGCGGCGGGGTGTCCGGCTAAACATAATCAATCTCACACCGAAGTGATGGAGTATTCGACACTCAGAGTGCGCACCATGCTGCAGGGAGCCGAGGGAAGTTTCACTGTCAGGCAGCGGCAGGCGGCATCATACTGCCAGTCGGCAGCCTCTACATCCGAGCCGTCAAGCGACACAGCCAGCGGCATGTTTGAGTTGTAGATGCGTACGGTGTAGGCGCGTTCGGCCCGCAGACCGTCGGCACAGCCTTGGCGGCCTTCGATGATATAGTGCTCGCGGCGGCCTTCCACGCGGTGATTCAGCGCAGTGGTGGCGTACACGGTGGCGTAGTCGGGGTTGTCGCCCGAGTCCTCGTACAACAGTCCGCTGCCTCCGGTGCCTGCGGTTACGTCGAGTATCAGTTCGGCGGGGCGTTCGGTTACATTCTTCACAGTAGCCGGGTTCAACGGTATCATGGCGCCTGCACGGTAGAAGTATGGAATATCCTCGGGGCCGAATTCAAGGGTGGCTACACACGGTCCCTCAATCATCTTGCCGGTGGGCACACAGTACCAGCTGCCTTCGGGAAACCATATTTCCTTCAGGCTTTTTCCGCCGGTGGCGGCTTCGGTCACAGGTGCCACGAGGATATTGTCGCCGAAGAAGTACTGACCGCTGTATCGGTAGGCCTCCTCGCAGTCGGGATACTCGTAGTACATCGGGCGACACATGCCCAGACCGCTGTCAAAAGTCTGGCGTGCAGCAGTGTATATATAGGGGAATAGGGCGTAGCGTAATTGTACGGCCTTGAGCATCGAGGGGAAATTGGAGAACTTCCAGATACGGCGTTCAATGCGGTCGTCCTTGGTGGCATGTGTGCGGAATATCGGGGAGAATACGCCGAACTGTATCCAGCGCAGCACCAGTTCGGGGTCGTTGACAGTCTTTTCGTCGGTAAAGGCATGGCCGCCAAGGTCGTGGCCCCAGAATGCGTAGCCCACATTCGATGCCGTGGCGGTAAAGTAGGGCTGGAACGCAAGGGTTGGGAAATTGATGAGCGCGTCGCCAGAAAAACCAATCTGATATCGGTGGCTTCCCAGGCCGCCCCAGCGGTGGAATATCACCGGACGGTGGTCGGGACGGTTCGCAGCCATATCGTTGAAGAACACGTGGTTGCACCAGAAAGTCTGGCCAAGCCCCGGAGTATGGTGGCTGGTGAGGTGTTGCTGCCAGTCGAGCCACCAGAAGTCTACGCCTTCGCTTTCGTGGTCGCGTATCACATTGCTGAAGAACGACTTGGTGAAGTCGCTGTAATCGAGCGCCCAGGCAATATTGTCGCCATTGAGGTACTTTTCGCCGAGTTCGCCGTTCATGGCTTCGAAATATTGAGGCGACTCACTCTTGTTCACGCCGTCGGCGGGGTGCAGGTTCAGGGCAATCTTGAAATTGCGGTCGTGGATTTCCTTGAGCAGCTCCTTGGGTTGTGGAATCAGATTGGTGTTCCACGACCAGCCCGTCCAGCCGCCTCGGCCACCCGATTGGCTGGACGGGTCGCCGTTCCAGTGCCAGTCCATGTCGAGAATCATCACATCGGCAGGTATATTGTTCTCCTCCAGGTCGGTCATAATCAGGCGGTAGTCGTCGGCTGAATACGAGGCATACTTGCTGTACCAGTAGCCGAACACATAGTCCGGAGGCAGAGGAATGTAGCCGGCGATGGTAGTGAAATCTTTCAGAGCCTTTTTATAGTTCGAACCGTAGCCCAGGAAGTAAATATCCATGGCATGCGGGTCAGCCGGGTTGGTCCACCACTCAAACCCCACTTCGGCATTATATTCCATAGGGAACGACTTGCTGCCGTCGGCGCGGACAGCCGTGGGCGAGTCGTCGATTATCGCCCAGCCCGAGCGCGAAATCAGGCCCGGCTCCATTTCCGATATCTTATTGTTGCCGTTGCTGCCGTCGAGAGTGCGGCAGGTGCCCTTGAGGTTCAGCGGGTCGGGTTTGCCGGGATACCACAGCACCGAACGACCGCCGTGCATCAGACTTATCGACAGATTATCGGGCGAAGCCGGCACAGTGTGCGGATTACTGCCCTTGCGGTACTTCAGCTGTACGCGGTCGGTCGACAAATAAAAAAACTCATTGTCTTCCGAAGTTTCAAACTCAGGAACCGCCGACTTTCGCGGTTCTGCACAGTAAAAGTCGGGCGGTCTTCAAACACGCCCATGTCGCTGAACTCTATTCGGATCATTTCCGGAGTCAGAACAGTAAAACGGGCATTCCCCGAAGTTACAGTAGCTTCGGGGAGTGCCACAGGATTTAAGGCCGAAGCCGAAAAAGTGATTGCAGCGGCGCATAACGCAGCGCCCATCTTTCCGGCAGATTCAAGGGTATCAAACATTAGTTTTCGGTATTTGTGATTGGTTTTGCAATTCGTTGCAAAATTAGCCAATGAAAGAGCGGCCGTCAACCTCGGTGGGTGTAAATGTAGCGCATTGTTTTCTGTAAGTGCTTGTAAATAAGCTGCCAATATTTGCCGGAGCTATAATTATATGTAGTTGTTTTAAAGCGTATATTTGCGCTGCCCTCCCCGGAGAGGAAGCATCCACGATATTTCCGGAATTATTTTTTGCATTGTCGAATATAAGTTTTACCTTTGCAAAAAATATTTGCAAACATGTAAAAAGAAGAAGACATACACATTTCATTTCTTGAAACGAACAAGTTTATGTTCGGTGTGTGGTTTATTTTTTGTTTTTTACATCATAAACACTTGCAAATAATTATGAGCTTACAAGTTCAAGGCTTGTCTTATGTCCATCCCGATAAAGACATTCTATTCCAAGATATAAGTTTTTCCATATTTCCGGGAGATAAATGTGCCATTGTGGGAAATAATGGTATCGGTAAATCAACCCTTTTGAAAATATTATCCGGTCTGATTGCTCCTGCAACCGGAAAAGTGTCGTGCGATGATACTCCTTATATGATACCGCAACATTTTGGTCAATTCAATGACAAGACTGTTGGCGAAACGTTAGGCGTAGCAGCTAAAATGCACGCGCTTTCTGTCATTTTGGACGGTTGCGGCACTGAGGAGGACTTTGCGGTCCTTGATGATGAATGGGATATTCAAGAACGTGTATTTGAGGCATTTGTCAAATGGGATATTGGCTATATAACTTCCGATATGCTGATGAGTTCACTTAGCGGCGGTGAAAAAACAAAGGTGTTCTTGTCCGGACTCGATATTTATCATCCTTCCATTGTCTTGATGGATGAGCCGACCAACCATCTGGATATAAAAGGACGGGCATTGTTATATGAATTTATTCATACGACAAACAGCACTACAATCATTGTCAGTCACGACAGGATGCTATTAAACATGCTGTCGGTTATCTACGAAATGTCTTCCGAAGGCATGCAATTCTATCCAATGAGTTACCAGGAATATAAAGAAACCGTTGATGCAGAAACAGCAGCCAAAGTAGCCCGTCTGCAAAACCGGCAAGAAGAGTTGGTAAAAGCCGAAAAACTGGCACAGAAAACAATGGAACGGCAGCAAAAGCATGCTTCAAGAGGTGAGAAGCAGAGTTCAAAACAATGCGTGGCCCGTATTGCCATGGGAAATCTACGCAACAGGTCGGAAGCGTCAACCTCCCGTCTGAACAAAGTGCAGCAAGAAAAACTGCAAGGCATGAATCAGGAGTTAAATGAAATACGGACATCCATCTCCAAATGTACAGCAATGAAAATTAATATTGGTAACTCAAACTTGCCCGGCAGTAAACGGCTGGTGGAAGCTGTAGACGTGACATATGGATATGACGGTCGGGATGTCCTGTGGCAAGATTCTCCTCTGAATTTATCCATTTACAGCGGTGAACGCATATGGCTGCAAGGCGATAACGGGAGCGGTAAAAGTACTCTGCTCAAACTGATAGCCGGAATATTGCAACCTGCTGATGGGGAAGTATGGTGTAACAATCCACTGAATATTCTATACCTTGACCAAGAATATTCGTGTGTTGACAATGAACAGACGGTATATGGTTTGTTGGAAACCTGTAATACCAAAAAGCTTGAACATGAACTGAAAATGCTTTTGAATCGCTTTCTGTTTACAGCTTCGACATGGGATAAAAAGTGCGCATGCCTTAGTGGGGGCGAGAGGATGAAATTGGCTTTATGCCGTTTGCTCATTTCTGAAAATACCCCTGATATAATCATTGCAGATGAGCCAACCAATAACATTGACATATCAAGTATGGATATATTGGCGGATACACTGAAGAGTTATAAAGGTACATTGCTTTTAGTCAGCCACGATGAGCAGTTTGTTCACGATATTGGATTTGAACGAATTTTGAGGATTTGAAAAATAGGTTCTATGGCTGGCTATGGTTTCTTATGTCCTCCGATCACATCTCGGTTATCACGGCCATGGAGGGGAGTGATAGTACCGGGCGGTGGTGCAGGGTGTAGTAAAGCAGCAGGTGGTTGATGATGTCGCGGCGTTGTTGGCGGGTGAATCGGAACAGCCGCAGATTGCGTGTATTTATGCGTGAGAGGGCGTGCAGGGCTGCGGTTGAGGCTTCGTCGAGGAATTGGCTGTGCAGCGGCGCGGAGAGCCTGAAATGGCCCTCACGCAGGTCGAACAGGGTGCCCGGCTCCGACCAGTCGGGCTCGATACCGAAAAAGCGGGCGAGGCGCAGCAGAAAGTATATGTGGAAATTCAGTGCTGCCTCGCGCGGCAGTGCATCGAACAGCTGTATGCTGTCGACGATAAAGGCTGTCATCAGGCGGTCGGGCTGCTGGTCGCGCAGGCATACTTCAAGAAAGTCGGCCAGAAACATGGCTGTCATGGCTTTGGCGGGTTCGCGGCCTATGCCCGGGATAAGCACAGCCGGGCGTAGCTCGCGGAAGTTGAATATGCTGCGGTCGGGGCGCACGTCGACTTCGAGGCAGAGTGGACTCAGCGGCATTGTCAGTGCCCGTGTGCGAGCTGCGCGGCGTCCGCTGTCGGCCGGTACGGTCACGCTGATGCGACCCAGTTCGGAGGTCCATAACGACAGAATCGAACTGCGGTCGCTGTGCTTTATGGTCCGTAAGGCTACACCGGTTACGCTCTGGTACATGCTTATTTAATGTCTTCCCACTCCACGTCTACAATCTGCTCCTCGGCCACTACCTGGCGCGGAGGCAGGTCGCAGCGGTCGGTCTGCCGGGGAAGTTCCTCGAAGCTGACGTATTCGCCTACATCGGCGTTGATTTTTTTGCCGCGGGTGCGCTGACGCGTGCGGCTGCCATTGTCGTGGGTGGAGGTATTGCGTGCGCCGAACTGCTGTTCGTAAGCCTGCTGTGCCTGACGGCGGAAGTTGTCGAACTTGCGTTTGGCCGAGAACAGGGTCCATAGTGTGCGCACTATGGGTATGACAATGAATACTAAGAATAAAATAAAAAGGAGTGAGCCCATAACGGTTGTTTTTTAGAGCCTTAGCGCTTGCTGCGGAGCGAGTCGGCTGCGGAGAGCATCAGGTATAGCACCACTGCCCATGCAAGTCCGGCCAAGCCGAAGCCGATTATGAACGCTATGGCTGCGAGTATGATTACGTATCGGCGGAAGTTGTCCGTAAAGCTGAAGTTTTGGAACTTCAGTGAGAACATACGCAAATTACATACCATACTCAACGAAATCAGTACAATTATAATAAGTGAGGGTATGGTGCCGGGGTATCCGTAGCGGCTAATCCAGCCGCAGAAGCCTATCAGAAACAAGGCGTTGGCCGGAATGGGCAGGCCCCGGAACTCGGTGGTCTGGCTTTCGTCGATGTTGAATTTGGCCAGACGCAGGGCTCCGCACAGCGGCACAATCAGTGCGCCGTATGCCAGCGGACTGTCGCTGTAGAGCTGCATTACGTTGATCATGAGCATGGCCGGAGCTACGCCGAAGCTTACAAGGTCGGAGAGCGAGTCGAGTTGCTTGCCTATCTCGGAGTAGGCGTGCAGCAGGCGTGCGGTGGCTCCGTCGCAGAAGTCAAACAGTGCCGCTGCGCCTATCATGATATAGGCCCAGACCTGGCCGCTGAGGCCGCAGTACTGCTCGCCTGCGTGCCAAGCGAATATGATGGCCACGCAGCCCGACAGAAGATTGAGGCTGGTAACGGCGTTGGGTATCAGGGATTTTATGCTCATTCGATTTAGCTGGTTGAGAAGGGGGAGAGGGCCGCCGGAGAGAACGGCAGCTGTTATTTCAGTCGTGCTATGCGGGTTATGCCGCCGATGGTCTTGTCGCCTACTTCCACAAGAGTTTCAGTGCCCACGGGCAGGTATATGTCGACACGAGAGCCGAATTTTATGAATCCCATGTGGTCTTCGATGGAGGCTTCTACTCCGGGGTAGGCGTAGGTGACAATGCGGCGTGCCATAGCGCCTGCCACCTGACGTACTAACACCAATTGGCCCTCCGGGGTTCGGATTACCACCGTCGAACGTTCGTTTTCCACGCTGCTTTTGGGCAGATAGGCACCCATGAATCGTCCGCTGTGGTGGGCGGTGTATATAACTTCGCCGTCGACCGGAAACCAGTTGGCGTGTACGTTCAGCGGACTCATAAATACGGAAAGCTGCAGCGCGGGACCTTTGAGATACTCGCCCTCGTAGGTTTCTTCGAGGGCCACTACCTTGCCGTCGGCGCTGGACACTACTGTGTTGCGCCGTTCGCCTTTGTAGTATCGCTTTGGCGAGCGGAAGAAGTTTACGGCCAGCAGGTAGGTGACGCCGAATACGGCTGTGCTGACAATGGCCCAGACCATGGGGCGGACCCATAGCCACAGCGGCACATTAATTAGCAGCACCAATATCAGGCCTACTATAAGTATGTTGGTACCTTCGCGGTGTAGTTTTACTCTCATTTTTATTAAACAGGCTCTTATTCTTTGGTGCCGTAGGCCAGGTCGCCGGCATCGCCCAGGCCGGGCACTATATAGCTGTGGGAATTGATTTCGGGGTCGATAGCGCCCATCCACAGTGTGGTGCGGTCGGCGGGCATCACTTTTTTCAGATAGTCTACGGCCTGCTGCGAGGCGATTACCGATGCCACGTGTATGTGTGCGGGCATGCCTTTGGTAATCAGGGCACGGTAGCTGAGTTCCATCGAGGCGCCGGTGGCGAGCATGGGGTCGCACAGTATCAGGGTCTTGCCTTCGAGTGATGGCGAGGCCAGATATTCGATGCAGACGTCGAAGTTTTCTTTTTCCTTGTATTTGCGGTAGGCCGAAACAAAGGCGTTTTCGGCGCGGTCGAAGAAGTTGAGGAAGCCCTGGTGGAAGGGTACTCCGGCGCGGAATATGGTGGCCAGCACCACCGGCTCGTCGAGGACGGGGCACTTGGCGGTGGCCAGTGGTGTGGTGATGTCCTGTGTGCGGTAGTGCAGTCGCTTGCTGATTTCGTATGCCATGATTTCGCCGGTGCGCTCCAGATTGCGTCGGAAACGCAGCGGGTCGGCATGTATGTCGATGTCGCGCATTTCGGCCAGATACTGGCTCATCAGCGACGGTGCAGCTCCAAAATCAATTACTTCCATGTGGTTGTCAGTTGATGATGTCGAATCCGGTGTATTTGCGCAGGCATTCGGGTACTACGATGCCCTCGGGGGTCTGGTTGTTCTCGAGCAGTGCGGCCATGATGCGTGGCAGCGCCAGAGCCGAACCGTTGAGGGTGTGGCACAGACGGGTCTTTTTGTCGTCGCCGCGGTAGCGGCATTTGAGGCGGTTGGCCTGGTACGACTCGAAGTTGGATACCGACGATACCTCGAGCCAGCGTTTCTGTGCGCCGGACCATACCTCAAAGTCGAAGGTTATGGCAGAGGTGAAACTCATGTCGCCGCCACACAGACGCAGGATATGCCAGGGCAGGCCGAGGCATTCGAGCAGGTGCTGCACATGGTCTTTCATCTCTTCAAGGGCGCTGTAGGAGTTCTCGGGCTTTTCGATGCGTACGATTTCAACCTTGTCGAACTGGTGCAGGCGGTTGAGGCCGCGCACGTCGGCGCCGTAGCTGCCGGCTTCGCGGCGGAAGCATGCCGAGTAGGCGCAGTTCTTCACCGGCAGTTGGTCGGGGTTGAGTATTACGTCGCGGTAGAGGTTTGTCACCGGAACTTCGGCAGTGGGTATGAGGTAGAGGTTGTCGAGGTTGCAGTGGTACATCTGGCCTTCTTTGTCGGGCAGCTGTCCGGTGCCGTAACCCGATGCCTCGTTTACTACGTAGGGGGGCTGTACCTCGAGGTAACCGGCTTTTGATGCTTCGTCGAGGAAGAACTGAATGAGAGCCCGCTGCAGTTTTGCGCCTTTGCCCAGATATACTGGGAATCCGGCGCCGGTGATTTTCACGCCCAGGTCAAAGTCGATAAGGCGGTATTTCCTGGCCAGTTCCCAGTGGGGCAGTGCGTCGTCGCCCAGCTCGGGCATAGGACCGCCGGTTTTTTCAACCACGTTGTCGTCGGCTGTGCGTCCTTGGGGCACCATGTCGCAGGGGATGTTTGGCACGTTGAGCAGAATCTCCTGTATTTCTTTTTCGGTCCGGGTCAGTTTGTCGGCCTCGGCCTTCTGTGTTTCTTTGAGTGCAGCCACCTGCTGCTTTGCCTGTTCGGCCTCGTCTTTGAGGCCTTTTTTCATCAGGGTGCCGATTTCTCCTGATAGTTTTTTGAGTTCTGCGGCTTTGGTGTCGGAGCTTAGCTGCAGGGCTCGGCGTTGGTCATCGAGTTCGATGACGCGGTGTATGTGTTCGGCGCCCTCGAAGCCTTTCACAGCCAGGCGTTCGATAATGCGCTCGGGATTTTCTTTGATTTGTGCTAAGGTAAGCATTGTGGGTATGGTTGAATGTTAAGTGCTTATGGCGAGGTTTAGCTCAGGAGGCGGCGTACGGCAGCCGATATGGCTTTTCCGTCGGCTCGTCCGGCGAGCTGTTTGGTAGCCACACCCATTACTTTTCCCATGTCGGCGGCGGATGAAGCTCCGACTTTAGCAATTATTTCGCTCAAGGCTGCGTCGAGTTCGTCGGCGTTCAGTGGCTGAGGCAGATACTCTTTGATTACGGCCATTTCGGCTTCTTCGGTTTCGGCCAGGTCCGGACGGTTCTGGCTGCGGTAAATTTCGGCCGATTCGCTGCGCTGCTTGGCCATTTTTACCAGTATTTTCATAGCTGCGTCGTCGGAAAGTTCGCCGTTGGCGCCCGGAGCTGTCTTAGCTTCGATAAATTCTTTTTTGATACCGCGGAGAGCCTGCAGGCGCACTTTGTCTTTGGCGAGCATGGCCGATTTGATGGCGGAATTTATGGTTTCAAAAAAATCCATAGCGGGTTGTTGTTTTTATATCAACTGCAAATTTACGAATTTTCGCTGATATAAGGTGTATGTTATGCCAAAAAACATCTCTGCAGTAGCAAAAAAGTATAAAAATGTACGAAAAAGGCAGTAAAAATGCCTTTGCTGTATTCGGCGCAAACAAATTTTGTTGTGTAATTCGGGAATAAATTGTAAATTTGCAGCAAAAGATTTTGATATGAACAATTTCGATGTGCCTCAGCCGCAAGTGTCGGCGACTCCGGCCGACCGGGTGCGCTATCTCATAAAGCTGCTCAGAAAAACACAGGCGCAGTTTGGACAGCTTATCGGCCTTGACCCCTCGAACCTGTCGCGGGCGCTGTCAGGCGATCAGCCGCTGCGTGATACTTTTGTGAACCGTGTAGTGGTGAATGTGGGTGTAAGCAAGGAGTGGCTGCTCCACGGCACAGGCGTTCCCTTTCCGAAAGGCACTCATGCAGCCGAGGTGGTCGACAGCGGCACACACATGATGCACTGTGCGCCGCAACGCAGCGGAGCTCCTGTGTATGATATAGATGTGACCGCCGGATGCGCCGAACTCAGCCGCATGTTCACCAACGAACGTATCATAGGTTATCTCGATATGCCCGGGGTGAGTCACGACTATCCCATCTGCCGGGTGAGCGGCGACTCCATGAGCCCCAAGATAGTCAACGGCGGCTATGTGTCGATACGTCCGCTCAGCGACACCTCCATTATTTTCTGGGGGCAGATTTATGTGGTGATTATGGACGATTTCCGCATGGTCAAGTACGTGCGCCGTCACAACGATCCGTCGATGGTGATATTGCATAGCGACAATCCGGCATACGACGACATGGAAGTGCCGCGCAGTGCCATCCGCAAACTTTACATGGTTGAAACAATACTAAATTTCGAAATCGTTGGCTAAACGCAAACTTTCGCAACCCTTGCCCGCCTGCGCCGTCAGCGGAGTTCTGGAGGCGGGCTGCGACGAAGCCGGTCGCGGCTGTCTGGCCGGCCCGGTGTTCGCCGCAGCAGTTATATTGCCCGATGACTTTACTCATCCGTGGCTCAACGATTCCAAGCAGCTGAGCGAGGGCCGTCGCATGGAGTTGCGTCCGATCATACAGTGGCAGGCGCTGGCATGGGCCATCGGTACAGCCTCGCCTGAGGAAATTGACGAAATCAACATTCTCAACGCCTCGATTCTGGCCATGCACCGGGCCCTCGATGCCCTGCAGCTGCGTCCGGGAGCGATTGCCGTCGACGGCAATCGCTTCAAGCCCTATGCCGATATACCTCATACTACATATATAAAGGGCGACGGACGATTTGCCAACATAGCCGCCGCTTCCATTCTTGCCAAAACCTGCCGCGACGAGTACATGCTTGCCGCCGCAGTCGAGTATCCGGGTTACGACTGGGAGTCGAACAAAGGCTATCCCACCGAGGCTCACCGCGAGGCCATACACAGGCTGGGTCTGACTCCGCTGCACCGCAAGACATTCAGGTGTTGAATGTGTGGGGCCGCGATGCTGTATTTTGGAGTCGGAAACCGATTTTTTCAGCTCCGAGGTGTATAACAGATTGGAAAAATCATTAAATTTGCGAAAAAATCATGCGCCATGACATATAAATATGATTTCCTGGTTATAGGATCCGGCATCGCCGGCATGAGCTTTGCGCTCAAAGTGGCTCAGAAAGGCCGAGTGGCCTTGGTGTGTAAAACCACTCTCGATGAGGCAAATACCGCGCTTGCACAGGGCGGTGTGGCTTCGGTGACCAATCTTGAAGTCGACGATTTCGACAAGCATATCCACGATACCATGGAGGCTGGCGACTGGCTTAGTGACCCCGCCGCTGTAGAAAAAGTGGTGAAGGGCGCTCCGGAGCAGATACGCCAGCTGATACAGTGGGGTGTGGACTTCGATAAAAAAGAGAACGGCGACTTTGACCTGCACCGTGAGGGCGGCCACAGCGAGTTCCGTATTCTGCACCATGCCGACAACACCGGTTTCGAGATTCAGGAGAGTCTTATCAAGGCCGTTCGCTCGCATCCGGATATTGATGTATTCGAAAACCATTTTGCCATCGAAATCATAACCCAGCACCATCTGGGCAAAAGAGTCACCCGCCGTACGCCCGACATTACCTGCTACGGCGCATACGTGCTCAACACGGCCAAGGGTCAGGTCGACAAGTTTCTGGCCAAGACCACGGTAATGGCTACCGGAGGCGCCGGAGCTGTGTATCTCACCACCACCAACCCGCTTGTGGCCACCGGCGACGGCATAGCCATGGTGTACCGCGCAAAGGGTACTGTAAAGGATATGGAATTCATACAGTTCCACCCGACGGCGCTGTTCCACCCCGGCGACCGCCCCAGTTTTCTGATTACCGAGGCCATGCGTGGTTACGGAGCGGTTCTGCGCAATCTCAAGGGCGAGGAATTCATGCACAAATACGACCCGCGTCTGTCGCTGGCGCCACGCGATATCGTTGCCCGTGCAATCGACTCGGAAATGAAGCTCCACGGCGACGACCATGTGTTCCTGGATGTAACCCATAAAGACCCCGAAGAAACCAAAAAACACTTCCCCAACATATACCGCCACTGCCTCGAACTTGGCATTGACATCACCCGCGACTATATACCTGTGGCTCCGGCAGCCCACTACCTCTGTGGCGGTATAAAGGTAGACGGCAACGCCGAGTCGAGTATCCGTCACCTCTATGCCGTAGGCGAATGTAGCTGTACCGGCCTTCACGGTGGCAACCGTCTGGCCAGCAACTCGCTGATTGAAGCCGTGGTATATGCCGACGCGGCTGCACGCCACGCAGCCTCGGTGGTTGACGGCATCAGCCTGCGCGACGATGTGCCCGACTGGAACGACGATGGTACCCGGCATCCCGAGGAGATGGTGCTTATAATCCAGAGCCTTAAGGAGGTTAATCAGATAATGGGTACTTACGTGGGCATTGTGCGCTCAAACCTGCGCCTCGACAGGGCCTGGAACCGCCTCGACCTGCTGTATGAGGAAACCGAGCGACTGTTCAAGTGCTCCAAGGCCTCGCGCGAAATATGCGAGTTGCGCAATATCATCAACGTGGGTTATCTGATTATGCGTCAGGCCAAGGAGCGCAAAGAGTCGCGCGGCCTGCATTACACGGTCGATTATCCGCCGGTCAAAGATAATAATACTTAACGGGCGACAGCTGTCCGTCGAGTTCGAACACCAGGGGAGTACCGGTAGGAATCTCCAGACTCAGCACCTCGTCGGGAGTGAGATGCCGCAGCATCATCACCAGCCCGCGCAGACTGTTGCCGTGGGCTACCACCATAACATCGCCATAATGTCGCAGGGCATGGACGATGCGCTCCTCCCAGCAGCCGCGCACGCGTTCGATTGTCAGTTTCAGCGACTCGGTTGCCGGCAGTTCGTCGGCAGTTAGTTCGGCGTATCTGGGGTCGAAGTGCGGATGCCGTTTGTCGTCGTCGGTCAGGGCAGGAGGCGTGACATCGTAGCTCCGTCGCCAGATGTGTACCTGCTCGTCGCCGTATTTTAAGGCTGTGTCGGCTTTGTTAAGGCCCTGCAGCGCCCCGTAATGGCGCTCGTTCAGGTGCCAGTCCTTGTACACCGGCACCCACTCCCGGTCCATGGCCTCGGCGGCAATCTGCAGGGTGTGTATGGCCCGTTTGAGATACGAAGTGAAGTAATATTGCGGCATTATGCCTGCGTCCAGTATTTTGCGCCCTGCTTCGGCGGCCTCCTGCCGTCCTTTGTCGGAGAGGTCGACGTCGGTCCAGCCGGTAAAGCGGTTTTCGAGGTTCCATTGGCTTTGGCCGTGGCGGATGAGAATCAGTTTCATAGTCAGTAGGAAGTTGGTGTGACATTTAAACATCCGGTAAAATAATCGGCATACCAATTAAACCTTTTTTAAGAATTTTTGTCAATAATATGTACGGGTAGCGCAAAATACGCCATAGCAGCCCGAAACTGCAAAATTCTAAGGATATGAAAGAACAGATTCAAGATAATAACCTTACCTCTCGGCCATTGGAGGCCGGGGAAACACTCGAAGATATAACAGCCCGCAGTGAAGAGTCTGCAGCCTCGCCGAAGGAAGCCGATGCAAAGCCCGCGCCGGAGAAAAGCGGCTACGACAAGGTGGCGCTTATGGCGCTGATAGTATCGCTTATAGCCTGGGCGGTAATGCTTGTGCCGTCGCTTTACAGCGGCTATGTGGCTTTGGCGGTTGCGGTGTTATCGGTGGTTCTGTCGGCTTTCGGTCTGAAGTCGCGTCGCCGTATATGGCGCGACACCGCCACCACAGCGCTTATAATAGGCGGTGTGCTGGCAGTGGTCATACTCAGCTTTATAGTGGTTATTTACGTGGGCCTGAAGGGTATGTAGGGGCTATTTGCGCCCGAAGTCGGCAGGAATCTCGCCCCACTGTTCGGTTTCCCATTTCAGTATCGGGTTGGCAATGCGGTGTGTGGCCAGCCATGCGTCGGCACGTTGCAGCAGTTCGAACACGCGCCTGTTTTCGTTGGAGGGCGTGAGTTTGGTGCGAGAGTGGCCTGCGCGCAGCCATGCCAGGGCTGTGCGCGAATCGGAATATATCGGACGGGTGAGGTCGCCGTTCCGGGCCAGCAGCGACACCGCATGTATCAGTGCTATGTATTCGGCAATATTGTTGGTGCCGCCCTCGAGCGGACCCATGTGAAATAGTTCGCGGCCTGAGCCAACCTCTACACAGCGATACTCCATGGGGCCGGGATTCTTGGCGCAGGCGCCGTCCACGGCCCAGGCGTCGAGCCTTATCTGAGGGAAAGCGGAGTAGTTGACTATCTGAGGCTTGTGGCTCGCAATCGCGCGGTAAAGGCCCATGTGTTCTGAGGGGTCGCCGCGGTATGCCTCGGTGGCTTCTTCGACCGAAGGAAAACTTTTATAGCGAGCGCCGGGCACGCCTTTTATCTGAGCCTCGCACTCCTCCCAGCTGTCATATATACCGGGCGAGAGTCCGTGCCATACCACATAGAACTTGCGGCGGTTAGAGGGTGGTGTACTCATGAGAACTGTAACAGGATTGATATGTCGACGTGGCGCATGTTGAGCATGCGTGCCACTCGCTGATTCACGGGCTTGCCCATGAAAATGTATGCGCCTTTGCGCAGTCCGGGGTTTAATTTGAGCGCGTTAATGGCGCCGTCGCAGCTCAGCAGTTCGCTCAGCATGGTCATAAATGTATTGCTCATGGCCATGGCGGCGGTACGCGGCACGGCGTTGCCGGCGTTGACATAGCATACGCGGTGCCCCGAGTCGAGCGAGTTGTCGGAGGGCGATGCCAGGACAAGGTCGCACTGAGGCAGCGAGGGGAATGCTGCGCCTCTGTTGTATTGTGCGGCGAGGTCGAATATTATTACCCCGCGCTTCATTTCCTGAACTATCTCCGCCGAAATCTGAGTGTTGCCGCAGGCTACCACCACATCGGCGCTGCGCAGTGCCGATGCCAGTACTTTAGGATGCAGCGCCGAGGTGATTACACCCTGCCCGAGGCTTAGTCCGGCCCTGCGTAGCGAGTAGCAGTCGTTGTCGAACATCCTCACAGTGGCGCCGAGTCCGACAGCGGTCTGTGCGGCGGCCACGGCGTCGAATCCCGAGCCTATTATAGTTACCTCGCATGGCACTACTCCGGCTACTCCGCCCATGAGTATGCCTTTGCCGTGTATGGCGTCGGCCAGCAGCGACGATGCAATGGCCATGGCCGCGCGGCCGTCGATTTCGCTGAGAATGTCGGCGAAAGGCTTGCGCCCGTCGGGGTCTTCAACCATGTCGAGGGCTATGCAGCCGATGTATTTCTGCATAAGCAGGCGCAGTGCCCGCGGGTCCTGCAGCTCCGGGTGGAAGAATGTGAGCAGCAGTGCGCCTCGTCGCATCCTTGTGGCATCGGCATAGCTGATTGCCGGCAGATGAATCACAATGTCGGAGCGCAGGGCAGTATCGCGGTCGGTAATCTGCACACCCATCCGCGCGTAAGCTGAGTCGGGGTAGTGTATGCTTGCGGCAGCTCCGGACTGCATGCGCACCGAGAAACCGCGTTCAACCAGCACTGCTGCAGCTTCGGGAGTGAGCGGAAATCGTTTTTCGGAGTATGAAGTAGAAGCCGGCAGTCCGATGCTTACACTGTGTGTGGTAGCAGCGGCCTGCAGAAGCATTTCCAATGGCGTTGGGTCGTTCATTATTATATATGACGTTTTTATTTGACACCGAAGCGGGATATGAACTTGGCTACTGTGGCGTCGATTTCCTCGCGGGTTTCAAGCAGAGAAGAGTCGAACGATGCCGCTGCCTGCGAGTAATACGGTTCGCGGTCAGCCCGGAGTTCGCTTATTTTGCGGTCGATGGCCTCGTTGTCGGCGGCAATGTCGGCGAACATAGGCCTGACGCCTCCGGCCTCGGCCAGGCGCCTGACGAGGCGCTCGCGGCAACATTCGAGGCGTACGGTAAGTCCGGCCCGGTTCATGCGCTCCATGTTGTCGGCATGGCATGGGGTGCCTCCGCCGCAGGCTATTATCTGCGGTTTGTCGCTGTTGATGAGTCGTTGCAGCTCCGAGGCTTCCAGACGCCGGAAGTGGTCGATGCCGTTGCGCTGAATCACGTCGGCCACCGACAGGCCGCAACGGAGTTCCACCGCCTCGTCGAGGTCGGTGAACTCGAAGCCTATGCTGCGCAGGGCGCGCCCGAGTGTGCTTTTGCCGCAGCCGGGCAGGCCCATCAGAAACAGCGGACGTTTCAGACTCTGAGGTTTTATCATTTCTTTTCCAGATCTTTCTTCAGCAGGTCGCGGATTTCGGCCAGAAGCTCTTCCTGAGTGGGGCCGGCGGGAGCAGCCGGTTCTTCTTTTTTCTCTTCTTTTTTGAATCTGTTCATCATTTTAATTGCCACGAAAATGCAGAAGGCAATTATTATGAAATCCACAACGGTCTGTACGAAGGCGCCCCAGGTTATGGCCACCTCGGGAGTTACCACTTCGGTACCATTCATTACAGCGTCTTTGATTACGAACTTGTTTTCGCTGAAATTAAGGCCTCCGGTGAGTACACCTATGCCGGGCATAATCACATCGTTTACAAGCGAGCTGACTATTTTGCCGAATGCTCCGCCTATGATAACACCGACAGCCATGTCGATGACGTTGCCGCGCATTGCGAATTCTTTGAATTCCTTAATGAATTTACTCATATCTATTAATCTAAATAATTTTGACAATTATTATTTAAACAATCTGGATAAGGATTAGACGCAAAGTTAGCAAAAAAATCCGAATAATAGCAAAACAAGATAGTTTTTAAACAAGCTCTAAACTTGCGGGGATTGAGGCTTTTTATTAATTTTGCATCTGATATGCGCTTACGCGCCAAGAATGTTTTCTGTCAATGTTACGAGTACTCATATCTGCAGTAATGGCTATGACCGCGGCTATGGCCGCCTGTGCCGTTACAGTCGACGCGTCGCCCGGTGCGTTGCAGTCGCTGCTCGATTCGCCTGCAGGAATCACCGAACTGACGGTGACGGGCTCGGTCGACGCCCGCGACCTTTTCTTCATTGCCGATAAAATGCCGGCACTGAAGTCGCTCGACCTCACCTCGGCCTCCATCGAGGCTTATGAAGGGCCGGCATTGAGGTCGCTCGTACGGTATAACGAAAATGAACTGCCGGCCGGAATTTTTGCCGGCAGTCCTCTGGAGTCTGTGTCATTCGGTACAGGCAGACTGACCATTGGCGCCGCCGCTTTCGCAGGCTCGCGGTTGCGTAGCATATCCGTGCCTGCCGAATGTGAGCTTGGCATGGGCGCTTTTGCCGGCTGTGGCAATCTGGCATCAGCCACGATCGGTGCGGCCACGGTGCCCGACGGCGCCTTCGCCGGATGTGGCAGTCTGAAGGAAGTCAGTGCTCCCGTAGCTGTGGAAATAGGGGCATCGGCATTCCGCAATTGCGCCGTGCTTGGCAAGTTCGAGGCCTCGCCCGGGCTGCGGACTATCGGCGCCGACGCCTTTTCGGGCTGTGCGGCTCTTGCTTCATTCGACTTCCCTGCCACACTCACCGCTATATGCAGTTCGGCCTTCAGCGGCAGCGGTCTGTCGGAGGTCGACCTCGGCGGCTGCCGGGCGCTTACTGCCATAGGCGGCTATGCTTTCAGCAAATGTGCGGCGCTGCGCAGTGTAAGGCTGCCGGCTTCGCTTGAGCGACTGGACAGCGGTCTGTTCTTCGACTGCAACTCTCTGAGTACTGTGGAGCTGCCCGCCGCCTGTGCAGCCATAGGCAACTATGCCCTCAAGGGATGCGGCACCTCGTGGCTGGCATTGCCCGGAGCCACCGGATATATAGGCGACTATGCCATGGCCGGTATGGATCGACTGTCCGACATCTATGCCCACCGGATAGCTTCGGTGCCCGAACTTGGCGAAAACGTATGGGCCGGCGTCGACTCACCGTCGGTGTCGCTTCATGTACTCGATATATTATACTCCGATTTCAGCACCGCCGGCCAGTGGCAGGAATTTGCCCTGATGAAGGTGGCTTCGGCCGACAGCATAGAGTTGTCGCCTCGCAGGCAGCTGCGCGGTCGCTTCGTGGGCAATATGCTCGAACTCGACTTCGGCGGCCTCGTCACCTGCGAGGCCGCGGTATACGATGTGTCGGGCATAAGGCTCGCCGCCGCCGGCACCCGAGGCATGGACGGCTTGTCGGTCGACAGCTCGGCATGGCCCGGCAAGGTGTTTATTGTAAGCGTGGCCCTCGCCGACGGCAAAACTGTATCATTAAAACTGGGTAGAAACTAATGGGAAAAAACAAACTGCGCAAATTCGCCGACATGAAGCAGATAGGCTTCGTGTATGAATATCCGTTCGCCAGGCTCGAGGCCGAGGGCTTTCCGCTGCGCGGGAAGTGGGGCGACGAAGTGTTCGGCAACTCCAATCCGATAACTCTTGAACTGGGCTGCGGCAAAGGCGAATACACCGTTGGCCTGGCGCGTCGCTTTCCGGAGCGCAATTTCATAGGCATTGACATAAAGGGTGCCCGCATGTGGTCGGGAGCTACACAGGCACAGCGCGAAGGGCTTGCCAATGTGGCATTCCTGCGCACAAGCATAGAGCTGCTCGACAGCTTCTTCGCGTCGGGCGAGGTGGCCGAGATATGGATTACCTTTCCCGACCCGCAGATGAAGAAGGTGCGCAAGCGCCTCACTTCTACCCGCTTCATGGAGCTGTACCGCAAGGTTCTCAGGCCCGGAGGCATCATAAACCTGAAGACCGACAGCCCCTTCCTCTACACCTATACCCGCGAGATGGTGGCGCTGAACACACTGCCACTGCTCAGCGGCAGCGCCGACCTCTATGCCGAGGCCGGTCTGCAGGGACCTCTTACCGAAATCCGCACCCACTACGAGCGTCAGTGGCTCGACCGCGGACTCACAATCAAATATCTCAGCTTCGTACTCCCCGCCGAAGGCAATCTGGCCGAGCCGGAGATTGAAATCGAACACGACACTTACCGCAGTTATTCGCGCGGATACATCGAATGTCCGCAACTCTTAACAGAAACCCACAAGAACGATGAAACAAGAACTATATCCGGCGCTGATAACTGACGCGCTCAAAACCGTGCGCTACCCCGGCACGGGAAAAAATATTGTAGAAAACGGCATGCTTGCCGACGACATCCGCATCGACGGCAACAAGGTGAGCTTCTCGATTGTGTTCGACCGCAAGACCGACCCCTTTATGAAGTCGGTGGTCAAATCGGCCGAGGCGGCTGTCAAGACTTTCGCCTCGGAAGAGGCCGAGGTGACCGTGAACGTGGAGTTCCGCCAGGCAGCTCCGGCACCCAAACCCAAGGCGTTGCCTCAGGTAAAGAATATTGTGGGCGTATCGTCGGGCAAGGGCGGTGTGGGCAAGAGCACCGTGGCCGCCAATCTGGCCGTGGCATTGGCTCGCGAAGGCTATAAAGTAGGCCTGCTCGACGCCGATATATTCGGCCCGTCGGTACCCAAGATGTTCGGCATCGAAGGCGCCGAGGTATATATGCACGAAGTCGATGGCCGCAACCTTATAATACCGATAGAAAAGTACGGAGTCAAACTGCTGTCAATCGGTCTGCTTGTCGACCCGGCCAGCGCCGTGGTATGGCGTGGAGCCATGGCTTCGAACGCAATAAAGCAGCTGATAGAGCAGGCCGACTGGGGCGAACTCGACTACTTCCTTATCGACATGCCCCCCGGCACCAGCGATATACACCTTACCCTGGTACAGACACTGGGCATTACAGGTGTGGTGATTGTGTCGACTCCGCAGGAGGTGGCGCTGGCCGACGCCCGCAAGGGTCTGGCGATGTTTGCCGACAGCAAAATCAATGTGCCTGTGCTCGGCATAGTCGAGAACATGGCCTGGTTCACCCCCGAGGCGCATCCCGACGAACGCTACTACATATTCGGCAACGGGGGCGCGCAGCGCCTGGCCGAGGAGTGTAATGTGCCACTGCTGGCCTGCATACCGCTTGTGGCCGCTGTGGGCGAGCGCAGCGACAACGGCGAGCCTATTGCCTTGGGCGACAGCATAGCCGCGCACTCTTTCTTACATCTGGCCCACGAAGTGACCGATGCCGTAGAGCGCCGCAACAATGAACTGCCTCCCACAACCAGAGTGGAACTGAAATGAAAATAGCCATAGTAAACGGGCCCAACATGAATCTGCTGGGGCGCCGGCAGCCGGAAATTTACGGTTGCCGGACCCTGCACGACATAGAGCTGTCGCTGCGCGAGGAATTTCCCGGTGTTGACTTCCTGTTCTTCCAGAGCAACAGCGAGGGAGCCATTGTGAGCGAGCTTCAGCGGCTGGGCTACGACGAACCTGGCGTGGACGGTATTGTGCTGAACGCAGCCGCCTATACCCACACATCGCTTGCCATAGCTGATGCCATATCGGCTATACCGCAGCCGGTGGTTGAAGTGCATCTGAGCAACGTTTACGCCCGCGAGGAAATCCGTCGCCGCTCGCTTATAGCCCCGGTGTGTGCCGGCAGCATCAGCGGCTTCGGCGCCGCGGTATATTCTCTGGCAGTCCGCGCGCTTATATAACTCCCCGGAGTGTTAAATTAACATTTGAATGTTAAAAATGCGTGGAAACGCATTTTTTTTTGCATAAAAAACTTCAACTATAGTTTTTTTACTTAAATTTGCGCAGCAGATAAGGATAGACCCACAGGGTGGGGAACACCCTTTGACGCATGACTATATATCATACTACTTGCTTACTATAGATTAATTACTTACTGAACTTACGGAAGATCTGATGCCACAAGTACGTTTCAACAATGTGCATTGCTGCTTTTCTGCCGCAGCGAATCGTCATGTAAGTTTCGCGCTACCTTAAACATATAGGAAAATAATTAACAAAAAATACGTCAAACTTAAAACAAAACTTGCATGAAGAACATTTGTTGCCAAATGAACCGGAAAGCCTGGCTCGCCATAGTCATGGTGCTGTGCCTCAGCTTTCCCGCTTTAGCGCAAAAGATCACGGTCAGTGGCGTTGTATATGACGCCGAAGGCGAACCGGCAATCGGTGCCACCGTGGCTCTTGAGGGTCAGCCTACCGCCGGCGTCACCACTGATTTCGACGGTAACTATGAAATCAAGGTAGCCCCGAACGCCAAGCTGGTGTATTCGCTGGTGGGCTGTACTCCGCAGACTATAGCAGTCGACGGCCGCACCCGCATCGATGTCAACCTTAAATCGGATACCGAAGTCCTCGATGAATTCGTGGTAGTAGGTTACGGTCGTGTAAAAAAATCCGACGCCACCGGCTCGGTAGCCACCGTAAAGCCCGGCGACATCGAGGCCGGTCTGGCTACCTCTGCTCAGGACCTGCTGGTAGGCGCCAGCCCCGGTGTGGTAGTTACCACCGACGGCGGCAGCCCTCAGGGCGGTGCCTCAATTCAGATTCGTGGCGGTGCCTCGCTGTCGGCCTCCAACGAGCCTCTGATAGTAATCGACGGTGTGCCCATGAACGCCCAGAGCGTGACCGGCTCGTCGAACCCCCTGTCGCTGGTAAGCCCCGAGAGCATCGAGTCGATGACCATCCTCAAGGACGCTTCGGCAACTGCCATTTACGGTAGCCGCGCATCGAACGGTGTAATCATCATCACCACTAAGAAGGGCAAGGCCGGCAAACCCCAGGTGAGCTTCGCCGCCAACTTCTTTGTGAACACTCCCCGCAACTACATGAACATGATGGACGGCAACGAGTTCGCCGATTTCATCCTCAGCCAGTACGGCCCCGAATCCGCTCAGGCTACCGCTCTGGGTCAGATGGTCAACGGCGAACGTGTTGTCTATAACACCGACTGGCAGAAGGAAGTGCTCCGCACCTCGTTTTCGCAGGACTATAGCCTCAGCATCGGCGGTACCGCTGGCGTTGTACCTTACCACGCATCGATTGGCTATACCAACAACCAGGGTATCATACGCAAATCGTCGATGGAACGCGTGAGCGGTTCATTCAGCATCAATCCCACCTTCTTCGACGACCTGCTGATGGTCAACGCCAACATCAAGGGCGCATACGTACGCAACAACTACGACCAGGGCCCTCTGGGAGCAGCTGTTTCCTTCAACCCCACACTGCCCGTCAAGAACCCCGAGGGCAACGTGTTCAACAACTGGACAACATATGTCAACGCAGGCAATGTAGCCGGCCCGAATACTTCCGGCAACGACATCAACACCCTGCAGGCCGTGAACCCGGTGTCGCTCATCGACAACTACTATAACAAGTCGAACGTATGGCAGTCAATCGGTAACCTTCAGCTCGACCTGAAGATGCCTTTCCTGCGCGACCTCCGCGCCAACCTCAACCTCGGTTATGACTACGCCCACGGCGAAGACACCAACTACAACACCGCATTCTCGCCCAACGCATGGCTGGGCGGCTTCTCGGTAAAAGACGCCGACGGCAACGTAACCAACTATAAGGAAGGCTACGGCAATGTAAACTGGGATAACAGCCGCAGCTACAACCTGCTGCTGGACTTCTACCTCAACTACAGCAAGGATTTCAAGGATGCACACTCATTTGTTGATGTCACCGCAGGTTATTCCTGGCAGAGATTCAAAAGAGTGGCACACGCCCGCAGCTATGTCGACCCCACTATCGCATGGGCCGAAAACACTGAGCTGCGCCAGTTTGCAAACTACCAGTACGCCGCCAAGACCACCGATACCGCACCTTACCAGCTGGTATCGTTCTTCGCCCGTCTGAACTATACCTTTATGGACCGCTACATGCTTACAGCCACCGTGCGTCGCGACGGTACCAGCCGCTTCGGCAAGGATCATCGCTGGGGTACCTTCCCCGCATTCGCCCTGGGCTGGAAGATACTCGACGAAGCATGGATGGAAGGCGCCCGCAGCGTGCTGAGCGAACTTAAGATTCGCGGCGGCTACGGTGTTACCGGCCAGCAGGACCTGGGCGACGACTACTTCCCCTACATGAGCACCTATTACCTGAGCAACAACCTCACCCAGCGTTATCCCATCAACGGCACTTACATCGAGTCGCTGACTCCCAACAAATATAACGAAGACCTCAAATGGGAGGAAACCCACACCTGGAACGCCGGTATCGACTTCGGCTTCCTCAACGGTCGCATCAGCGGTAGCATCGACTACTACCAGCGCAAAACCAAGGACCTGCTGGTAAGCGCCAACTATCCCGCCGGCTCCAACCTCTCGAACGTGGGTAACATCAATATGGGCGACCTCAAGAACTACGGTATAGAGTTCAACTTGGTGGCACGCCCCGTACAGACCAAGGACTTTACCTGGACCTCGAGCATAAACGTAGCCTGGAACCAGAACAAAATCACCCGTCTGGCCGACGGCTACAGCGGCACCACCGGCTCAATCGGCAACGGTGTGGACATTCAGAAACACGAGGTCGGCCATCCCGCCTACAGCTTCTATGTGTATGAGCAGGCATATGCCGCCGACGGAACTCCTCTCGAAGGCGTGTTCGTAGACCAGAACGGCGACGGTGTCATCACTCCCGAAGACCGTATCCTCTACCACAACATCTATCCCACCATCACCGCTACCTGGAACAACAACTTCAACTGGAAGAACTGGGATCTGGGTATTGTCCTCCGCGGAAACTTCAACAACTGGGTATATAACAAGAACCAGGCAAACAATGTGTTTGTGAGCGCCACCAGCGCTACTCCGCTGTCGAACCTCATGGCCGACACCTACCTGTTCCAGCAGGCACGCAGCACCGAGTTGCTTAGCTCGAACTACTTCGTGCAGGACGCTTCGTTCGTACGTTGCGACAACATCACCTTGGGTTATACCTGGCAGAACCTGCTGAACAACAAGCTGCGCCTGCGTCTGTTCGGTGCCGTTCAGAATCCATTCGTCATCACCAAGTACAAGGGTCTTGACCCCGAAGTGACCTACGCAAGAGGTATCGACAACAGTGTATATCCGCGCCCGATCACTGCTTCGCTTGGCATCGTGGCCACTTTCTAATCAATATTTTCAATAACGAAAAACAGACAATCAATATATGAAAATTTCGAAATATATGGCTTTCGGAGCCGTGGCCATCTCGGCGATGTTCACCTCATGTGTGGGCGACCTCGACGTAAAGCCCGACGATCCCGATCTGACTCTTGAGCCTTCGTCGAAAGCCGAAATGGACGGTATGCTCGCCGGCCTCTACTATGACCTGATTACCGGCGACGGCCTGTCGGTTTCCGACGGCGGTGCCGGCTCGTTCACCCGCTGCCACTTCAACCTTCAGGAAATTGTGGCCGACGAATGTTTCATTTCCGACAAGTGGAACGACCCCGGTTACACCGTACTGAATTTCAACACCTGGGCGAACGACAACGAATGGATTTACGCCGCTTTCTCGCGTGAGAACCATCTGGCTAAACTCGCATCGGTATATATCCGCGACCTTCATAACTTTGGTCCGGCTTTCTACTCCGAGCAGGAAATCGCCGCTTACGATGCCGAGGCCCGCGTGCTGCGCGCTTTCGCCAACTACAATATGATTGACCTCTTTGGCCGTGGCCCCTGGATTGACGAGAACTCGCCCACAGGCGCCGTACCTCCGACTTACGACCGCAAGCAGCTGTTCGACGCTACCGTGGCTGACCTTGTAGCCCATGTCGACAACATGGTGCCGGCCGCACAGCAGGAGTATGGCCGTCTGTCGCGCGAGGCCGGCTATATGCTCCTTGCCAAACTTTACCTGAATGCCGAGGTATATACCGGCACCGCCATGTGGCAGGAGTGTGCCAACGCTCTTAAGCACGTGGTCGAAACCGGCCTCAAACTGGCTCCCGAATACAAGTACCTCTTCTGCCGCTCGAACGACAAGTACGTGGGCAACGGCGAAATTATCTGGGGTGTGCCCCTGCGTATCGGCTATACCGAGGGTTACGGCGCCACCACCTACCTTACCGCAGGTGCGTGGATGGAACCCGACGATGACGACAGCCCATTGGCACAGCAGTTGAAAAAACTCAATAACTACGGTACTCCCTGGTCGGGTCTGCGTCTGCGCCCCGAACTCTCTAAGGCGCTTCAGGGCGATCCCCGCCGTCTGATTTATGAAGGTTCATATCAGGAAGAAATCCCCGATCTGGCATCCTACGACGAAACATCCTGCGGCTACATGCTAATCAAGTACACCAACACTGATGAAACCGACTACTACAACGAAGCCGGCGAAACCAACAACGGTACCCAGATGAGCGAAACCGACTACCCCGTGTTCCGTCTGGCCGATGCCTACCTGATGCTGGCCGAGTGCCAGCTGCACGGCGTGAACTGCAACGGCTACGACTACCTGAACAGGGTACGTGCCCGTGTAGACCTTGCACCTCTGAGTAATCCGGCCGCGAGCGAAGTTCTGGCCGAGCGTCAGCGTGAACTCTATATGGAAGGCCACCGTCGCAGCGACCTTATCCGCTTTGGCCTCTATACCGGCTCGAGCTACCTGTGGTCGTGGAAGGGCGGTGTCTACACCGGAGCCTCTATTCCCGAGTACCGCGCACTCTTCCCCATCCCCTACCAGTATGTAGCCACTGTGGGCCAGAACCCCGGCTATTAACGGCATGATTGTTTAATCATTCAAAACAATGACAGCAACAATGAAAAAATTCATATATCTTCTGACCGGGGTGGCTGTGGCATCGGCTATGCAGAGCTGCGTGGATACCGAAAAGCCGGTATTTCAGGAACCCACCTCGTTCACAATCAATGCTCCCGCTCTGCAGAACGAGTATTTAGCCACTACATCGGATATGGACAACAAGTCCACATTCACCCTCTACGCTTCGCAGCCCGACTACGGTTTTGCCGCACAGGCAAACTATAACGTACAGGTATGTCTTGGCACCGATTTCGTTGATGCCACCGACACTCAGGACGCCAACTACGTTGTAATCACCAACCAGAACATAACCAGTGGCGAAATGACCTTCAAGACCTACGACCTGGCCGTGGCTATGACCAAGCTGTTAGGTTTCGACGAAGGGTCCACCGAGGATGACTATCAGAAATACCTCGACGAGGGCGGCAAAACCGTAATGCCCGTTTACTTCCGCGCAGTATGTGAAATTCCCGGTGTGCCTGCAAGTTATATTGTCAGCAGCAATGTCGTAAGCTACAATCAGGTGCAATTCAGCTTTGCAATTCCAAAGGCCGGATTCATCTACTATGTTGGTGATACAGTAGAAGTCGGATCAACCTGGAAGGAACCCAGCAGCGGCAATGCCGACTTCTATCAGAACTGGATGCTCGTAGAGCCTGAAATCGGTAGCAAAATCTATGCCGCCACATTCACTCTGCCCGGTACTGCGTCAATCAAGACTCTCGACCCCGCCAAGCCGCAGGACTATACCACCCAGTTCCGTTTCTTTACCGAACTCAGCGGCTGGAACGACGTTACCAAGATGGTAGGCTCGAACGAGGCCGACTTCTACGTAAAGGTAATCACCGAAGACTTTGAGGACGGCCAGTATAAAGGCGATGCCGTTTACGGCAAGGGCAACTGGGGTGTATTCCTTGACGAAGACACCGAAATGACTCTGGCGGTAAGCCTTGTCGATGTGAAGAAACCCAAAGTATGGTTCCGCTACGGCAAGTGGGATGTTTCGGTAGCTCCCGGCGCCGACGGTATAAACGAACCCGTATTCACCGCACCTGCAGAGTAATCTCTCAGAATAAAAGTAATTATCCCGGTTTCCGCCGGGGGCAAACCGGCGGAAACCTCAACGATAAAATTCATACACTACAATGAAAAAATTTGCATTATTTTGCGGGATTGCACTGAGCCTGGGCCTGACTGCTTGCGACGACATGCTGCCCAATCCTCCGGCACAGGAATATCCTCAGCCCGAAATATTCGACGCCGCAGGCCTCACCCTCTCGCAGGGCGACTATGGCGTCACCAACCCCATCAACCTCAACGAATATGCCGAAAGAGGCGAGCTGGCTCCGATAATGAATATTACCGAGCTGACAAACTTCCCCGACACATATCAGCTGCAGATACCCATGGAAGTTGGCTCCGATGAGAATTTCACCAAGTATGAGGTTGTAGAAACTACCATCACCGACAACGTAATCAGCGTGGCTCCGGGTTCGTTTACCGATGCTATCCGCGAGCTGATAAGCAAGTCGCCCGACGTGCAGACCGTGAACGTACGCTTCCCGGCATACGCCGTCAACGGCAACTCCACCATGCGTCTGGGCGGTCTTGACGTGTACTATGCCACCGTACAGTATAAGGTGCTGCCTTACCAGACATATACCATCGAGAACGAATACTACCTTGTGGGCAACTTCTGCGAGTGGAACCTCAACCGTGGCATCAAGTTCAGCCGTGTGAACAATGACGTCAGCGTTTATGACGACGCCAACTTCACCGTGAAGTTCGATGTCACCGCCGAGCAGGCAGCTGAAGGCTACCTCTATAAGATTGTGCCGGCATCGGCAGTCGCAAACGGCGACTGGAACGGTGCTATGGGCCTCGTTCCTACCATCACTACCGACGAAGATGGTGTTGAAACCGTGCAGATGTACGGCACACTCGTCGACGCTCCCGAGGCTCAGTCCGAGGCAGGTGTAATCAGCCAGGAAGGCCCCTATCTGCTCAAAGTTAATTTCGAGGCAAAGACTTACGAACTTAACTTCGCCCTTGATTATCTGTGGGTTCCCGGTATCGGTACTTCGACCTCAAACTTCGATATAGTTCCGCGTCTGTACACCAGCGACTATGTGACCTTCCAGGGTGCCGCTCACCTCAACAAGCAGTGGTGGCTCACCGGTCAGAAAGGTACCGCCGGCCTGAACTATAAGACAGCCGAAGGTACAGAGCAAACCGTAAATGGCCTTGTTACCAGCGGAGAAATCCAGAACTTCGGCGACAACGGCGGCGCACGCATGACCATAGCCGAAAACGGCCTCTACTGGCTGAACGTAAATCTGGCTACCCTGCGCTATTCGGCAACCCAACTGAAGCGTGTGAGCCTTGTAGGTGCCTTCAACGGCTGGAATGCCGAGGCAGCCGAAGACCTCAAGCCCGACAGCAAGTTCCAGGTATGGACCGGCACATTCGATCTTGACGGCGAATTCAAAGTCAATACCAACGGCGCCTGGGACATCGACTTCGGCTCGAACACCGCCGGTATAGGCACTGCAAACACCCTCGATTACAAGGGTGCAAACATCAACGTGCCCGCAGGCAAATACGAGGTCAAGGTCGACTTCAGTACTCTGCCCTATACTATTACACTTACTCAGGAGTAATCATCTATCCTTAATATATGAGCTTTTAAACAAGCTCTAAATCTTCCCCAAGTCGGGCACATCCGCGAGAGCAGGTGTGCCCGACGTATTTATTAAGTGATTTTACAAAAAAATTGGCTTATATGTTGTGAAATCCAAAATATTGCTGTATATTTGCAGCACGATTGCCTCCCTTGGTAATAGGGTTTATAGAGAAAGCATACTTACTAAAAATACCATAATAACTAATTCAAAAACTTTTTACATGAAGAAATTTTACGCTTTTGCAGCTGCTGCCATCGCTACAGTATCGATGAACGCACAGCTTTATGTTGTAGGTGCCGGTCAGGGTCTGGCCTGGGAACCCGCTACTCCGGTTGTTGTTGAACTCGCCGACGGCGCTTATACTTTCGAGGTAAAAGATCTGACCCAGTTCAAGATTTCGACCGCCATGGGTTCGTGGGAGGATTTCAATGCAGCCGCATACACCTGCACTTATACTGCCGATGATATGGGCAATCCTGTGGAACTCACTCAGGGCGACGGCAACATCGGTACTCCCTGGAAAGGTGACTACACTATTGTAGTAGCCGGTGACTGCAGCACCATCACCTTGACCACCACAACCCCCGCACCCTCCGGCCCCACTCCTATCTATATGCGCGGCGGTATGAACGATTGGCTTAATGGCGCTACCGACGAGGTAATGGAAGCATGGCAGTTCAAACAGGTTGGTGAAACCAATGTATATACCCTTGAATGTACAATAGCCATGGGCATTGAATTCAAGATTGCCGATGCCGACTGGGACAAGTATAACTACAGCCTGGGCGACACCGTTTTTGACGGCAGCGACGACATGTGGAACTACAACAACTCAAACAACACCGTTATGGGCGAGGACTTCACCGGTATCGTTACCCTGACTCTCGGCGAAGCCAGCACCGATCCCGTGAATGTTAAGTTCTCGAGCGATGACTCCGGCGTTGACAACATCGCAGCCGACAACGCTCCCGCCGAGTACTTCAACCTCCAGGGTGTTCGCGTTGCCAACCCCGAAAACGGCCTGTACATCGTACGTCAGGGCGGCAAGGTAAGCAAGCAGCTTGTAAAGTAATTAGAAATATTGCAACATAAGGTAACGCCGCTACGGACTGTCCGTAGCGGCGTTATTCATTATTTTTTTGTAACTTTGCAGCATGGCAGACAACTATCTCGAACGTAAAATGGAAGACTACCGGCGCGGTGTTTCGGCAACGCACCGCCTTACTCATACCGGCGATATGCCGGGGGTGCTGCGTGTAAGGCTGCAGCCTTGCCCCCTGCTGATATACAATGCTGCGGGCAGCGGCGACGAAACCCTCATATCGATGCTCACCGGTGCCGGCTTCAAAGTGGCATTTACAGCTGCCGACACGGCTTGGGCCCGTGCTCTGGCACAGCGGGTGGGAGCCTTGTACCTGCCCTCGGCCGATGGGGCCGTTGACCTGCTCAGGCAGCGCTGGCGCTGTCCGGAGGTTACAGTCGTCGGAGTGGAGCCTTCGGGCCTCCACAGTGCAGATGTATCAGCCGAGCCAACCGGGCACTGTGTAGGCAAGGATGCCTCCACTCCGCTGGCCTACGCGCTCAGAAAAATAGCCGATATAATAGAGCAGACCATTTAACCGTTAACATTTAGAATTGAAAGGACGTTTCGCGCCGTCGCCCAGCGGCAGAATGCATCTGGGCAATGTGTACACAGCTCTGCTGAGCTGGCTGTCGGTACGCCGCCAGGGCGGAAAGTGGATACTGCGCATCGAAGACCTCGACCCGCAACGCTCCAAGCCTGAACACGCCCGCATGATTGAGGACGACCTGCGCTGGCTGGGTCTGGAATGGGATGAAGGAGGTCTTGACGACCTCGGCCCGGACGGCCCGTACTGCCAGAGCCTCCGCAGCGCCTTTTACAAGGACTTTTTAGAAAGATTGAAGGCCACAGGCTACACTTACCCATGCTACTGCACCCGCGCCGAAATAATGGCCACACAGGCCCCGCATCAGAGCGACGGGCGCATAATCTATGCCGGTACCTGTCGCCCGGCCCGGATGGGCCCCGGAGTGGAGGCTTCGGGCCTCCACAGTGCAGACGTATCAGCCGGGCCAACCGGGCATTGTGGAGGCAGGGATGCCTCCACTCCGGGGGCAACGCGACTGTGGGTGCCCGACCGCGATATAGTGTTTGACGACCTGGTATGCGGCCGTCAGAGCTTCAACCTGGCACGCGAGGCGGGCGACTTTATACTGCGTCGTGCCGACGGCGCATGGGCATATCAGCTGGCGGTGGTGGTCGACGATGCCCTGATGGGTGTGACCGAGGTGCTGCGCGGCGACGACCTGCTGCTGTCGGCGGCACAGCAAATCTACCTGTATGAACTGCTGGGCTTCGAGCCGCCACGTTTTGCCCATGTGCCGCTGGTCAGAAACGAAGAAGGGCGCCGGCTTAGTAAACGCGACGCCTCTCTGAGTATGGCCTTCCTGCGTGAGCATTTCAGCCCTGAGGAAGTGATTGGTATGGCGGCTTTCCGTGCCGGGCTGATTCCCGAGGAAGCACCTGTAAAGCTGCATGAATTGCAGTTGTAACGGCGACGCGCAGTCACCTGTCATGCGAAGACCGTAGCAGGGAATTTCTCGCTACGCCCGGAAACAGGCACCGGCACTATACCGTTGCAACTTATCAGCACTGTCCCGACAACAGGCAGGCATTGCCCGATACCTTGATTCCGGACAGTTCGGCGGGCAACAGCACGGTGTGGCCTGCCTTGAGAACCATTTCGCCTGCGGGATAGCTCAGCACAGCCTCGCCTTCGATGCCTATAAGCACCGTGAAGGAGTCGGGGTTGAATTTGAACACGCTTTCGCCTTTCACCAGCAGACGGCGCACGTCGAAGTGGTCGCACTTCACAATCTCGGCATCCGGATTGCTGTCGGCGGGGCGTGGCGACTTCAGTTCGTCGTACAGTCTGAAGTCAATGGCGTCTTTGGCCAGATCGGTGTGCAGCTCACGGGTGTTGCCCTGGGCGTCGCGGCGGTCATAGTCGTAGATACGGTAGGTGACGTCGCTCGACTCCTGGATTTCAGCCAGCAGGTTGCCTGCGCCGATGGCGTGTACACGTCCGGCAGGCAGGAAGAACACATCGCCGGGGTGCGAGTCGTGTACGGCCATGGTTTCGGCAAAGCTGCCTTCGGCCACGCGGCGCACATAGTCGTCGGGAGTCATGGCGGTATTGAGTCCGGCGTAAATCTTGGCGTCTTCGTCGCTCTGGATTATGTACCACATTTCGGTTTTGCCCAGCGAGTTGTGGCTTTTGCGGGCCAGTTCGTCGTCGGGGTGTACCTGAACCGACAGGTTCTGGTTGGCGTCGATAATCTTTATCAGCAGCGGAAACGACTTGCCGTAGCGCTCCACTACCTTCGAGCCAAGCAACTGCTCGCCGAAGCGGTCGATGAGTTCGGGCAGGGTCATGCCTTTGTATTCGCCGGCATCAACAACCGATTCGTGGCCGGGCACGGCGCTGATTTCCCAGCTTTCGCCTACTTTGTCGGATGTGGCGGGCATTTGTTTGTATTTGCAGATTTTTGAGCCTCCCCAGATTACGTCTTTCAGATAGGGGGCAAAACTTATAGGTGCAAGAATCATATATTATAATATTAAGTATCTGATATGCTGTATTATGATGTAGCTTAAGTGTCGCAGCCGCACGGCTGCGACACCGGGCCATTATAGCTTAAACGAAAAAATGGCCTGTGAATTACACACGCCATTTACTTTTTTTACTTAAAATGTTTAACTTTTTTAACCTTAGAGTATTATATGCTTATTCCAGCAGCAGCACACGCGATGAGTAGTCGTTGCGCTTATGATAGTCGACATTGTGTTCGAGGGGCATTTCCAGGCCGTTGCTCATCAGATAGCGGCCTGTGAACTGTTTTCCTTCGAAGGGCAGGGGCTCATTGTCGATGCGGTTCAGCTCGGTTACGGTATAGGTTCGGTCGGGGTCGAGGCCGGCCATGGTTACCCGAGGCAGCTGCTGGTTTACGAACGTTTCGGTCTTCCACCAGTAGAACACCGCCTTGCTTTTGTCGGGCTCAACGTACATCAGCGAGGCGGCACCCTTGCGGTCGTAGGGCGACAGCAGACGGTACAGGTCGCCCTGCTGTACGGTGTGGCGCACCCGCTTGTAGTCGGCAATGGCCTTGCGGGTCTGTTCTTTCTCCGGGTCGCTCATAATCTTGGGCTGTATTTCCATGCCCAGTCGGCCGCTCATGGCCACATCGGTGCGGAATTTCAGCGGCACTGTGCGGAATGTCTGGTGATTGGGTGCGTTGCTTATGTGCGACGCCATGGCCACGGCAGGGAAGAAGTAGCTGGTGCCCCATTGCATGTATATGCGCTGCAGGGCGTCGGTGTTGTCGCTTACCCAGAACTCGTCGAAGTAGGGCAGCACGCCCCAGTTTGCGCGTCCGCCGCCCGAGGCGCAGGCCTGGATGGTAAGGTGGGGGTATTTGGCGCGAATGCGCTTGAGGGCGGCTTCAAGGCCACGGTGATAGTCGATGTAGAGGTGACTCTGGTTGTCGGCGGTCTGGTACTGCGAGCCGTGGTTCATTATCGGAGCGTTGGCATCCCATTTTATGTAGTCGATTTCGGGGTAGTTGGTCATAAGGGTGTCCACGATGTTGAACACTATGTCCTGTACCTTGGGGTTGGCCAGGTCGAGTACCAGCTGAGTGCCTCCGCGGCCTTCGATAGCCTTGCGTCGCGGCGCCTTGATTATGTATTCGGGGTGCTTCTCGTAGAGCTCCGATACGCTGTTGGTCATCTCCGGTTCAATCCAGATGCCGAACTTGATGCCGCGTTCGCCGGCGGCATCGCACAGGCCCTTGATGCCGTGTGGCAGCTTGCGGGTGTCGACATCCCAGTCGCCCAGCGAGCTATGGTCGTTGTTGCGGGGATATTTCACGCCGAACCATCCGTCGTCCATCACAAACAGTTCGCCTCCCATCGAAGCAATGTCGCTCATCATCTGCTGCATGCCCTCCTCATTGATGTCGAAGTACACGCCTTCCCAGCTGTTGAGCAGAATCTTGCGGGTGTCGGTACCGTGAGCCAGACGGTGGTTGCGGCCCCAGCGGTGGAAGTTGCGGCTGGCGCCGCCCAGACCTTCACCGGAGTAGGTCAGCGCCAGAGGCGGGGTGACGAACTTTTCGCCCTTGGCCAGATTATAGGCCGAGTTTTCCTCGTTTATGCCGGCGAAGAAGTGGTGATAGTTCGAGTCGTCGGTGTCGAACATCAGTTTATAGTTGCCGCCGTAGCACAGAGCGGCACCAATGGTGCGTCCGCTGTTCTCCATGGCTGGGCCGTCGAGCGAAATCATCACCTCGCTGTGGGCTGTATGCGAGTTTCGCACGCCGTCCTTGTTCTTTATCACTTTCAGACCGTGAGGCAGCGGGGCCTCCTCCACGCGGCCTTCGTTGGCCCACGAACCGTAGAGCTGCGACACATGTACCGGGCCGTAGCGCAGGGGCAGGTAGCCCGACATAAAGCGGGTAAGGCGTACCTTGCCTTTCTCCTGATGCGAGGCCTCGGTCCAGGTTTCGATTACATCTTCGTCGGGCCAGCTGCGGTAGTTGAGGTCGATGGTAAAGGGGTATTCTTTGTCCTTGAGGGTGATGGTGGTGACTGTAGAGCCGTCGGCCTCGGTGCGGGTGCTTACCGAGCTTACGGCCATGTCCAGAGTCATGTTGCCGTCGGCATGTACGGCGGCAAAAGCGGCTTCTTTCTCGGGCCACAGGCCGTACACGGGGTATGCGTTGAGGCCCGGAGCGCCGGAGGCCTCCAGATTTGCCAAGTCGGAGCCGGACAGAGCGTTGCCGTAATATATGAATTTGGGGGCCTGACCTTCGGTGGCTTCGAGCACCAGCGAGGTGGACGGAGTACTAATATGCACAGTTTCAGCCTGGGTGGCCATCGCCGGCAAAAGCAGTGATAACAGAATATATTTGCGCATGGGCTTAGATTTTTTACAAAGTTAGCAATAAAACCGACACTGCGCAGACACTATTTTTGCAGAAATTAGACTTTTGGGCCGACCGGAGCTATGAGAAACAGCGATACCCCCTGCAGAGGTGATATCCGAGTGTCTGTTTGTCTATTTAATTAAAATAATGCTAATAGGGTGTAAAAACGGTGAATATTTATGCACATTGGCCGAAAGTGCGTAAATTTGCATAATAAAAGCCTCTTGGAATTACACATGACAGAAAATCGACCACACTTTGCCACACGCCTTGGCGTGATAGCTACAACCGTAGGCTCAGCCGTAGGGCTGGGCAACATCTGGCGCTTTCCCTACGAGGCAGGCTCAAACGGGGGCGGGGCCTTCCTGCTTATATACATAGCCTGCATAGCCTTGATAGGCATACCGGTGATATGCGCCGAGTTTGTGATGGGGCGCGCCTCGCGCCGCAATATCTTTGGAGCATTCCGCACCTTGGCTCCCCGCGGAGGGCGATGGTGGTCGGCGGTGGGAGTGCTGGGCATAACCGGCTCGACACTGATTCTGGCTTTTTATTCGGTAGTGGCAGGCTGGACGGCCGAGTATTTCGTGCAGTCGTTGTGCGGCAGTCTGTCCGATGTTGCCTCAGGCGAGCGTCAGGCCGCGTTCGACAGCTTCACCGGAGGCTGGCGTTGTGTGATATGGACTCTGGTGATTCTGGGCCTGAACTGTCTTATAGTGCTTGGCGGAGTGCGCAAGGGCATCGAGCGGGTGTCTAACCTGCTTATGCCGCTGCTGTTCGTGCTGCTGCTTACGCTGGCCCTGAACTCGCTGCTGCTGCCCGGAGCAGCCGACGGCCTGGCTTTTCTGTTCCGCCCCGATTTCAGCACGGTTGACTCCGGAGTCATCCTCAGTGCTCTGGGGCAGGCCTTCTTCTCGCTGTCGCTGGGCCTGGGCACCATGATGATTTACGCCAGCTATTTCAGCCACCGTACGCCGCTGCTCAAGAGTGCAGCCACCACAGCCGGACTCGACACCATGGTGGCTTTGATAGCAGGCGTGATTATTTTTCCGGCCGTGTTTACCTTCGGTGCCGAGCCTGCGGCGGGCCCCAAGCTGGTGTTCGAGGTTCTGCCCGACATCTTCCGCATGATGCCCGCAGGCGCAGTGTGGTCGACACTGTTCTTTCTGCTGCTGCTTTTGGCGTCGCTCACATCCACCATATCGATGAGCGAAATCAGTGTGGCCTATTTCAGCGAGCAGTGGGGCATGAGCCGCCGCAAGGCAGTGGCTGTGAACACATCAGTGGCAGTGGTGCTGGGCACTCTGTGTGCGCTGTCGTTCGGGCCGCTGTCCGACTTACAGATTTGCGGCATGACGGTATTCAACCTATTCGACCGTGTGGCCAGCAACATAATAATGCCTGTAGGCGGCATGCTCATATCCATATTCTCCGGCTGGGTACTCAGCCGCAGTGTGCTTCAGACCGAGCTGTCGCCAATACCTCGGGCGCTGTTGCGCGCGCTCACGTTCAGTCTGCGCTACATAGCCCCCGGAGCCATAGCTGTTATTTTCATAGCATATTAGAGCCGCAAGGTTTGTAGTTCCGGGATATAATTCATATCTTTGTGTCCGGCTAACAAACTACAATTTTTTATCACATGAAAATCAACAGGCTAATAGCATGTGGCGTGGCGTTGACGTTGTGCCTCGGTGCGGCCGCTATCCCTGCCAAGCGCGGAGTGCGCACTTTCCGGCAGGCCGACGGCACTACAATCTCGCTTCGTCTTGTGGGAGATGAATTCTCGCATAGTTATATCACCTCCGACGGTCTGGCCGTGAGCCGCCAGTCCGATGGCAACTTTCACTATACCAGCGCTCAAGGTGTATCGCCTGTGGTGGCGCATGATGCTGCGGCGCGTAGTGCCGCCGAAGTATTGTATCTGAGCGCCGGCGGCAGCGGATTCAGCGCAGCCGAGGTTCTGAAAGCGCGCCGTGCGGCTTCGGGCCGCAAGGCCCCCGGACGCCGTGTGGCTCCGACTGCCGGGAATAGCGAACGTCAGGTGCCATGTATCGGCTCGCCGCGTATTCCGGTGATACTGGTGCAGTACAAGGACTATAAGTTCAAGGATAGTGATCCCAACAACACTTTTACAGAATTTTTCAGTCAGGGCGCCGTAAGCGCATACCAATATTTCGTGGATCAGTCAAACGGCATGTTTACCCCGCAATTCGATGTCTACGGCCCATATACCCTCAGCGGCAACCGCAGTGTATACGGCGGCAACGATTCCGACGGCAACGACATCGGAGTGGGAAAGATGGTTGCCGAGGGCTGTCTGGGACTGGACAGCCGCATTGATTTCAACCAATACGACAATAATGGCGACGGCGACTGCGATGTGGTGATAGTGCTGTATGCCGGCGACGGCGAGGCTTCGTCGTACGACAGCGACTGCGATAACGCCGTGTGGCCCTGCCAGTGGGAACTGAGTTCTTCGGATTACGGCAAAGCGCTGAATCTCGACGGTACTACTGTAGACAAATTCGCAGTGTTCAACGAGCTCAACGGTTCCGATCTCAGCCGTATCGACGGCATTGGCACCTTCTGCCACGAATTTTCGCACTGCCTCGATCTGCCCGACTTCTACGACACTCAGTACGGCCCCCATTTCGGCATGGGCGACTGGTCGCTTATGGACGGCGGCTCGTACAACAACGACGGCTACACCCCCATAGGATACTCGGCATACGAAAAGGCCTTCATGGGCTGGATTGAACTCGAGGAGGCCGGCGAGAACTCGTTCTATACGCTTCCGGCCATGAATCAGCTGTCGGCCGACACCGACAAGGCCGTGCGCATTACCAATGCCGCCGACCCCAATGAGTTCTATGTACTCGAAAACCGTGCCCGTCGTGGATGGGATGCCTACATGCCTGCCGAAGGTATGCTGATAACCCATATTACATATAGCGCCGCTGCATGGAAAGGCAACTACGTGAACGACGAAGACCTGCAGCGTGTAACCCCCGTACCGGCCGACAACAGCCTGCTGCTCGACAAGGAAACCTACTGGGGAGAAACTTACTATTTAGTGAATAAAAAAGACGAGGAAGGCGACCTCTGGCCCGGTCCCGGAGCCACCGAGCTGACCGATACCTCGCTACCGGCAGCTAAGGTAAACAGCGGCGGATTCATGCACAAGCCGGTGACTGAAATAACACGCAACGCCGACGGCACTGTATCGTTCTGGGTAATGAAGACTCCGCTACCCGCTGTGGCCGCTCCAACCGGACTGACTCACGAGGTTCTTTCTCCCACAGCGGTAAATGTGAACTGGACTGCCGGCGATGATTCCGACGTTACATACACTCTTGAAATCAAGCAGCACAAGGATATAGAACTGCTGATGTCGACCGACTTCACCGTAAATTCCCACGGCTGGGCTACCTCAGGCTACACCGAGATATCGTCTGAGGGCATCCGCATGGGTTCGGGTCAATCAGAGGGCTCGGTAACCTCGCCTGCGGTGAAAACCGCTGCCGACGGCCTTGTGACCGTAAAATTCACCGCAAAATACTATTCCGGCGACGAAAGCAGTGTGAAAGTCAGTCTGCTCGATGCCTACAACGGCGATGCCCTGCTCGACAGCAAGACCATTGCCTTGAGCTCGCGCGAAACCGGCTACACCGTGCTGCTCAACGGCAATGCCGACTCGCAGGTTAAAGTACGCATCGAAACCATAGCGAAAAAGAAACGCGCCTATCTCAAGCAGGCCGACATCTACAGCGGCGATGCCTCCGACATGGACAGCAAGGCTCCGGCCATGCGCGCCTCCGATGAAATATCACGAACTATAAGCGGCATAACCGGCACTTCGTGTCGTGTCGACGGCCTGCTGGAGTACGGCACATTCGACTACCGGGTGAAAGCGGTTCCTGCCGATAGCGAGAACTACAGCGACAGCCCCTGGACCGCCATGGCTCAGTTTATACTCTCCGACGGAAACACTTCGGCCATAAATATCGAATCCGCCGGCACTGTCGCCGAGTACTACAATCTGCAGGGCCTGCGTCTGAAAGAACGTCCTGCTGAGAGCGGCATATACATAGAGCGCCGTGGCTCGCAGGTAAGAAAAATAAGAGTGCGTCAGTAAATCAGCCTCTTATATACAGAAAGTGGATGTGCCACATATTGTGCGCACATCCACTTTCTGTATATAAGCCATAATCTCTATTTTACCTTTGAATTTGCGTAAGATTACGAATTGGCATTCTGCCCGGCAGCCGAACCGGCCCGTCGGTTGCCGTCCTTACGGTTCTTGCTGCGGTCGGCCTTCATACATTTTTTGGTGTCGGAAGAAGCCCTGACGCATTTGCCGGGATTGTCCTGAACATAGTAGTCTTCAAGGAAAATCACGTAGTTGTCGGGTCCGATAATAGCCTTCAGGTCTTGAAGGTATTGTTTCTTTTCAGCTTCGCGTGAAGCGCGGGCCTCGGTGTTGCCTCGCTGCTTCTGAGCCTTTCGAGCCTCGGCGGCAGCCTTTCGGGCTTCAGCTTTCTTTTGCTTAAGAGCCTGAAGTTTTGCTTTCTGGTCGGCGCTGAGATTCATTTTATCGAAGACAGCATTGCTACGGAGCTTATAGGCATCGCCTTTGCCACACTTCTGGCTGCGGGTGCACTCGGTTTTAGTGCAGTTGCTGTTATCGTTGGGGCAGTTGCTGTTAGTCTGGGCGTTGGCGCCGATAGCTGCCATCGACATGGCGATAAGAGCTAATCCTAAGATTCTTTTCTTCATGATTATTGTTTTTCTGTTTTTATTTCACTTCTTGTATTAATTGACCATTTAAACGCATCAACGTTTAATTCGTTCTCAGTATTTAACTGTATTTTAATATTTTACTATGTTAGATGATAAACAATATTAAATATTGTGCTTTGGCGGATTTTTAGTAACTTTGCATATAAATAAACCAGAAACATTATGAAATCCAGAATCACTTCATTTGTACTTGCACTTGTATGCGCCCTGACTGCCTTTGCGGCAGAGCCGGCCACATTCAATGTAGCCACCTATAATCTGCGACTGCTCAACGACGGCGACGCCGCCCAAGGCGACGGCTGGGAGCAGCGTCACCCCTATGTGGCACAGCTTATACGCTTCCACGAATTCAATATCTTCGGTACTCAGGAAGGCTATAAAAAGCAGCTCGAGGACCTCAAGGCCCTTCTGCCGGGCTACGAATACACCGGCGTGGCCCGCGACGACGGCAAGGAAAAAGGCGAACACTCGGCCATATTCTACGATACCGCCATGTTCGACCTGCTCGATCACGGCGACTTCTGGCTTTCCGAAACCCCCGACAAACCCGGTCTGGGCTGGGATGCCGCCTGTGTGCGTATATGCACCTGGGGCAAGTTCCGCCACAAGCAGTCCGGCAAGGTATTCCAGTTCTTCAACCTGCACCTCGACCACATAGGCGAGCAGGCCAGGGTGGAAAGCATCCTGCTGGTACAGCGCAAGATGAAAGAGTTCGACCCCAACCTGCCCACATTCCTTACCGGTGACTTCAACGTCGACCAGAAACACCACATGTACGAAGTTCTGGCCCAAAGCGAATTCCTTACCGATTCGCGCAGCATATCGCCGCTGGTATATCAGAACAACGGCACCTTCAACGACTATCATGCCGATGACTGGTCGGACAGCCGCATTGACCACATATTCGTGTCGGACGGCATCAGCATAGCCAAATACGGCGTCCTCACCGACAGCTATCGCACACCCGACAGCGGCAGCGCCACCGGCTACCGCAGCCGAGTGCCCTCGGACCACTTCCCTGTGATGGTGAAAGTCAGTTTTTAAATTTGAGTGAACCGGCCTTTATGAGGTCGGCATGAGAAATACGGCGTCCGGCCGGCTTCCCTCCGAGCGAAATGGCAACCTTGTGCTTGCTGTCGCCGGGCTGAAGCCGGCTGTCCTTTTCTATTACAAGGCTGTCGGTGCCATGGTACACGGGGTCGAGATGCATGGTCACTTTGTCGAACACAGGCAGGGTAAGCGAGTATTCGGGCACACCCGGGATGTCGGGGTAAAGGCCCATCATGGAGAATACCGCCCAAGCCGACATGGTGCCGGTGTCGTCGTTGCCCGGAATACCGTCGGGGCGGGTGGTGAAGTGCTTGTCGAGCAGCAGCGATACCTCGCGGTCGGTACGCCATTCTTCGCCCTTGAAGTAGTTGAACAGATATGGATAGGCAATGTCGGGCTCGTTAGCGGGGTCGTACAGGCCGGTATCGAATACCATCTGCAGTTTGTCGACGAACTTGCGGTCGCCTCCCATAAGCTTTGCCAGGCCCTTGATGTCGTGCGGCACAAAGAAGGTGTAGTTCCATGCGCTGCCCTCGTGGAAGCCCGGCACAGGCTCGAAATTCTCGCCCTGGCGCGGATTGAACGGCTCCAGGAAGGTGCCGTCGGTGTTCAGCGGGCGCAAGGTGCCGCTTTCCTTGGAGTAATAGTTGCGATAGCCCAGTGCGCGTTTGCGAAGCTCGCGGGCAAACTCCTTGTCGCCTCGCTCCTCAGCCAGGTTGGCCAGAGCATTGTCAGCCACATAGTATTCAAGGGCGTGGCTCACCGAATTGTCGCCCGAGAGGTCGGCCTGATGGAAGCCCAGGGGCACGTAGCCCTTGGCGATATAGGGGTCTATGTCGGGGCGCATGCGGTTGCTGTCGCCGGGAGTGGTGGCCGACTTGGTCATGGCCTCGTAGGCCAGGTCTATGTCGAAGTCGCGCAGACCTTTCTGCCAACTGTCGACAATCACCGGTATGGCCGGGTCGCCTTCCATTGTAAAGGTTTCGCGGCCATAGAGTTCCCATTTGGGCAGCCAGCCCCATTCGCGGTACATCTCAACCATGGAGTTGAGCATGTCGGACTGCTTTTCGGGGTACACCAGGGTCATCAGCTGGTGTACGTTGCGATATGTGTCCCAGAGCGAGAACACGGTATAGCGGTTGCGTTCTGTGGTGCCGTTGAGGTTGCCTTCCATCATCGGGTACATGCCGTTGACGTCCTGGAGTATATTGGGGTGAATCAGGGTATGGTACAGAGCGGTGTAGAACACCCGTTTCTGCTCTTCGGTACCGCCTTCCACTTCGATACGTCCCAGCTGTGAGGCCCATTCGCTGCGGGCTGCGGCCAGTACCGAGTCGAAATTGCGGTCCTTTTGCTCGGCATTGAGGTTCTCTAGGGCGTTTTCCTCCGACACGAACGAAACGCCTACTGAAACCTCAATCTGCTCGCCGGGCCGCAGGTTGTCGTAGCTGAACCAGTAGCCTATATCGTCGCCGGCTATGTCGCGGCCATAGCGTGTGTATATTTTGTATTTGCCGTTGTCCGGAGTCCACTGCGCTTCCACGCCGGACATCGGCGGCTGCATCTTCCAGAAACCTTCGGCCGAGGGCTTGCGGCTTACACGCACGGCAAAGTACATGGGAAATACGGCCTGCGGATTATAGCAGAATGTGCCCATGAGGCGTGTGCCGCAGATTTCGGTGTCGGATATGCGGTGTATGGAGGCTCCGGTTTCGTTGGTGAGTCCAATGCCCAGATTTACCAGAATATTGCCCTGCCCGCCGGGGAATGTGAAACGCTCTACAGAGCTGCGGCAGGTGGCGGTGGCTTCGGCCAGAATACCGTATTTGTCGAAGCGGGCCGAGTAGTATCCGGGCGAGGCGGTTTCGCCTGAGTAGGTAGTGCCGTAGTTGCGGTAGTCGACATCGAGCTTTCCGGTGGTGGCCATAGTGACTACAGAGCCGAGTTCGGGACATCCTACGCCGCTGAGGTTTACGTGCGAGAAACCGGTGAGATAGCTGTTGGTGTAGTCGTAGGGGGTCGACCACCAGCGCGCGTCCTTGTCCCATTTGTTCAGCTTCGAGCCGGTGACATTGAACGGAGTGGCCGACATTAGTCCGTTGGGCACTGTGGCGCCGGGATTGGTAGTTCCGAAGTTGGTGGTGCCTACAAAGGGGTCGACATAGCGTAATAAGGCCGTGTCTGCCATTATTGCGGCAGACACAGAGAGGGCGCCGGCCAGACAGACGGCGGCGAAACTGAGTTTAATCATGAGTCAGACTGAGTGGGTCTTTATAAAGTTTATAATTTCGTCGATGTAGCCGAAAGCCATGCACACACAGGTATCGGCGGCGCCATAGTACACGGCTACACGCTTGCCGTCGTTGAGTGCCGCGCATGGGAACACCACGTTGGGCACATCGCCTGCGAGTTCGTACGGGGCGGCAGGGCCGAGAATATAATCGCGTGTACGGAAAAGGACCTTGCCAGGGTTGTCGCGGTCGAGAAGTGCGGCGCCCATGGCGTAGCGGTAACCGTTACAGGTTCGGATTACACCGTGGTAGAATATCAGCCAGCCCTCGTCGGTGAGGAAGGGCACCGAGCCGGCGCCTATCTTCAGACATTGCCATGCGCTTTCCTCAAAGGGTGTTACTTTCATCACGCAGCGGTGTTCGCCCCAGTACTTCATGTCGGGTGAATAGCTTATGAAAATGTCGCCGAACGGAGTGTGGCCGTTGTCGCTCGGTCGGCTGAGCATGGCAAAGCGGCCATCGAACTTCTGCGGCAGCAGTACACCGTTGCGGTTGAAGGGCAGGAAGGCGTTCTCGCACTGGTAGAATGTCTTGAAGTCGAAAGTATAGCCTATGCCGATGGTGGGGCCGTTGTAGCCGTTGCACCAGGTAATCCAGTAGCGGTCTTCAATCCGGGTCACACGCGGGTCGTACTTGTAGTCCGAGTCAATCATGTCGGTGTTGCCCGGCCTGAACTCGATAGGGGTATCGGATATTTCCCAGTGTATGCCGTCGGGCGAGAAGCCGGCGAAGATATTCATGCGCACAGCCTTGTCATCGCAGCGGAACACTCCGGCGAAACCGTCGCCGAAAGGTACCACGGCCGAGTTGAAAATTGAGTTGGATATTGCAGTCTGATAGCGGTCGATAATTGGGTTGAGCGAGTATCGCCACATCACGTCGGTGCAGCCTTCGGGGCGTTCTTCCCAGGGGAAATTATTCATAATAATATGTTTTATACGTTTAAACGGAAAAAATCGCGAATTGGTATATCAGCCTTCGTCGTTTGTGAGGGCTGCTTCCTCGGCTTCGATCAGCTTGCCCTTGTCGTCGTATCTGAAAGGTACCAGACGGCACATTATAAATGCCGGTATAGTACACAGCATCACTACTATAAAGAAAGTGAGATAACCCAGTCGGTCGGCAAGCCAACCGCTCATCATGCCCGGTATCATCACCCCCAGGTTCATTATGCCCGAGGCGAAGGCATAGTGGGCCATCTGGTGTTTGCCCGGGGCCACCTGCTGCATCATAAACAGGGTGAGGCCTACAAAGCCGAAGCCGTAGCCAAAGTATTCGAATATGATGCCGGAGGCTATTATCCAGCCTTGTTCGGGCTGCTGCCATGCCAGAAGGGCATACACTATAAATGGGATGTTGAACGCGCATACCAGCGAGAACAGAGCCCGCTTAAGGCCCAGGGACGATATGTAGTAGCCTGCCAGCAGCGAGCCTGTAACAAAGGCCGCCGCGCCGTATGTGCCGTAGTAGATACCTATCTGCCCGGTGTCAAGCCCCATGCCTCCGGCCTCGCGCGAGGCTTTGAGAAACAGTGGCACAACCTTTACTACAAAGCCTTCGCCAAAGCGGTATAGCAGTATGAAGGCAATATATATGGCTATATGTTTTTTAGTGAAGAACTGGCGCAGCACGCTCCACAGTTCGGACATGATTTCCGCTGCCGAACGACGTGCCGGGACCACTTTTTCCGCCTCGGCGGCCTTGGCCGAAGAGGGCAGAATGAATATGTGGTATATGCCCAACAGTATCATTACCGCGCCGAGTATCAGCATTATCACGAGCCAGGCGTTGCGGTTGGCCTCGAACAGCTCGGCCGCGGTGGCTGTGGCATTGTCGCCGCCTGGCAGATAATGCTTTATAAGCCGGCCGGCCAGATACACCAGACCGCCGGTAGCCACAATCTTAGCTATGTTGTAGAAGGCACCCTGCCAGCCTATGTAGCGGGCCTGCTGCGAGGGGCTTAGCTCCGACATGTACACGCCGTCGCAGGCAATGTCGTGTGTGGCGCCTGAAAAGGCCACTATGGCAAGGAATAACACCGCCGGTGCAAAGAAGTCGGCAAAGGTCAGCGACAGCGCCGTAAGACCGAATGCAACGCCGGTGAGCAGCTGTGTGGTTACGACATAGAACTTTTTGGTGCGGAACAGTATAATCGCAAAAACGAAACTAGCAAAAGTTGGAGATACAACCGCAAATTTTGTTCACAAAACAAACGCCGTTTAAGTTATACTATTTCAATGCGTTAGACGTTTATTTATCGCCGTTAAGTTACACAAGTAACAAAAAACGACGATTACTGAAAATCAACAAGTTATAATTTTTGAACCACGCTAAAAAAACGAAACGAGCACAAATTCAGCGGCTCAAATGTTAAAAAACACCAGCGGCGGCCACACTGTTAAATGTGCCGCCGCTGGCTCTGTTTGTATGTCGGTAGGAACTTTGAAACTATTCAATCGGCATTTTCAAGTATGCCAAAAAGGTAGAGTAACACACGCCCATCACGGGGGCGATATAACGCCGCCAAACGGCTTTGCGACTCTTTGATTGATTCCCTTGTTCGTAATGCTTTGCGGCTATCATCTGAGCCGCTCTTGCACGCGCTTTTGTGCTTGTGTACATAGGCTCAAATTTTAGCGGTTATTCGTTTACGGGGGCTAAATCGCTTACAATCGCGCCTACACCTTTGCCACGGATAGGCAGGGCAACAAAGCGTTTATCAAAGCCTACAATCGTGCCGCGCTCCTTGGGGTCGTCAACGCTGGCGTACATATAAATGTCGCCGTCCGCTTTCATTACCTCTTTGGCATAGAACGCAACCGAGGCAAACTGGTCTGTTGCCGCATCCGCAAACGGCACTTTTGTAAGTTTGCCGTTTACGGTCTTGTAGGTCGGCATCTGGGCGAACTGATAACAACCGAAGCCCGCGAACTTGTGCGGCTCGCCGTCCTTTATGCTGGTAAGGTCTTTGAACAGTTCAATATCTTCCAGCAGAAGGTCGGACACGTGCTTGGGGTGCAGGATAATGTAGCGGTCAGACAACGGAATTTCCGCTTCATCGAAACGCTCTTTAAGCGTAAGAATGTCCGCAAAGGTCAGACGGCGGCGTCCTTTGACGGTCGCGCCCGTAGTGAGTATTACGGGGGTGTCGGTCGTGTCGGTGGTCGGGGCATAGGCGTGTGCGGCTTTCATCGCCACACTCTTGCGCAATGTCGCGCGGTGCTGGCCGATTACGCTCTCCAGCTTGTTGTAGCTGTATTCGATTGCGTCAGGTCGGCGGACGAGGGTGTTTTCGGTCTCGAACTTGGCGAGGGGGATTTCGTTGTCCTCATCTTCGCGCTCTACAACCTTAATAGGATAGGTCGTGTTGTCTATCAACACTTTAGGGTCAATGCCCGCCGCTGGAATGTGCAAGCGGTCATTTTCCACAAATTCGGAATAATTGACAACTTTCTGCAAAAAGCTGTCATCGGGGTAAAAGCCCGAAAGGATTTGATTAATCCAAACTTCTTTGTTTAATGCCATTCAGCAAATTAAGTGATTATAGTTGTTTATTTGTTGTTTTTCCGTGCTTCCTCGCGCTGGCGCTTTTTTTCTTGCTCCAGCAATTCGCGGTACACTTCGGGGTGTTCGCGCAAATATTCGGGGTTGTTGCGTCTGTACCACTCCAGCGAGTGCGGCGCGATTTCCTCCCCCTTTTCAGCCCTAACAAGTCGGGCGTATAATTCGGGGTCGCGCTCCAGCTCTTGGGGCGCAAATTTGCGGTAGTCATCGAGCGTCCATTGTGAGCGGTCGGAATAAGCCGCGCCGCCTTTGATTAGCTCCATCGGCTTCGGCATGGGGCGCAATATGAAGAGCAACTCCCCTAAAGCCTTTGCCCCTATCTTTGTGCCCAAACGCTCAAAAATAGCTGTTTCACAGCCTAATAATTTGCGTTTGCTTACGGCTTCATTGATTAGCCGTGTTATTTCGGGAACTTGGGCTTTTTTCTGGCCGTTTATAAAGTCGCGGAACGCTGAACGATTGCCACGCGCCAACGCTACAAACGTGCCGCGTTGTGTCCCGTCAATGTATCCGCGCATAATAGCCTCGTCAACGGCTTCCTCGGGTGTTTCTTTGCCATCTAACGCCGCTTTTACGGCTTCGATAATATCTTTGTCGTCCGCGCTCTCTTCAAGCCCTAAAAGTGCGATTAAAGCCGTTTTCAAATCTTCGGGCGCGGGGTCGGTCTCCAGCTCTTTAAGGTTGTAAACATAGCCCCCAGTACGACGGAACAGTTTAACGGCGTTTTCGTTGCTCGGTATGTCCACGATTGAAACTTCGATTAAACGGCATTTAGTAACCGTTTGAACGCCGTTTAACTCCTCGGTGGCTATCTGTTCAATACCGATAGATACAGAGCGCAAAAAGCCCTTTTCTACTTGTTTTTTAACCGTTGCGGCCAATTCGGTGCTGTCATCGAACACGGCATCACCGAGCAGGCGTTTGCCGTCCTTGCGGATATTCTCCCAGCGGCCTATGACATTGCCGTCTCGGTTGTGCATATAGAGCATAACGGGGTTACGCTCAAATGCGCTTGTGTCTATTCCCTCGGTCAGAACCACAAAGCCGTAACTATTTACGGACTCATCGCTCAACACAAAGGTTATAGGCTTGTTAGTGTCTTGCTTTTCGTTTATATTCATTATCTTTTAACTATTTATGTGCAAATCTCGCTATCTTTCGGAACGGGTCAAAATAGAGTTATCAAAATGATTACTATTTTTATTTGTCATTCCGTAACTTGTTGGCGCAAAGGTACGCTCACACCGTGCCGCGCTCCAAAAAGAGTGTAAAAAGTTTACACTTTATTTTGTGAACTCTTTAAATTTCCTCAATTTTGCGCAGTGATATTTTGCAGGGTCGAAATAATTCGCTAACTTTGCACTATCCTAAAAAATAGTTATATGAACCTCTTTAAAAATCTCCCAAAGAAATTTAGCGACCTATGGTGTGGAGCGCGGAAACGCCCCAGCGCTTTTATAACTATTAGCGTAGGACACCTAAGGGTCGCTTTTTTACTTAACTTCCTAAATAATAGTTATGAACAATTCAAAAGGTAACGGCTCACGCCGTTGGCTTGTGCCCTATCTCGGGCGCAAAGTGCGTCAGCTAAGACGCAACGAGAACGTCCTCCGTGCCCGTATCTCCGAACTATTAGGGCAGGTGCTGCACCTCCAGCGAGAACTCAGCGCATACCGCCAAACAGCGGCAGGAATGGCCGACTTTTGGCAGTCCCAAAGTAACAAGTATTTCAACGACTTAATCGCCGCACATAAGAAAATAGGGGGCTTAAAATATCTCCTTGAAAGCAACGGCGTAGAAGTCCCCGAACATCTCAAATAACCAACAGCGGCGGCGATTGCTTTTGAGTGATTGCCGCCGCCGTTTAACCCTATAAACCAAATATAATTTGCAATATGCTGAATGACAAATAAAGAGCGCATAATTGAGCTATCAAAGAGCCTAACCCCTAATGAAGTGGCCGAAATTTGTAACGTTTCGGCTGGCTACGTTTATAGGGTTTTGCGCGAACATCATCCCAAAACATTAACCCTAACAAATTACCTCAACGCCCTGCAACAAGGTATAACCAACAAAGAAGATTTAGCGACTCTATTCGGAGTCGCGCGAACTACAATTTTTAGATTTGAACAAAAGCACATGGCAAAAGAAACAGTCGGTCAAATTCTCTATATCCTTAACGGCAATATAGACGAAGCGAAAAAAGCACAAGCGTTAACCAACGAGGAAACAGCAGAACTCCTCCAGCTTCCCACACTGCCAAAGGTAACACATGAATTGCGGCAAATGCTTAACAAGTTAGAGAAGCACAAAAATCTAACATCATTTCACACGGAACTATACAACAAGATTGCGGCGGCACTTAACGCGCTTAATTGTTAAAAACAAATAGCGTTTTAGTTCAAAATGCAACATTGATTGACCACCCAACACAAAATAAAACGAAACGTACATTATTTGAAAATTTTTCTATTTGTATTTCAATACGTTAAACGTTTTAATGTCTATCCAACACCCTGCAACATCCCATTTTTGGCAGTTGTTCAATATGCAACATCGCCGATTTAATCCGCTGGTTTGCTCCAGCCGTTAAAACGCCGTTTAATCATCATTCCCACGATTAAACGGCGTTTATATTTAATTGCACAATATCAGCCCATTAGCCACAGAGAAACCATTAAATCAGCCGTTAAAATTAAACTAAAATTAAAGCCGATTAAAGCAAAATTCAACTTATTCAGCCCGATTTGCGCCCCGAAATTAAACCTAAATTAAAGCAAATTAAACTTATTGAAATCAGCGACTTAACCGCAATCGCCATTACATCAGTACGTTATGCAACAAGACAATGCTCGTTTCGTTTTCATGCCCATAGGAGGACGACTGGAGTATTACCGCATGAGTGCAGACCAGATACCATTCAGCCGCTATTCCGGATTTCATATCGGAGACAAGCATGATTACACGGATGCTGACGGAACTACTCACACAGTAACAATCGAACCGCGTAATGTACTTAAAAACAAGCTCAACTATGCGGCAACATTACAAGGGATGTATAATTTCAACAGTCACTTCGGACTGACAGCCGATGCGACCGTGGCCACCCGCTATCCAAGAATCAACGAATATGCAGGAACCGGGCCGACCGAAGAACAATACAAGAGAGTGACCATACCTCTTGTGCGCGGAGGTATAACGTATCAGAACAAATGGATTGACCTCACATCAATGGTTACATATATATCAAAGTCCAACAACATTGACCAGCAGAACGTGACCAAACCGGGAACCACCCAATCCAAGACGACACTTCTGATCTACGGAATCAAGACAATAGGATGGACAACATCTGCCGAGATACATCCGATTAAGGGCTTCAATCTCCACGCGCTGCTAACGTTGCAGAAACCTACCTACGACAATTATTTTATAAAGTCTCCGTTTGAAGGTGTAGCCGACTTGAATGCAAACGGAAATATCGTGAAAGAGATTCCGCAGATACTCATCGAATTGGATCCGAGTTACCGGTTAAACGACAAGCTGCGTTTCTGGCTTTCGTTCAGATACTTCGGAAAGACATACGCCAATCTGACCAATGCACTCTTCTTCAATGGACGCTGGGAAACATTCGGCGGTATAAACTGGAGCGTCAACAAACATCTCGACCTCGGCTGTACGGTCATAAACTTCCTCAACCAGAAAGGAGCGAGCGGCACGATCAACGGAGCAGAGCTTCTCAGCAAGGAGGAGAGCGGGAAGTATAAGGACTACTATATGAGCGGCAGTTACTTGCGGCCGTTTACGGTCGAGTTCAGCGCGGCACTCAAATTCTGACAATATAACAGAGGTAAATCATAAGGTAAAAAAAGATTGTTTTTCAGTAAAAAAATTCATTAAAACCCAATAGTATCATGAAAATTTTGGTTTCAGCGATTCTGTCGATGGCGGCGATAGCCTCGGCAAGTGCGCAAGACGGAGAACGGAACATTATCCGGATTGCCACAGACAACACTGACCTCATTCTTGAGGTCGGTCCCAACAAACGAGTGTACCAGACCTATCTCGGTCCGAAACTTCGTCATGAACCGGATCTTCAGAATCTGTCGTGGAACCAGCACGCCGGTTCAGACGGTTCGGTGACGACACGTGGATGGGAAGCATATTCCACTTCCGGCAACGAAGATTACTTCGAGCCGGCTTTGGGTATCACACATGCCGACGGCAACATGACCACCTATCTCTATTATGTAGACTCATCTCAGGAACCGGTCACCGGTGGCACGCATACCCGCATCTACCTCAAAGATGACAAGTATCCTGTCAATGTCACACTAAACTATGTGGCATATCCCAAGGAGAATGTCATAAAGACGTGGACAGAGATTTCTCACATTGAGAAAAAGCCTATATCACTGTCGCAATATGCCTCGGCAATGCTCTATTTCAATGAGCCTCAATATTGGCTTACAGAATTCAGCAGTGACTGGGCAAAGGAAGCGCAGATGAGCAGCCAGCAGTTGCAATTCGGCAAAAAAGTTATTGACACAAAGCTGGGCAGCCGTGCCGCGATGCACACACATCCGTTCTTTGAAATCGGCTTGAACGGACCGGTAAAAGAACATAGCGGGGAAGTGCTTATGGGTACCCTCGGCTGGACAGGTAACTTCCGTTTCACTTTCGAGGTTGACAATGTAGGCAACCTCCGTGTTATCCCCGGCATCAATCCATACGCTTCAAATTATGAGTTGAAAACCGGCGAGTTATTCACCACTCCGGAATTTATCTTCACTCTCAGCTACGACGGAGCAAGTCAAGGAAGCCGCAATCTTCATGACTGGGCGCGGAAATATGAGCTGAAAGACGGAGAAGGAAGCCGCCTCACGCTCCTTAACAACTGGGAGAACACAGCCTTTGACTTCAATCAGGATATTCTGGCTGAATTGATGAAAGAAACCAAACATCTCGGAGTTGATATGTTCCTGCTCGATGACGGATGGTTCGGCAACAAATATCCGCGTAAAGATGACCATGCCGGACTTGGAGACTGGGAGGTGACACATGACAAACTGCCCGGCGGTATCGCAGCTCTTGTGAAATCGGCAGAAGACGCCGGTGTGAAATTTGGCATCTGGATTGAGCCTGAAATGGTCAATCCAAAGAGCGAACTGTATGAGAAACATCCTGACTGGGTGATTGAACAGCCCAACCGCGACACTTATTATTACCGCAATCAGCTTGTGCTGGATCTGAGCAACCCTAAGGTGCAGGATTACGTGTTTGGAGTGGTCGACAACATACTGACCGAAAATCCCGATGTGGCTTATTTCAAATGGGACTGCAACAGCCCCATAACCAACATCTACTCTCCATATGCCAAATATAAGCAGGGACAGCTATATGTGGACCATGTACGGGGTATATACAATGTGCTGAAACGTGTAAAAGATAAATACCCCAGTGTGCCGATGATGCTTTGTTCCGGAGGTGGCGCACGTTGCGACTATGAAGCATTGAAATATTTCACTGAATTCTGGTGTTCCGATAATACGGATCCTGTGGAGCGAATCTATATTCAGTGGGGCTTCTCTCAGTTCTTCCCTGCAAAGGCAATGGCTGCACATGTCACAAGTTGGAATAAAAACACATCCATAAAATTCCGTACTGACGTGGCTGCCATGTGCAAACTCGGATTTGACATAGGTCTGAAGGAACTCAGTGATGACGAACTTGCCTACTGCCAGCAGGCGGTGGCCAATTGGAAAAGGCTGCAACCCGCAGTAATGGATGGCGACCAGTATCGGCTTGTGTCACCTTACGAAACTAATCATGCCGCTGTGGAATATGTTGATAAGTCAAAGACAGTGGCTGTCCTTTTTGCCTACGACCTCGCCCCAAGATTTCAGGAGAAACTTTCCGCTGTAAAACTTCAGGGGCTCGATCCAGACAAAAAATATATGGTTAAGGAAATTAACCTTATGCCCGGAACAAAATCCAAATTTGCCCAGAATGGCAAGACCTATACCGGCGATTATCTGATGAAAGTAGGTCTTGATGTATTCACCTTCAATCATAATACTTCTATAGTGATAGAAATAACCGCTGAATAATCACATTGCCAAATAAAAAATACCGGAAATGAGGCTGCGCCGTAAACGCAGCCTCATATGTCTGGTCATGTTTATTATTCGGAAATTTCGATTACATTACCCTCAAATCCTGCGATTTGACTTTCATAATAGCCGTCACCTGTAACTCTGGGACCGCTGACTACTTCAAAACCATCGGTTTTAAGCAGTGAAGTAAGCTTATCAACCATTTCGCGATTTCCGACACTAAATGACAGATGTATGAAACCTGTGCGCATACGCGTGTCATTCTGCTCATGAAGTTCCGGTCGTGTCATTATTTCAAGTCTGGCACCGCCGTCAAAGCTCAGAAAATATGACTTGAAATCAGTCTTGGTATTGTGGTATTGTTCCGAGGGTAAGGCTTGGAAGTACTTTACGAAGAAATCTTTCGCACCATCCAAATCACGGACATACAAGGCTACATGGTCTATTTTCATTTCCATTACCCGATATCATTTGTTGTTTTCGAGCCATTCCGTGCGAACCGCATCAGGCAGATGCTTCACCGAGAAATCGGAGAATGTCACATTGAAGCCGTTTCCGTCAGGACACGCACCCATCATGCCGATTTTTACCGGACGATTGGCTTCCATCCATGCGTTTCGCATCATGATGTATTCCTTGTCGTCGAATGAATAGAAAATCTCTATCGCATCTTTACGGCGCACTGCCTTTATCCAGATGAAATCAACGGGCTTGTCAAGGGCGATGACACTCCAGTCGGATGTGTGATGAGTTACTACTGTGCTGAGGTTGTATTTGCCGTCAACGTATTCTATACCCGCCTTGATATAATTCTCATGGTCGATACGAATCATCATGCCGGCTTGGTCGAAGCGTACCTTGTAATCGCCCGACACCTTTACCTTTGCCTCGAATTCTCCGCCGTATTCCGCATAGTAGAAGGGAGCGTCATCAACGGTGAAACCATAGTGCGATACGCGCCAGTAATCACTTTTGGGCGTTACCGACATCGAGAGTTCGTTGCCGGCGATTTTCCACTGCGACGGTTCGTTAAACCAGTTCATTTTTTCAAGGGTCTGGGCTGATAAAGACAGACTGGACTGTAGCATAAATGCCATTAGTAAAATTTTTTGTATCATGTCTGTTATTCTATAGTTTTTATTACTTTGGAAGGATTTCTTTACATTCAAGTTTCTCAGCTATAAGCTCAGAGTCGTTGTTAGCATCGTATATCATGCTTTTCAGCATCTTTTCTTTCTCTGTCATATCGAATAACCATATATTATAGTTAATTTTGCAAAGTTAATCATCTGTTATATGGTGTGCAATGGCTATAAATAACCATTTTTCTTATGAGCAATCTGACTAAACTCAACCAACTTCTGGAAAATCAGTCAAATAAGACTGATTCCATAGAAGCCACGCAATTGTTTGACTATGCGGATAATATATCCCGAATAGAGAATATCACAGCCGTAGTAAGCGATTTGAGGCGTGGCACAAGCCGGATATTCCCCGGCAAGTTCGGGATTGTTTTGGGTGTAGTAAACTATTCGGAAGAGGATTCAATTTGGGAAAAGGCCATTCTCAATCTGATTACAGAAGAGGAACGTGAGGAAAAATATCTCGCCGAACTGCGGTTCTTCAATTTTCTGCGTCATGTTCCCCGTCATGCCAGACCGGATTACTATCTTGTGTCAAAATTGCGGATGAAAACGGCGACAGGTGACTTGATAGATGTGATTCACAGGATGTATTACATCTATGCTGACGATTCCGAAACTATCACCCATGCACTATGTATGTATGGGCGTAGCGCATTTGATTTCGCCGGCAAAAGCATAGTAGTCAATTCACTCACTGGCGTTTCGGAAGAATTGACTTCATCAGCCGATGCGTCAATCTTAAGCCGTCGAGAAAAACAGGTTTTGGCACTTATTGATTCAGGAAAGAGAAGTTACGAGATTGCCGAAATTTTATCCATCAGCAAAAATACAGTAAGCCGCCACCGACAGGAAATACTTGCCAAACTGCACGTAAAGAACTCGATGAAGGCTTGCCGCATAGCTAAGACAATGAAGATAATATGAGGCATTATGCCGTGATCAGAACCCCTTGAAGTGTATGCGGTCATGGATGTCGATTTCCTTCTGTTTGGGAAGGAAAGCTCCATCAGCCGGATACCCCATAGTCAACAGGCAGATAAACTCGTAACCTTCCGGTGCGTTCACAATCTTCTTGATTTGCTCAACCTCATCTGCCACGGGAATATGGAACACAGTTCCAAGCCCTTCATCGGTAGCGGCAAGGAGCATGTTTTCAAGAGCGCACCATGCCGATGCGAAATAATTGAGCGAGCTTTGTTCCACCGGGTGAAGCAGAGGACTTTGTTTCTGATTGTAGAACGGGATGATAAGCAGCCCGCTCTGCATCAGCATACGTTGCTGTTTGGGTAGGGCGTCGGCAAACATAGCCATCTTGTCCTTGTCGCCGGTTTCGTCAACCTCGAAAACGAGCTCCTTGAATGCCGCCATATTCTTGGCGAGTGGTGCTATGACTTTGGCGATATTCTCTTTGCCGCTTACCACTACAAACTCGAACTGGCGCAGATGGTCGTTGGTGGAAAAGCCGAGGCTGATTGACCCCGGGAAGCAAGCTCGCTTGACCCCCGA
>CAJUHX010000001.1:113124-217410 GCA_910586455.1 uncultured Muribaculaceae bacterium | reverse complement strand
CCTGCAAAGGTAGGAAGTTTTGATGATATTAGTGAGCTTTAAACGCCTATACCTATCGACAGAATTCCGGCGGTAGTTTTACCTACATAAAAGTACTGCACCCCAAGGCCACCCAGAAATATGGCCAGCAGAGCGCACACACCGCGGCTCTTGCCTTCGGGACCGCAGCTGTCGAACGGATTGTTTGCATCGTAGTTCTGAAAGTTCCGGCTGTATTCGGGAGCGTCCAACGGGGCACCGCAGTTCTGGCAGAAAGAGCCGGAGTCATTGACTGGAGCGCCACAACGGTTACATTGTTTCATTGTCTTTATTTTTGTGTTTGAAATATTCCGTCAGGATGGCGGCTTTGGCCTGTCCGACCACAGCGGCCAAGTCGGCAGGCGAGGCCTCACGGATGCGTTTCACACTCTTAAAGTGCTGCAACAGAGCGGTGGAAGTCTTCTCGCCTATTCCTTTTATATCATCCAACTCACTGATTAGCTGCCCTTTGCTACGGCGATTCCGATGGTGTGTTATGCCAAAGCGGTGTGCCTCGTCGCGCAGATGCTGCACTACGCGCAGCGATTCGCTGTTTTTGTCGATATACAGCGGCACGGAGTCGCCGGGGAAGTATATTTCCTCAAGTCGCTTGGCTATACCTACTACGGCAATTACGCCGCGAAGGCCCATTTCGTCGAGGGCCTCGACGGCGCTGCTCAACTGTCCTTTGCCGCCGTCGACAACTATCAGTTGCGGCAGCCCCTGCCCTTCCTGCACCAGTCGGGTGTAGCGGCGCGTGAGTACTTCTTTCATCGAGGCGAAGTCGTCGGGGCCTTCCACGGTCTTGATGTTGAAATGGCGGTAGTCGCGCTTGCATGGTTTGGCGTCGCGGAACACCACGCAGCTTGCCACAGGGTTTGTACCCTGTATGTTCGAGTTGTCGAAGCACTCTATGTGGTGCGGCAGCTCGCTGAGGCGGAAGTCGGCCTGCATGCGCCTTAGGGTGCGCTCCACACGGGTTTCGGGATTGAGGCGTTCCTGGTGTTTGAGGTCGTCGATTTTCACCTGACGGGCATTGCGGGTCGATACTTCCAGCAGTTTGGCCTTGTCGCCTCTCTGTGGTATGGTAAAGCTCACGTCCGGCATATCCACCTCGGGCACCAGCGGCACCACAACCTCGTCGAACACCACTCCAAGCGAAGCGGCTATTTCGGTCATGGCGTATGCCATCATCTGTGCCTGCGACTCATCGAGGCGCCGTTTGTAGCGCAGTGTAGCGCTACGCACCACGGCTCCGCGGCGTACGTGCATATAGTTTACATACACGTCGGCTCCGTCGTCGTCTATACCGAATACGTCGATGTCGCCTATGGTCTGACTAACGATTACACTCTTGCTGCGGTATTGTTCGATTAGTTTGTACGATTCTTTCAGCAGCTGTGCTTCTTCGAAGCGGAGTTCCATGCTCAGGCGCTCCATTTCGCCGCGCAGATAGTCAAGCAACTCCTGTGTGTCGCCCCGCAATATCTGTTTTATAGCGGCTATGTATGTGCCGTATTCCTCGGGCGAAATCAGCCCCGTGCAGCAACCCTTGCAACGTTTGATATGGTACTGCAGACACAGACGCCCCTTGCCGGCACGCAGATATTCGGGCGTGATTGGCAGGCGGCAGGTACGCACCGGATATAGTCGGTTGATAAGTTCCAGCACAGTACGGGCAACAGCGGTGTTGGTGTAAGGACCATAGTATTTCGAGCCGTCTTTTATGTGGGTGCGGGTAAGAAACACTCGAGGATAAAGTTCGTTGGTGACCACAATCCAGGGATACGATTTATCGTCCTTCAGCAGCACATTGTATTTGGGCTTGTACTCCTTTATCATGGAGTTCTCCAGATTGAGGGCATCCTGCTCGGTGGGCACCACAATGTACGACATGTCGGCAATATTACGCACGAGCAGATTGGTGCGCAGATTGTCGTGAGTACGGTTGAAGTACGACGACACCCTGCGTTTGAGGTTCTTTGCCTTGCCTACATAAATCACCTTACCCTCGGCGTCGTAATATGTATAGACGCCGGGGGTATCAGGCAATATTGCGATTTTCTCGCGTAGCTTATCGTTTTTGAGATGTTTCAAATTTCGGCAACTCCCAAGAGTTTATTTAGAGCTTGTTTAAAATCTCTAATATGTAATCAGTGATGAAACATCGGCATCGGCCGGAAGGTTCGCTCTGCCGTTCAGTGCGGAGATTTCTACAATAAAGTTGATGTAGATTTTTTTCGGGTTAAGGCTCTTCACCAGTTTATAAGCGGCAGCCATGGTTCCGCCTGTAGCGAGTACATCGTCGTGTATAACCACAATATCGTCGGGAGTAATGGCGTCGCGGTGAATTTCTATCACATCGGTACCATACTCCTTGGCGTATTCCTCGCGGATAGTGTCGGCAGGCAGCTTGCCGGGTTTACGGCAGGGAACAAAGCCGGCACCAAGTTCGAAAGCCAGAATCGAGCCACCTATAAAACCGCGGCTTTCTATGCCTACTACTTTAGTGACACCCTTGTCGCGATACAGCTGCGAAAGATCCCAGCCGATAATGTGGAGCGCGCGCGGGTCTTTGAACGCAGTGGTAAGGTCGCGGAAAAGAACACCCTTGCTGGGGAAGTCCTGCACATCGCGAATCTTTGATTTGATGTATTCCATAAATCTTTGATATTATGTTGTTTGAATTAGTTATTGTTTCACGTGGAACATTGTTTTGGTTTTGTCTGTAGTGTTTCACACTGGAGGCGGTCAATTGCGGATTAACACCAGAAGTATGTTGACGTCGCTTGGCGATATGCCCGGTATGCGCGATGCCTGACCTATGGTGACGGGACGTATACGGTCGAGTTTCTGACGAGCTTCGGTACTGAGTCCGGCAACGCTCAAAAAGTCGTAGTTATCGGGAATACGCACATCTTCGAGTCGGCGGAGTTTATCGGCTATCATCTGCTCGCGTTCTATATAACCTTGGTATTTCATCAGAATTTCTGCAGCCTCCACTGTTTCCTCCCGCAGTTCGGCGGGTATTGATTCCACTTTTTTTGCCAGCCTGGGCAGCGCCTCTGCAAGCAGCTGCATATTCAGCTGCGGGCGGAGAACCAGACTATGCAGCGGCAATGACTGGGAAAGCCTGTTCGACCCTACCCTTTCGAGCAGCGGGTCAATCTCGGCGGCAGTGACTGTGGTGTGCTTGCAGAAGTCAATGAGGTCGTCGCGATGGCGGCGTTTGGTTTCTGTAATTTCGTACCGGTAGTCGTCGGCCAAGCCGATTGCATGTGCCAAGGGGGTAAGACGCATGTCGGCATCGTCCTGACGGAGCAGTATGCGATACTCGGCTCGCGAGGTAAACATGCGGTAAGGTTCGTCGACGCCTTTTGTCACAAGGTCGTCGATAAGCACACCTATGTAAGCCTGGTCGCGGCCAAGGGTAAATTCCTCTTTGCCGAGCGCCCGCAAGGCTGCGTTCGCACCGGCAATCAGACCCTGGCCGGCGGCTTCCTCATATCCTGTGGTACCACATATCTGACCGGCAAAATACAGGCCGGGCGCAAGACGTGTTTCAAGAGTATGACGCAGCTGTGTGGGGTCGAAATAATCATATTCTATGGCATAGCCGGGGCGGTAAATCTGCACATCGCTGAATGCCGGAACTGTTTCGAGCGCCTCTATCTGAATATTCATGGGCAGCGAGCTGCTGAAGCCGTTGAGGTAGTATTCCTGAGTATCTTCGCCCTCGGGTTCAAGGAACAGCTGATGCTGTATCTTATCGGCAAAGGTCACTATTTTGGTTTCGATGCTGGGGCAGTATCGAGGGCCTATGCTCTGAATCTGGCCATTGTACAACGGCGAGTCGGGCAGACCCCGGCGCAGTATCTCGTGAGTGCGTTCGTTGGTGTACACTATATGACAGGGCAGCTGCTTGAGTTCACGCCGCACCTCGGGCAGATAGCTGAAGTGATGAAAGTCGTTATCGCCTTCCTGCATGGTTGTCAGTTCCCACTTTACGCTGCGCCCGTCGATACGCACCGGAGTGCCTGTTTTCATACGTCCGACTGTAAAGCCAAGACTACGCAACTGCTCTGTAATGCCATAGCTGGCTGGCTCACTGATTCGTCCGCCTGCCATTTTCACCCGGCCTACATGCATGAGCCCGTCAAGAAATGTTCCGTTGGTAAGAACCACATTTGCGGCTCTGAACTCGGCCCCTTGCAGAGTGCGTACACCTTGCAGCGCGCCTGACGAGCTGAAAACAAGCGATGTCACCGAATCCTGCCACAGCTGCAGGTTGTCCATATTTTCAAGATAATGGCGCCATAGAGCCGAGAATTTATTGCGGTCGGACTGAGCGCGCGGACTCCACATAGCAGGCCCCTTGGAGCGATTAAGCATCCTGAACTGTATTGCCGTACGGTCGGTGACAATACCCATCAGACCTCCGAGCGCATCAATCTCACGCACAATCTGCCCCTTGGCAATTCCACCGACTGCCGGATTGCAACTCATCTGTGCAATCTTATTCAAGTCCATTGTTATCAGCAGAGTATCGGCTCCAAGACGGGCCGAGGCGGCAGCAGCCTCGCAGCCGGCATGTCCGGCTCCGACTACTATTACATCGTATTCGAATTTCATAATTTCAGCAGACTTAGTGCCTGATTTTCATTAGCTTCCATAATTTCACGTTCACCGGGACCTTTATCGTTGATGCCGCACAGATGCAATACACCATGCACAATCACACGGTGTAGTTCGGTATTGTAGTCGGCCCTGACAAGCTCCGCGTTAGTGCGTACAGTATCGAGAGATATAAACATATCGCCCGATATTCTGCGCCCGCGTGTATAGTCGAAAGTTATTATATCTGTATAGTAGTCGTGATGCAGAAACTGCCGGTTGACTTCAATAATCTTATCGTCGTTACAGAAGATATAAGTAAGTGGGCCGAGTATGCGGCCATGCAGTCCGGCAACCTCAGCAATCCAGGCCTCCAGACGGCCCCGGTCAATATCGGGGAATTGCACCCCGTCGGCAATCCATTGAAATTCCATAGTTCACTAAAAACGAACTACAAAGATAATGAAAAATTAGAAATTGTGGAAATTTTTATTTTCAGGCCGGCCGAACGCGAATCGGAGGTGCCGATAATTTTTTCTGCCCGAAAAACTGATACAAAACAAAACCAAGTATTACAAGCTGATTTAAAGCATATTACCATATATAATACACCAATTTAAGCCCCTGAGAATTTAATAATTCAGCAAATCACAAACACGGCTAAGGAATAGCTGTGAAAAATCGTTAAAATCAAAACCCTCCACTGCCGGCAGCGGTTTTGACAATCAAAGAAAAATTAGTAATTTTGCAACATGGACAGAATATCAGCTACCATAATCACTAAAAACGCGGCAAACACCATCGAACAATGTCTTAATTCGTTAGTGGGGATAGCCGACGAATTAATTATAGTCGACTCATATTCAACCGACTCTACCCTCGACATCTGCCGCCGCTACGGCTGCAAAATCACACAACGCCAATTTAGCGGTTTCGGTTCGCAGCGTCAGTACGCAGTCGGCCTCGCCACTTATAATTATATACTGAGCATCGACGCCGACGAGGTTCTAACCGACGAGGCCCGCCAAAGCATCATGAAGGTAAAAGCCAACGGCTTCCCAAACAAAATCTACTCGCTGCGAGTTGTAAGCTACTTCTGCGGTAAAGCAATGAAACACAGCGGATGGGCTCCGACTCAAGAGGTTCGTTTCTTCAACCGCCGCTACGCCCACTGGGACTTACTCGACATTGACGAGGGCGTTACCTACCCCGACTCGCGCATCGCACATCCACTTGCGGGTGAGATTCAGCACTACCGCTGCGTGAGTGTGGAGGAATTCGACCACAAAGAGCAGCGTCGCGCCGCCATGATGGCACGGGTGATTGCCGCCCGCCACCGGCGGCCCTTCTCCCCTACCCTACTTGCATGCTGGCACTACCTCCATTGCCACATACGTCAGGGAGCATGGCTCGACGGCAAACCGGGCAACATAATTGCATTGCGCCGCTTCAGCACCATACGCAAAGCCTACACGAAAGCTCGCAACGAGAGCAAAGCCTTATGAATATAATACATATAATATCGAACAAGGCCTGGGGCGGCGGCGAACGCTATGCCCTCGACCTTTGCACGGCCCTGCGCTCGCAAGGCAACAACGTAGCCATTGTCTGCCGCAATAAAGCCGAGGTTCTCGGCCCGATAAAAGACGCCGGCTTCGAGCCGGCTGTGATGCGCCTCGGAGGAGCCTTCGATATATTCTCGCCGATACACATAGCCCGCATGGCACGCCGCTTCCCCGGCGACGGCCCGGTAAACATCCACGTCCATAACTTCAAAGAAACCGCCACTGCCGTAAAAGTACGGCAGCTATGCCACGGCCACCGACGCATCAACATAGTGTGTACACGCCATCTGGTAAAGGCCGGCAAAGCAAAGCAGCTGGCGCTATACCGCGCCATCGACTCACTGGTGTTCGTATCGAAACGGGCCAAGTCGGAATTCATCAAAGGCGGATTCGATCTCCACGACATGAACATCGACGTTGTACACAACGCGCTGCCCGCCGCGCCCGAACTGCCGCAGGCCCAAACCCTCCACCAGCCTCCGCTGATATTATACATCGGACGGCTCTCGCCGGAGAAAGGGGCCCACATACTGGTGCAGGCACTGGGCAAACTTACCGATCTCGAATGGAGCGCACGCATCTGCGGTCAGGGCGAAGGCAAATATGTAATGCCCATGCTGAGGCTCTGCCGCACTCTGGGCATCGACAAGCGAGTGGAGTGGCCCGGCCATATCAGCGACGTAAGCGAGGAAATCGCCGCAGCACAAATCGGCGTCGTACCCACCACAGCCCCCGAAGCCTTCGGTCTGTCGATTATCGAAATGATGCGCCAGAGCCTGCCTGTGGTAACCACCGACAACGGTGCCCAACCCGAAATAATCACCCACGATACCGACGGCCTGATGGTGGCCCCGTCCGACCCCGAGGCGCTCGCCGAGGCTCTGAGGCGACTCATCACCGACCCTCAGTTGCGCCACAGCATAGGCATGGCCGGTCGGCAACGCTTCGCCGACAATTTCACCTATAATGCTTTCTATAATAAAATAACAGAAAAATATCTGTAGTGCGCGCGGCCTGCCCCATGCGCCTCACCAAAGGCATCCACCGATAATGCTACAAACAATACAAACCAACACTAACGACGCATGGCTGCTCGACCTTTGCGGCCAACTCGCCGATCACGGTCTGCCGTCCGATATACGCGAGGTATACCGCGGACGAAATCTGGTGGCAGCCTACAAACCGCAAACGCTCGACTGCGAGGTTAACATCAAGTCTTTCCGCCGGCCCAACTTCATCAAGAGCGCTATCTACGGATGGCTGAGGCCAAGCAAGGCACGCCGCTCATACGAATATTCACTGCGCCTGCTTGCGCTCGGTGTTGCCACTCCGCAGCCATACGCGTTCATCGAGGACCTCTCGGCCATACACACCCTCCGCCGCAGCTACTACATCAGCAGGCAGCTCGACAGCCAATGGCACGAGATACGCTACATGGAGGAACGTCGCGACTATCCGGCCATGGTCGAGGCTTTAGGAAAGTGGGTTGCCGAAGTTCACTCGAAAGGAGTACTGGTCAAGGACCTCTCGCCCGGCAATATTCTATTCAGGCTCACCGCACAGGGGGGCTACGACTTCTGTCTGGTCGATGTCAACCGCATGGGCTTCGGCTGTCACAACCTCCGCAGGCAGCTCTACCGTGCCGGCTGGCTGATGAACAGCGAGGCTTCAAGCGCCGATTTCGCACGACATTACGCCCGTGCGGCAGGCATCGACGCTGCTCAGGCCGAACAGATAGTCCTCGACTCTTACCGCCGCCTCCAACGCCGTGCCGCGCGCAAAAAACGCCGGTGAACAAGGGTATTTTCGACCATAGAACCATAGAGTTATTTAAGACTATAGAACTACAGAACTATAGAGTTTTAGGCCTTAGAACTATATTTTAAGAATAGCATTCAATCTCAGCACAACATAAAATTAATCAAATGAATGATGATGAATTAATCAATATAATTAACAAGGCTGCCTTTGAAGTACGCAAAAATCTGACATACGGATACCTCGAATCCGTATATCAGAATGCACTACTTATAGAACTACGCAACGCCGGTCTGAAAGCGGAAACAGAAGTACCTCTTAATGTAATCTACAAAAACAACGTAATTGGCTCTTTCAAAGCCGACATAATTGTAGAAAACAAAATCATCATCGAACTGAAAGCGGTTAATACACTACTGCCAATACACGAAGTCCAACTTGTAAACTACCTACAAACCACCGGATTTGAAAAGGGAATATTAATAAACTATGGCAGTCCGACATTCGCCTTCAGAATAAAAAGAAAAGACTACCCTCTCGAACATAAAAATAAATAGCTCAATTCAAATAGTACTTTAGTCTAAAAAACTATAGTTCTGTAGTTCTATAGTCTTAAATAACTCTATGGTTCTATGGTCGAAAAAAAGCAAGATATGATTACAGCGATTGTACATACATATAACGCCGAGAAGCACCTCCGCAATGTGCTCGAGGCTCTCAAAGACTTCGACGAAGTGCTCGTAATAGACAACGAAAGCACCGACTCCACACGCAGCATAGCCGAAAGTTTCTCGTTCGTGCGCTTTATTACCAAACCTCGCGACGGATTCCGCTATGTCGAACCTCATCGCCAGTTCGGTATCGAACAGGCATCAAACCCATGGATACTCGAAGTCGACGCCGACGAAATTGTGCCTCCCGCCCTGCGCAACTATCTCTACGAACACATAAGGCAGCATCCCGAACCCCACGGACTGCTCATACCAATCAAAAACTACTTCATGGGCAAATGGATGCGCTGCTACTATCCCGACTATATTCTGCGCCTCTTTCCCAAAGAAGACACCGTGTGGCCCGCTCACGTACACTCGCGACCAAAACACCAAGGCCCGCTTATGAAAATTCCGCGCCGACGCAGCGACCTTGCTTTCATTCACCTTGCCAACGAAACCGTAGGCCAGACCTTCGCCAAGATGAACACCTATACCGACATCGAAGTAGAGCGTCGCGCTCCGCGATATCGCCGCTGGCAACTCTTTCTGTCGCCACCATTCCGCTTCTTCAAAACCTATGTGCTTAAAGGCGGATGGCGCGAAGGCATGCCGGGATTCATCCATGCCGTGCACGATGCCATATACCGCTTTGCAATCATGGCCAAAATCGAAGAAAAACGACGTGGCAACACCGATATTTTTTACTAACTTTGCAGCATGAAAGAAAGCGCTAAGAAAAATTCGTGGCTTCGCACGCTGCTCAAATACGTAGTGCCGCTGGTAATCACCGTCGGACTGTGTTATCTTATGTTCACAGGCATCGACTTCAAGGAGATGATAGCGATAATCAGGCGCGACTGCAACTTCAGCTGGATAGCTCTGGCACTGTGCATAAGCATACTGTCGCATGTATTCCGGGCCATGCGCTGGCGCATACAGCTGCGCGCGCTGGGCATCGAATCCCCGCTGTTCGCGCTTGTACTGAGTATATTCGGCACCTATGCAGTGAACCTGGTATTTCCTCGCTTGGGCGAGATATGGCGCACCGGATACATAGCCCAGCGGCAGCAGGCACAGTTCACCACCGTGTTCGGCTCTATGGTGGCAGACCGCCTGGCCGACACTGTCACCGTTGGCCTGCTCACTCTGGTCACCTTCATGCTGGCCTCGAAAGCCCTGATTACATACTTTGCCGACAACGCCGATACCGTCGACCGCCTCACAGGCTTCGCCACATCGCCCTGGCTGTGGCTGGCGATAGCCTCCCTGGCAGCCCTTGTATGGTGGTTCCTGACACATAAGTCCACAAACAGCAAAGTACAGAAAATCCGGCAGCAGGTGCATGAACTCTGGCAAGGCTTCGCAGTAATAGCCACAATGCCTGGCAAGGGTAGGTGGCTGCTGCTCACCGCAGGACTCTGGGGCTGCTACTTTGTGCAGCTCTATGTGGCGTTCTATGCCTTCCCGTTCACCCGCGAAGTGCTGGCACAGCACGGCATCCTGGCCGCGCTGGTGGCCTTTGTGCTGTCGAGCATATCCATGGGAGTGCCGTCGAACGGCGGCATCGGCCCCTGGCAGTGGGCCATAATATTCGCACTGGGCATATACGGTCTGGGGCAGGCGCAGGCGGCGGCATTCGCCAATCTGGTACTGGGCACCCAGACCATGCTGCTTATACTTCTGGGGTTGTTCACCTTCGGATGCATAGCCTTCGACAAACGCCGGCACAAGTAATGCCGGGGGCTGCGACTCAACATCTAACATCAAACATTTAATATTATAAGGAATAAGAAAAAAATGTCGAAAGTTCTTATTATCGGTGCGGGCGGTGTAGGTACCGTCGTGGCACACAAATGCGCTCAGAACCGTCAGGTCTTCAACGAAATCGTAATAGCATCGCGCACAAAATCGAAGTGCGACGCCATTGTCAAGGCCATCGGCGCCGACGACATACTCACCGACTCGGTTGATGCCGACAGCGTACCCCAGCTGGTAGAGCTCCTCAACCGCCATAAACCCGACATGGTAATCAACGTGGCCCTGCCCTACCAGGACCTCACCATAATGGAAGCCTGCCTTCAGTGCGGCGTAAACTACCTCGATACCGCCAACTACGAACCTAAAGACGAGGCTCACTTCGAATACTCGTGGCAGTGGGCCTACCGCGAACGCTTCGAAAAAGCCGGTCTTACAGCTATTCTCGGCTGCGGCTTCGACCCGGGTGTGTCGGGCGTATTCACTGCTTACGCCGTGAAACACTACTTCAGCAAGCCCGAGTACCTCGACATCGTGGACTGCAACGCCGGCGACCATGGCAAAGCCTTCGCCACCAACTTCAACCCCGAAATAAACATCCGAGAAATCACTCAGAACGGACGCTACTGGCAAGACGGCAAATGGGTTACAACCGGCCCCCTGGAAATACATCTGCCACTGACCTACCCCAACATAGGCCAACGCGAATCTTACCTCCTCTACCACGAGGAACTCGAATCGCTGGTACTGAACTACCCCACAATCAAACGCGCACGCTTCTGGATGACATTCGGTCAGGAATACCTCACCCACCTGCGCGTAATCCAGAATATCGGCATGGCCCGTATCGACGAGGTTGAATACAACGGCACCAAAATAGTACCCCTGCAGTTCCTCAAGACCGTACTGCCCAATCCACAGGACCTGGGCGAGAACTACCACGGCGAAACCTCAATCGGCTGCCGCATAGCCGGCCTCGACAAGGAAGGCAAACCCCTCACCTACTATATATACAACAACTGCTCACACGAAGCCGCCTACAAGGAAACAGGCATGCAGGCCGTGAGCTACACCACCGGCGTACCTGCCATGACCGGAGCCATGATGTTCCTCACCGGCAAGTGGGTGAAACCGGGCGTACACAATGTTGAGGAATTCGATCCCGATCCGTTCCTGGAAGAAGTAGCACGCCAGGGACTGCCCTGGCACGAAATATTCCAGGGCGAACTCGAAGTAGACAAAATCTGATTTCACACCATAGCACATTCCAACAAAGGCCCGCGGCAGATACACATCGTGCCGCGGGCCTTTGCCACTTCTTTTACCTTATACCGCAAAAAAATTTGCATATTTGTACTATAGTTTTGCCACATAAATGCAAAAATCGTAAATTTGCAAAGTGAAGCAACTACTACTCATATTCATCACTTGCATACTCGCTCTTTCAGCCCCGCAGGCAGCGAGAGCACAGATTATCTCCATCGACGGCGAGAAGCTCGATGCCGACAGCATACGCAAAGACTTCGACGACCGTCCGTACTTCGGGCTGTACAAAGACAACTACTTCATCTTCGGACCATCCATAGGCCCCAGGATGACAAAGGAGAACACCAACGTCAAATTTCAGATTTCCATCGCTCAGAAACTGACACGCTCCACCCTGCCATGGGGCACATACCTGTATCTGTTCTACTCGCAGAAATGCTTCTGGAACGTACTGCAGAACTCCATGCCAATGACCGACCTCAATTTCAACCCGGGTATCGGCATCACCAAACCGCTGTTTGTAAAAAACAAATACATAGGCAAAGCCACCTTGATGCTGGAGCATGAAAGCAACGGACGCGACGGCCTGGAATCACGCAGCTGGAACAAAGTGTCGCTGGCCGCAAACATAATCATTGACAACAATCTGATGGTGCACGGCAAAATATGGGCTCCAATCATCGACGGCATGAACAACAAGGATATACTCAAATACTGCGGCATATATCAGGTAGGCATGCAGGTAATGAGCAACAACCAGCGCTTTACCGGCGCCGTAATCCTTACCAAACGTCAAGGATGGAACTTCAACTACAACACCGTGGTGGAACTGGGCTGGCGCGTGTTCAAGCGCGACAACCAGTACCTCTTCCTGCAATACTACAACGGCTATGGCGAAGGCCTGCTGGCATACAAGGAATTCCATTCGCAACTGCGCCTGGGCATCTGTATAAAGCCCAAGTTGTTCAGCGAATACTAAGAACGATTTAACCGTTTCAGTCGTTTTATTTATATAATATAAAACGACTTGACTATGAAACGGAATAAGATAACAACAGCCATGGCGGCAGCAGCCCTGGCAATTTTGCTGGGCTCATGTGCCGACATGCTCTGGGGGGTAGGCACCGACGCAGGAGTAGGCGTTTCCGACTATTCGCCCTACTACGGATACTACAACAACGGAATCTGGGACAACGCACTGAACGGTTTCTACGGCCCGCTGTGGTCAGCGCCCCCGGTGTACCGGCCGCCCTACCGCCCTGGCTGGAACGGAGGAAATCCGGGTCCTGTGATACCACCCTCAAACAGACCTTCGGCCGCGCCCTCTCGACCGCAAGGAAACCCCGAAGGCGTAACCGGAAAGCCATCGGCTCCAGCCACAAACCCCTCCGGCGGAATACGCCCCGGAAACAACGGACGACCGCAACAATAATATATGCAAAAGAAAAAAATCACCGAAATGGGCCGCCTGAGCGTGGCCGAATTCAAACAGGCAAAAAAACTACCCCTTACAGTGGTGCTCGACAACGTGCGCTCGCTCAACAACATAGGCTCGATATTCCGGACCTGCGACGCATTCGGTGTCGAGCGCCTGATGCTGTGCGGCATATGCGCCACCCCGCCCTGTGCCGAAATACACAAAACCGCCCTCGGAGCCGAAGACTCCGTCAGTTGGGAATACTTCGAAACCACCGCGCAGGCAATCGACCGCCTCGAAGCCGAAGGCTACACCGTATGCTGCCTCGAGCAGGTACATGAAAGCATCAGCCTCGAAAACTTCGAGCCTGACTTCAGCCAAGGCGGCTACGCACTGGTGTCGGGCCACGAAGTCGACGGCGTCGACCCCGTAATAGTCGACCGCTGCCGCCACTGTCTGGAAATACCGCAGGTAGGCACCAAACACTCGCTCAACGTGTCGGTAAGCACCGGAATCGCCATCTGGCATTTCTTTGAGAAATACAGCCGTTTCGCCCCCAAATAAGCCATTTGGAGCCACTTAAAGCGTATTTTTAGTTAAAGAACATTAAAAATACATACAAATACAGGCATATTTTTTTTTATATCAGAAATAGTGCCTATATTTGCACTCGCTTTCCAGCACGGCCCATTCGTCTATCGGCTAGGACGCAAGATTTTCATTCTTGAAAGAGGAGTTCGATTCTCCTATGGGCTACTAAATCAAACAACAAAAAGCAACAACAAAACCAAAAATGGCAAACCATAAGTCATCAATCAAACGCATCCGTCAGACCGAAAGCCGCCGTCTTCGCAACCGCTATTATGCCAAGACTGCCCGCAATGCTGTCCGCAATCTCCGCAAGATGACCGACAAAGCCGCCGCTGAAGCCAAGCTTCGCGAAGTAAGCGCTATGCTCGACCGTCTCGCTTCAAAGAAAGCTATCTCCAAGAACAAAGCCGCCAACCTCAAGAGCAAGCTGGCTCACCACATAGCCAAGCTCGCTGCTTAAGTGGCATTAACATAAGCCTTCGGGCGCAAGGATGGCCCATTCGTCTATCGGCTAGGACGCAAGATTTTCATTCTTGAAAGAGGAGTTCGATTCTCCTATGGGCTACCAAAAAAAGAGTTGTGATTTGCACAACTCTTTTTTTTTGCTTAACTTCGCATTATGATACAAGCTCGCGGCATACAAAAACACTTTGGCCCGCTCCAAGTGCTGAAAGGCATCGACCTGGACATCGTACCCGGCCATGTCACCGCCATTGTCGGACCCAGCGGCGCCGGAAAAACCACCCTGCTGCAGATTCTTGGCACGCTGAGCATACCAGACTCGGGCACAGTAACTTACGACAGCGACAACCCATTTACACTCAGCGACCGACGATTGTCGGAATTCCGCAACCGCCGCATTGGCTTCGTGTTCCAGCAGCATCGGCTTCTGCCCGAATTCAACCTGCTCGAAAATGTGGCCATGCCGGCACTCATAAGCGGCAACAGCCGCCGCGAAGCCTTTGAAAAAGCCCGAATGCTCATAACACGGCTGGGCCTCGGACACAGGCTGGAACATCGCCCCGCCGAACTGTCAGGCGGCGAATGTCAGCGGGCATCGGTAGCACGTGCTCTGATTAACTCACCTCAGGTTATCCTGGCCGACGAACCATCAGGAAGCCTCGACTCCCGGAACAAAAACGAACTTCACAGACTTTTTTTTGAACTGAGAGATGAAATTGGCGCGACTTTTGTTATAGTAACTCACGACGAGACGCTCGCCTCGGACTGCAACCATGTGATACACATGCTCGACGGCCGAATAGACCGCGTCTCGCACAATTCATAACCCCAAAACGCACAAAAAAAATGGAACAGAAAAAAAACGAACTCAAAATCGAACTTACCCCCGAAGTAGCATCAGGCCACTATAGCAACCTCGCCGTTATCTCGCACAGCGGCAACGAATTCTACCTCGACTTCATCAGCGTGGCACCCAACATGCCCCAGGCTAAAGTACAGAGCCGCATAATCATGACTCCCGAAAACGCCAAGAACCTCCTCTTCGCCCTCCGCGACAACATCACCAAGTACGAAGAAAACTTCGGCGAAATCACCCGCAAAATGCCCAAGAACGCCGGCAATGCCAAGGGTGGCAACGACATCCCCAACCCCTTCATGGCTTAAGTAGTGAAAAACCACAACCTGACGATATACAACTCGCTCAGCCGCGAGAAGGAAACCTTCACACCTCTGCATCCCGAACGTGTCGGGATGTACGTGTGCGGCCCCACCGTGTACGGCGACGGCCATCTGGGCCACGCACGTCCGGCCATAACCTTCGACATCGTGTACCGCTACCTCACCCACCTGGGATACAAAGTTCGCTACGTACGCAACATCACCGACGTGGGCCATCTGGAACACGACGCCGACGAAGGAGAGGACAAAATCGCCAAAAAAGCGCGCCTGGAGCAGCTGGAACCCATGGAAGTGGTTCAGTTCTACCTCAACCGGTACCACCATGCCATGGAAGCACTCAACGTGCTGCCGCCCTCAATAGAACCGCACGCATCGGGTCACATTATCGAGCAAATCGAATACATCAAAAAAATTCTCGACAGCGGCTTCGCTTACGTCAGCGAAGGCTCGGTTTACTTCGACGTACCCAAATTCAACGCCGAACGCGGCTACGGACGCCTCAGCGGACGCAACATCGACGAACTCCTGGCCACAACCCGCGCACTGGACGGACAGCACGAGAAACACAACCCCTCCGACTTCGCCCTGTGGAAGAAAGCCGCGCCCGAGCATATCATGCACTGGCCCTCGCCCTGGAGCGAAGGCTTCCCCGGATGGCATCTGGAGTGCTCAACCATGAGCGAAAAATACCTTGGCGAAAAATTCGACATTCACGGCGGCGGAATGGACCTTAAGTTCCCCCACCACGAATGTGAAATTGCCCAGTCTGTGGCTCACAACGACCACGATACCGTGCACTACTGGATGCACAACAACATGATTACCATCAACGGCAAGAAGATGGGCAAATCGCTTGGCAACTTCATAACCCTTGACGAATTCTTCACGGGCAATCACCCCCTGCTCGAGCAGGCCTACTCGCCCATGACCATACGATTCTTCATTCTCCAGGCTCACTACCGAGGCACAGTCGACTTCAGCAACGAGGCACTGCAAGGCGCCCAGAAAGCCCTCGAACGCATGCTCGACGGCTATCGCCGCCTGCAACAGCTCAAGCCATCGGCCGAATCGACTGTCGATGTAAGCAAACTCGAGGAGCGCTGCTACGCCGCTCTCGATGACGACTTCAACACCCCGGTACTCATAGCCGAACTGTTCGAGGCCTGCCGTATAATCAATCAAGTGAACGACGGCAACGCTAAAGCATCGCAGGCCGATATCGACACTCTCAGGCACATAATGGACACCTTCCTGCTGGAAATCCTGGGCATTGTGCCCGAAGGAACCGCCGGAGCCAATCTCAAGCCTTATGAAGAGGCCGTGGACCTGCTGCTGGATATTCGAAACAACGCCAAAAAGAACAAAGACTGGGCTACAAGCGACCAAATTCGCGACCGCCTAAAAGAAATCGGCTTCGATGTCAAAGACACCAAAGACGGTTTTGAGTGGAGTCTGAAATAAGCACCTATGGACAGCACCGAGTTCGCAGCAAGCGTACTGCTCAACCTCCCTTTCAAGGCCAATGAGCAGCAGGTGGCCGTGGTAGCAGCCATGGCACGCTTCTGCGCACCCGGCGCACGCCAGGACGCTGTATTCATACTCAACGGCTACGCCGGCACCGGCAAAACATCAATTACAGGAGCCCTGGTGCGCTCACTCAAGGCCGTTGGCCTCAAAGCGGTGCTGCTCGCACCCACCGGACGCGCAGCCAAGGTATTCGCATCATTCGCCGGATACCCCGCCGCCACCATCCACCGCCGCATTTACCGCCACAGTTCCACCGGCATCAATACCCCCGGAGCCTCGGTGCAGGCCACCAACAACGCCAGCAACACTGTGTTCATAGTCGACGAAGCCTCGATGATAGGCGGCCCCGACTCCAACGGCGAATCGCTGCTGCACGACCTCATACAATACGTTTACGCCGGCATAAACTGCCGGCTTATTTTATTGGGCGACACCGCCCAGCTGCCACCCGTAGGCTCAGAGAAATCGCCCGCCATGAACCCCGATGTATTGCGATCGTTCGGCCTCAAGGTCACACGCGCCACAATGACCGAACCGGCGCGCCAGGGGCGCCTCAGCGGCATTCTGTACAACGCCACCATGCTCAGACGCATGATGCTGCGGCCCGAAGGCCTGGGACTGCCCCAACTGCGCCTGGCCGACGACGTAATTGCCGTGACTCCCGAAGACCTGCCAGAATACATCGACCGCGCATACCGCACAGACGGCAAAGACCAAACCGTGGTGATAACCCGCAGCAACCGCACCGCATCGGACTTCAACCACGGCATACGCGGACAGGTGCTGTATTACGAAGAGGAACTCAGGCCCGACGAACTGCTCGTGGTGGCCAAAAACAACTACTTCTGGACTAAGAAAGTAAGCGGCCTCGACTTTGTAGCCAACGGCGATACCCTTATGGTGCGACGTGTAATAGGCACCGAACAGCGCTATGGCTTCCGCTTTGCCGACGTGGTGCTGACCCTGATGGACTCCGACATAGAGTTCGAGGCAAAACTCCTGCTCGAAACCCTGCACGGCGACAGTGCCGCCCTACCCCGCGCACGCACCGAAGAGCTTTACTACGCTCTGATGCAGGACCACTCGCAGTGGCCCGAGGGCTGCCCGATGGAACAGCGGCTGAAGCTTCTCAAAGACAACCCCTACTGGTGTGCCCTTCAGGTAAAATACGCATACGCCGTTACCTGCCACAAGGCTCAGGGAGGCCAGTGGCAGCATGTATTCGTCGACATGAGCTACCTGCCTGCCGACGCAGCCACCATAGAACTCTACCGCTGGCTCTACACCGCAGTGACCCGAGCCCGCAAATGCCTGTACATAATCGGCTCCAACACCGACTGACCACGAAACGGAGGCATCTCCGCCTGCACAGTTGAGGCGTACCGACAAAATATGACTCTGAAATATCATATAAACAAATATGCGGCTATGCTCATTGTTCTATTGTTGCAGTGTAGCGCCGCATTCGGTAGCCAAATGCCTTTCGACAATATCGGCAAGATATTCGGCAACAGATCTACTTCCGAACTCAGAGCACGGGCGTCGGATTGTATATCCCGTATGCAAGCCGATTCTGCTTTGGCTCTATATACTTTAGCCGCGATGCGCTACAGACCTGATCTGCCACGACCTGAAAAGGAGGATTGCGCTGTAAGCACCATCAATACGGGATACGTATGGCTGTTTATGCTAAACAATGCCGAGCAGGCATATCCCTGGATAATCAAGGGAATGGACATATGCAAAAAGGAGGGATTCTACGACTATCTCCCCATAGCGACAAACTATCTGGCACAGGTTCACTATATTTATGGCGATACGACAAAAGCACTCTCACTTTACCGCACGGCATTCAGCGAGTCGGCAAAAAGAGAGATATGGTGGAGCATTCTTATGAGCTATACCGACTTGCTGACTTTTGCCTGGCAATACGGAAAGCTTGGAGAAATCGAGTCGGAAATGAAAGAGTTCGAGCACCTGAAAATCCCTGCGCGCGCCCTGTCGCGTTATGCCCTCAGTCTGCATAAAGGCATGAAAGCCACTATCAACAGGGATTATAATTCGGCAGAAAGTTATTTCCGGAAGGCAGCAAATGAAAATGACGCTGAATCCGGACGCGAACACGGAGATGTGATAAACCTGATTTTTATTGGAGAAACTTGTTATAAATGCGGAAAAACCATAGAAGCGACCCATCTGCTCCGACAGGCCGAGGAAATGATGCTCAAATATAAGTTCTGGGATCTTTCCTCAAGCATATATGACAGGCTGGAAAGATACTACCGTAACTTGGGCAATACAGACTCGCTCAATCACTATCATTTAAAAGGATTGGAAATCAAAGACTCGATATTCAGTGCCGAAAGATATGGCAAAATAAAGGATCTCGAGATGGCCGGCAAGATTGCGACCTATGACGCCGATTTGCAAAAAATCAGCATGGAGCGCGACAATCAGCGCCGCAATACACTGATGGTTGCGATAATAGCCACTCTCATTGCTCTGATTTTCATTGTAGTTCTGGTAAAGAACCGCCACTTGAACATTGCCAATCGCGAACTTTATCTCAGAAATATAGAGATACTCTCGGAAATCAGCTCTCAAAAGCCGGTAAAAGAAGAAGGCTCGTCGGATAAAGCCATCCCGTCTGAAGTACGAGAGGAAAATTCAGAAATGATTTCGTTGATGAACCGCATCACCGATATACTTGGCACGAACGCAGAACTCTTCAACCCGGATTTCTCCATCGACCGGCTTGCGGAACTTGCAGGCAGCCTGCCTCGATATGTCAGTCAGGCAGTCAATGAGGTAGGCAAAACCGATTTCCGCTCCCTTGTGGCAACCTACCGTGTGAGAGAGGCATGTCGCCGATTGTCGGATGAGGCCGCCAACAGGAGGTTGACGGTGGAGAGTATAGCTATGGAAGTCGGCTATAAAAGCAGGTCGCATTTTTCAAAAGTATTTAAGGAAGTTACAGGTCTTTCTCCGTCGGAGTTTATACGTCAGGCAGCAAAAAACGGTTAAAATCGGAGCGATTTCGCGAGAACAGACGATTTTTCAAGCAAAATACTATAATTTTAGACAAATCATATTTAATTTTGTGAGTAAAGTTTAACCCAATTCAACAAAAAGAGCATGAAAAAACTTTATCTCACTATCGCATTCGCAATGGCAATTGCCGTATCGGCATTTGCGGCTGAGGCAACGGACGCCGGCTCATTCAAGGCGAAATATCATCTTGATCGGTCGCAACCTGTCCAAGTGAAGAACCCGAGCCTGAGTCTTCCTTCTCCGGTCAAAGGAAAGCAGTCAGCCAGCGAGTTGGTGACAGAACCTCAGGGCAGTCTGTCGCGCTATGCCATGGCAGTAGATATTTTCCTTTCAAAAATGGGCGCCTTCCATATAGGAGGTTTCGGAGCTGATGTCATAACATCAGACGACGGCAAAACTTTCTATACCAAAGCCACGACCCTCAACTTTTTTCAGCAGGGTTTCTCGGCAGGTGAGATTAATGGCAATCAGATTACGTTTCACTCCGGACAGTATATCTATGATACAGACTCCAATGAGAAAGCATACATGTATGCCGCATATCTGACTGAAGGGAATGACTGGCCTGAAATCGTCGATGAATTCGTACTGACCAAAGACGAAAAGGGGCGATATATGTCAGCGCCGGGATATTATTTCATGGTACTGACAAAAGCCGAAGCCGACAAAGGCATCAACGAAGAATCAAATATCATCTGCTTCGGCACAAACTATGTGTTCACGCCCCTGCCTGAGAATCCGGTTGAAAACAAACTGCCGGAAGATGCCGAAATTTTCAATACCCGGCTTTCGGCCAACAGTCTGAGTGATTATGGTAAAACCGTGATGAAAGATATTACAGTCGGTATCAGCGGAAACTATATCTATATCGGAGGACTCACGGATTATCTGCCTGACAGCTATCTGGTGGGTAAAAAGACCTCCGACAATACCTTCACCTTCAATACCCGCCAATACCTCGGTCATCACGACAAAGGCGACTATCCGTATGTGTATGAGTTCGCAATGGTCAATCAGATATATTTCGATGGCGAATCGCTATACTATAAGGAAACTGAAAGTGTAAACATGACTTTCGATGAAAACAAGACTATGCTGACACTCGAAGAAGGCGCCGGCATCTTCGTAAATGCCTACGGTGACCTTAACTCATGGGAAGAGCTATACTGGAATATGATGATTGGCGATTTCAATCAGCTGCTGACGCCTAAAAATCCTGCCGGATTAGCCTGTTATGGAAGCGACAGCACACCTTACATAACATTTGAATGGAACAAAACGAGTGTTGAGGGAATGCCCATGGATGAAGCCAACCTTTGGTGCGAGGTGATACTGAACGGAAAGCCGTATATATTCTCTCCAGAATATTACCAAGGCCTGACATACTCTTCTGAAAAGGTATATTACAACACTTCAGGTGTCGACGGCCTTTATGTGGGAGAGTTTTCTACCATACAACTCAATGAATTTAAAGGCGAATTCGACAAAATCAAGTCATTGGCCGTAGTTATCGGATATGCGAGCAATGGTGAAACCCGCCGTTCCGACGTTGTGTATGTTGAAGGATTCGAGCCTTTTGAGGACAAGGCTTTTGTACCTTCGGCTACTGACAATACGGTTTATTATAAGGACTTTTTTCATAAGATAAGATTTAAATTCGACGGTAAGGATACCGAGGGGAATATAATCTCCAACCGAATACTGGCAGTGGAGATACTTCTTGACGGAAATCCCCTTGTGTTTAAAGACAGCGAATATTTCTTCAATGGCGGCGAAGGTGCCGATGTGACCATGATCGGACTCAAAGCTAATTCAAACAACTATAGTTCCTCACTCGTAAGCAACTACGGCGATGAATATATACTTTCGTTATGGGGACATTCCAATATACCTGACTTCAACCGTCTGGCCATACGTCCGGTATGTACAGGTGGCGGTACGATAACCTACGGCGAGAGTCGCGAAATCATTATTGACCGCGCAGCCACACCTGCACAGCCCACCAAAGTGGAGTATGACAACGACGCTAAGATCCTTAAATTCCACGCAATGCCTGTCGATACAGAGGGCAACGGCCTCGCGCCCGAGAAATATGGCTACGAGGTATATGTCAACGACGAACTGTATGTGTTCAAAGCGAATCTGTATGAACTCGACAACGATATTTCTGTGATTCCGTCCACAGGCGTCAACTACTACCTCTATCTGACAACCGACTATATCTATGATGAAACCGATTGGACCCGTATCGACGAAAAACCCTGTCTGAGTATCACAATGGACTGTGACGACACGGATATAAAGAAAATCGGTGTGCGTGCGGTATATACCGACAGCAATGGCAATACGACATATTCCTCGATCATCAATTCAGACGGCACTGTATCCGTGCGTGACGCCATATGCAACGATGCCCCGGTAAAGTGGTTCAATTTGCAGGGAATAGAGGTGACGAATCCTGTACCCGGTGCAATTTACCTGCGCAGGCAGGGAGTCACCACCACAAAGGTTCTTGTAAAATAATCACTCTAAATCATAATAACGAAAGAATCCATCCGCAGCTGCGGATGGATTCTTTCGTTATATAAGCCGGAGTTGAAGTATTACCGGCACTCAATGCAGTATGCGCCATTCGCGCGGATAAAGATTGTTGCTGCGGTTGCCCAGATTCTTCACAAAACCAAGCGGCAGACCGCCGAACATAAGCAGGACTATACCCTTGGGCGTATCCTCGGACAAGGTCAGCGCCTCGCGGTGCAGATACTGCAGGGCGGTGTCGCGGTCGACCTCGGCACGGATAAATACTTCCTGATTCAAGTCGGCAGCCATAGCCAGAGCCTGCGACGGAACCACATCCCTACCCTTAACCACACCGCACTCTATGCCGGCTGCCAGAACATCGAGGGCCGACAGCATGCCGCGCACTACCGCGGCCATGTCGGCAGGCATAGCCCGCAGCACATCGCCGTCGGCCGCCAGCACGAAACTGTCGGGCAATGCAGCCTGAAGCCAGGCCGGAATCTGCGGTGTCTTGACATCCTTGTTCTTCTTACGGCCTTCCGGCGTATTCTGAGGCATCTCTCCCGGCTTTTGCAGCACCGCGAGGCACAATCCCTCGCCACGCACCCGCGAGGGCAGGAAACGGCAAATATGAGCGTCTGCGGTCACACCAGGCACCTGCTCCACCGGAGTAGCTATCCTCCCGGCCCCATATTCCTCCTCGAGCCAGCGTACGATATGGTCGTTCTCCTCGTCGTTGAAAGTACAGGTACTATATATGAGATAGCCGCCGGGGCGCAATGCAGGCCACAGATTTGCGAGTATCTCGCGTTGGCGCCGGGCACACTCGCGCACCAGCGTCGGCGACCACTGCGCCGCTGCCGTGGCATCCTTGCGTATCATTCCCTCGCCGCTGCATGGAGCGTCTACGGCTATAATGTCGAAACTGTTCCGGAGCTTTGAATATCGCGCAGTGTCGCCGCGCGTCACCACAGTCCGGGCCGAACCCCATTTGGCTACATTCTCCACCAGTATCGAGGCTCGCCGGTAGTCGTATTCGTTGGCGAACACGATTGCCGACTGCGGCAGTGCATCGACAGCTCCAGTGGTTTTACCGCCGGGGGCCGCGCAGGCGTCGAGATACACAATCGGACGTCCGGGCTGCAGTATGCCGGCCAGATAGGCCGCAACAGCCCCTACGGCCATCGACGATGCGTCCTGCACATAGTACACGCCCTGATGCATGCGGGGGTCGAGAGTGAACGCCGGGCGCTCGTCGAGATAGCGTCCGCGGTCGCACCAGGATACTACGTCGGTCTGAGGCAAATCGCCGTATTTGCGCCGGTTATAACGCACCGACACAGAAGGCTCGCTCTGCATGGCCGCCGCCATTCCGGGCCAGCGGCTTTCTACGTAAGAGAGGAATTCGTTCAGCATATTCAAAAAAAAATGCGGCCGGGGGCCGCATTCTGTTCAGTATGTTTATCAGGGAATGAGATTGTGCTTGCGGAACACTTTCTGGATTTTCTCGAGAGCGGTTGTAACCTGTTCCTTGGTGTGTGTGGCCATGAGGCTGAAGCGAATCAGCGTGTCGTGGGGAGCAACAGCCGGCGACACCACCGGGTTTACGAATATACCCTCTTCGAGAAGGTCGCGGGTGATTGCGAATGTCTTGAAATTGTCGCGGACATAAAGCGGAATAATCGGGGTGGAAGTATTGCCAATTTCGCAGCCCATGTTGCGGAAACCGTCGAGGGCGTAGCGGGTAATCTCCCACAGATGTTCGCGACGCTCGGGCTCCTCAATCATAAGGTCGATGGCTTTCAGTGCCGCAGCGGTCGAAGCCGGAGTAATCGAGGCAGTGAAGATATACGAGCGCGAGTGGTGACGCAGATAGTTGGTGATTTCTTTGTCGGTGGCGATAAATCCGCCCAGCGATGCGAACGACTTGGAGAAAGTACCCATAATCAGGTCTACATCGTCGACACAACCGAAATGGTCGCAGATACCGCGGCCGCCTTCGCCGAAGACACCAATCGAGTGGGCCTCGTCGACCATTACGCAGGCATCGTACTGCTTGGCCAGACGCACAATCTCGGGCACATTGGCCACGTCGCCTTCCATCGAGAACACACCGTCGGTAACGATAAGCTTTACCTTGTCGGGGTTACACTTCTTGAGCTGAGCCTCGAGCGACTCCATGTCGTTGTGCTTGTACTTCAGCGACTGACTGAAACTCAATCGGCGGCCTTCGATAATCGACGCATGATCCTGTTCATCCCAAAGGATATAATCCTCGCGTCCGGTAAGACAGCTTACCACACCCAGGTTGACCTCGAAACCGCTGGAATAAACCATAACATCTTCCTTGCCGATATATTCGGCGATACGGGCTTCGAGCTGCTTGTGCAGGTCAAGAGTACCATTCAGGAAAGGCGAACCGGCGCAACCGGTGCCATATTTACGGGTCGCCTCTATAGCGGCTTCTTTGATACGTGGGTCGTTAACCAGTCCGGTATAGCAGTTAGAGCCGAACATCAGCACTTTCTGGCCGTTCATAACAACTTCGGGGTCCTGCTCTGAAGAGATGGCACGGAAGTAAGGGTAAATACCTGCCGCCATAGCTTCCTGCGGGGCGGTGTACTTCGATAATTTAGCTTGTAAGAGCTTCATAACTGTATGATTATTTGACAGATACGCTGTATCCGCGCTTAAATTTACGACAATTCAGGCTACAAAGATACAAAAAAAACGCCTAAGATTATCAAAAATCTCTAAAAAATTGGCAAACACTGTCGAAATAGCGTTATTTTATTACTCACGATTCAGAAATTTTTACTAATTTTGTGTCGCGAAATGAAACGTGTTTCCAAGAGAATGACAACAGAATTACGTAATATACTAATACACAACCAATAAAGTATTAACACAATGACAAAAATCGGTATCAACGGCTTCGGCCGTATCGGTCGTTTCGTGTTCCGCGCTTCGACCAAACGTAACGACATCGAAGTAGTAGCTATCAACGACCTCCTTCCCGTAGATTACATGGCTTACATGCTCAAGTATGACACTATGCACGGCCAGTTCGACGGCACTGTAGACTACGACCTCGAAAAGAGCCTCCTGATTGTAAACGGCAAGGAAATCCGCATAACCGCTTGCCGCGACCCGAAAGAAATCAACTGGGGTGGTGTTGGCGCCGAATACGTGGTTGAATCTACCGGTCTGTTCCTCACCAAGGAAAAAGCTCAGGCACACATCGAAGCCGGTGCCAAGTATGTTGTTATGTCGGCTCCTTCTAAGGACGATACCCCCATGTTCGTTTGCGGCGTAAACGCCGACACCTATGTAAAGGGCACTCAGTTCGTTTCGAACGCAAGCTGCACCACTAACTGCCTTGCTCCCATCGCCAAGGTTCTGAACGACAAGTTCGGCATCGTTAACGGCCTGATGACCACCGTTCACTCTACTACCGCAACCCAGAAGACCGTTGACGGTCCCTCGATGAAGGACTGGCGCGGTGGCCGTGCTGCAGCCGGCAACATCATCCCCTCCAGCACCGGCGCTGCCAAGGCTGTAGGCAAAGTAATCCCCGAACTCAACGGCAAGCTCACCGGTATCTCGATGCGTGTCCCCACCCTCGACGTATCTGTAGTTGACCTCACTGTAAACCTGGCCAAGCCCGCTACCAAGGAAGCCATCTGCGCTGCCATGAAGGAAGCTGCCGAAGGCGAACTCAAGGGCGTACTCGGCTACACCGAAGATGCTGTTGTAAGCAGCGACTTCCTCGGCGACGCACGCACCTCGATCTTCGACGCTAACGCAGGTGTTTACCTGACCGAAAACTTCGTGAAGGTTGTTTCGTGGTACGACAACGAAATCGGCTACTCGAACAAGGTTCTCGATCTGATCGCCACCATGGTGAAGATTAACGGTTAATAAACCCGCGAGCCATAACACAAAAAGAGCCTGCACACTGCGTGCAGGCTCTTTTTTATATGCTATTGCGCATTTCCGACAAGAAAAAATAGAAAAAGTATCAGTATTTGCGTACTTTTTTGTAATTTTGCAAAACTAACGAACGATATACGCAAAGCTAATATAGAATATGGAAAAGACTATCGACAATCTCGACCGCAAAATCCTCGAAATCGTAATGCGCAACGCACGCATACCGTCAAAAGACATCGCACTGGTCTGCGGCGTGAGCCGTGCCGCCGTGCACCAGCGCATACAGCGGATGATCGACATCAAGGTCATCACCGGCTCCGGCTACAACGTTGACCCCAAAGTACTCGGATACACCACATGCACATACGTGGGTGTGAACCTCGAACGCGGCGCCATGTACCGCGATGTTGTTCCTGAGCTCGAAAAAATTCCCGAAATTGTGGAATGCAACTATACCACCGGCCCATACACCATGCTCATCAAAGTATACGCGCGCGACAACGAACACCTCATGGACCTCCTCAACAACCGTATACAGATGATTCCGGGCGTAACCGGTACCGAAACCCTTATATCGCTCGACAACAGCATCAACAGGGTTATTCCCGTACATTACGACGAGAAATAAGTCCATCCGGCACCACATAAAACGAACGCCCGGCCAATTGCGGCCCGGCGTTTGTTTTTTTATTGGAGTGTGCAAGACTTTATAGCACAACACTACACAATAAAAAGGCTTCCATACTATGCGTACGGAAGCCTTTTTATTGCCTTATATCAGCTTATTAGAGCTGGGGGCCTGCAGCTACGAGAGCCTTGCCTGCGGCGTGGTTCTCATACTTCTTGAAGTTCTTGATGAAGCGTGCAGCCAGATCTTCAGCCTTGGTGTACCATTCCTTGGCGTCAGCGTAGGTGTCGCGGGGATCGAGAATCTTGGGATCTACGCCGGGGAGTTCGGTAGGAATTTCGAAGTCGAAGATAGGAAGCTTCTTGGTGGGAGCACTGAGGATAGCGCCGTCGAGGATAGCGTCGATGATGCCGCGGGTGTCGCGGATCGAGATACGCTTGCCTGTGCCGTTCCAGCCGGTGTTCACCAGATAAGCCTTGGCGCCCGAAGCCTGCATACGCTTAACGAGTTCTTCAGCGTACTTGGTGGGGTGCAGTTCGAGGAATGCCTGGCCGAAGCAAGCCGAGAAAGTAGGAGTGGGCTCGGTGATGCCGCGTTCGGTACCTGCGAGCTTGGCGGTGAAGCCGCTCAGGAAGTAGTACTTGGTCTGCTCGGGAGTCAGAATCGACACGGGAGGAAGTACACCGAAAGCATCGGCGCTCAGGAAGATTACGTTCTTGGCAGCAGGACCGGTCGATTTAGGACGAACGATGTTCTTGATGTGCTCGATGGGGTAGCTTACGCGGGTATTTTCGGTTACGCTCTTGTCGGCGAAGTCGATTTTGCCGCCTTCTTCCACGGTAACGTTCTCCAGGAGAGCGTCGCGGGTGATTGCGTTGTAGATATCGGGTTCGCTTTCCTTATCAAGGTTGATAACCTTGGCGTAGCAGCCGCCTTCGAAGTTGAAGACACCGTTGTCGTCCCAGCCGTGTTCGTCGTCGCCGATAAGCAGACGCTTGGGGTCGGTCGAAAGGGTGGTCTTGCCGGTACCGGAGAGGCCGAAGAAGATTGCGGTGTTTTCGCCGTTGAGGTCGGTGTTGGCCGAGCAGTGCATCGATGCGATGCCCTTCAGCGGCAGGAAGTAGTTCATCATGGAGAACATACCTTTCTTCATTTCGCCGCCGTACCAGGTGTTGATGATAACCTGTTCACGGCTGGTGATGTTGAATACAACGGCGGTTTCGCTGTTGAGGCCGAGTTCCTTGTAGTTGGTGAGTTTGGCCTTCGATGCGTTGTAAACAATGAAGTCGGGGGTGAAGTTTTCGAGTTCTTCAGCGGTGGGGCGGATAAACATGTTGGTCACAAAGTGAGCCTGCCATGCCACTTCCATGATGAAGCGTACAGCCATGCGGGTGTTTTCGTTGGCGCCGCAAAAGCCGTCGACAACGAAGAGGCGCTTGTTGCTGAGTTCCTTCTTGGCGAGGTCCTTCACAGCCTTCCAGGCTTCTTCGCTTGCGGGTTTGTTGTCGTTCTTGTATTCTTCGGATGTCCACCAGATGGTGTCCTTCGATTTCTCGTCGAGAACAATAAATTTGTCTTTGGGCGAACGACCGGTGTAAACGCCGGTCATTACGTTTACAGCGCCAAGTTCGGTTACCACACCCTTCTCAAATCCTTCGAGGGTAGGGAGAGTTTCTTCATTAAACAGTTCATCATACGAAGGGTTGTAAACTACTTCGGTAGTACCTTCGATACCGTATTTAACGAGGTCTTCTTTGATACCTGCGATACGGGCCATCTTGATTTCTTCAAGTTTGCTCATTACTATTGGAGATATTTTGTTGTTGGTGTTTTCTGTTGTTATTGCACTGAGCCTCCGACGAGGCCTTGTAAACCGGATGCAAAGTTAGGAAAATTTTTCGGACTGACGAAACATTATGGAAATTTTTCTTTATTACCTTCCAACTTATTTTCCTTTTTGCCCAAGTTTAACAATCATATGCATGCCAAAGTTGGTGTAAAATAGTTAATTATTCGTATTTCGTAGCCCGCAGGAAGTAGTACAGAAACAGCGCCGCCGCCAGACACAGGCTCACAGAAAAACTAAGCACTATGCCGTACAGGCCCATTTCTAAAGTGAAGCCGAAAAGATATGTCACCGGCACTCCCACTACTATGTAACTGACGAAGGCTATCCACAGCATGGGCATTACGTGCGAGGTACCGCGCAGGGCGTTGGCAAAGTTTATCTGTGTGGCGTCGGCTACCTGATACAGTATCAGCGGAAACAGCAGAGTCATAGCCAGCGCCACTACAGCAGGGTCGGGCGTAAACAGCCCCATGATGCTACGGCCAAAGAATATAAATGCCATGCAGCTGCAGCACATCATCACCAACAGGCAGCGGTAGCCGGCCCAGGCCACCGAGCGCATGCCGCTGCATGAATTCAGGCCTGCCTGATTGGCCACAAGCACGCTCACGGCTGTGCCCACACTGTAATAAAGCGTAAAGCCAAGGGTGCCGGTAACTACAATCACCTGATAGGCGGCCAGACATATATCGCCCTGCGGCAGCCAGCCGGCCATAACGGCGCTGAGCGAGAAGCTGCCGCTCTCGCAGGCCATCTGCATGGCTACAGGAAAACCGCACAACGCCACCGGGCGCAATGTACGCAGCGACACTGCAGCTCGCCTGAAACCGCCGCTGTAGACCTTGTAACGCCCGGCCAGGAAGAATACTCCCAACAGTACCGCCGGGCCCAGCAGACGGCTTGCAAGCGTACTCAGACCGGCCCCGAACAGACCCAGTTCGGGCAGTCCGCAGTTGCCGTAAATCAGCAGCCAGTTGCCCAATATGTTCAGAGCGTTGGCCGACAGCATTATCCACATGGGCAGCTGCGAATTTCCGCGCGCATAGCTCCACTGGGCAAACACGTTGAACAGACTCATCGGCACCAGGCCTGCCAGATACAGCAAGAAGTAGGGCTTTATCAACGGCAGCAGCTTCTCGGGCTGCCCCATGCGGTGCAGATTGAAGTACACTGCCGTCATTATGGCCATAACCAAAACCGTAAAACTCACGTTGACTATTACACCCGAGCGCAGCGTGGAGCCCATATGCTCCTTTTCTCCACGGCTGTACTGGGCGCCGAGTATGGGCGTGATACCGAGTGCAAAGCCCATTATGGTGAACATGGCCATGTTGAAAAGATTGTTCACAAACGAGGCTGCGGCAAGCGAATCGGTGTCGTAATGCCCCACCATGGCGGTATCGGCAAACACCAAAACAACAATCCCGACCTGCCCCACAAGTATGGGCAGGCCGAGATGTATGATAGCTCTGTAGTGCTTTCCCATTAATCGCGGCTGGAGCCGAAGAAACGGAGCAGATACAGGAAGAGGTTGATGAAGTCGAGGTAGAGGTTAAGTGCGCCAAGTGTGCTTACACGGCCTGCCTGACCGGGCATCATCTCGGCAAGACGGCGAATCTGCTGGGTATCCCAGGCGGTAAGGCCTACAAAGATTATCACGCCGGCAATGCTGATTATCCAGTCCATAGTGGAGCTTTTGAGGAATATATTCACCAGCGAGGCTATGATAAGGCCTATCAGGGCCATGAACAGTATGGAGCCCATCTTGCTGAGGTCCTTGTTGGTGAAATATCCGTACACACTCATGGCGCCGAAGGTGCCTGCGGTGATAAAGAAAGTCTTGACTATCGAGCCTGTGGTGTACAGCAGGAATATAGGCGTAAGTGCCAGGCCGTTGATTACCGAGAACAACAGGAACAGGCCAAAGCCTACCGCGGTACCCATCTTGTTGAGAGCTCCTCCGATGGAGAAGACTATCAGAAGTTCAGCACCCATCAGCACCCACATGAACCAGCTGTTGTTGGCCATGAAGCTCAGATAGGAATAGCTGCTTGCGCAGAAAAGCGAGATAAAGGCGGTGATAAGCAGACCGAGGGTCATCTTAAGATACACCTGTTTCATTACGGCTGATACGCCGGCTGCCACGTAGCGGGGAGGTGTGGCGGTTTGGAAATTATTCATAGTTATTTTTTTTATAATGTTCAATGTTAAAGGTTAAATTGCCCTTACATTCTCTCGGGGACGCGGATACCCAGCAGGCCCAGAGTAGCCTTGATGGTGCGGGCGGTGACTTCGCTCAGTGCCAGACGCAGGCTGCGCTTGGCGGCATCGTCCTCGCGGAGTATGGGGCAGTCGTGGTAGAACTGGTTGTACTCCTTGGCCAGGTCGTAGGCGTAGTTGGCAATAAGGGCGGGCGAATAGCTGCGGCCTGCCTCGGCTATAAGCTGCGGCAGCGATGCCAGACGCTGTATCAAAGCGGTTTCTTTTTCGCCGGGCTCTACGGCCGAGTAGTCGCCTATGGTGTAGCCCTGTTCGGCGGCGCGGCGCACTACCGAGCGGATACGCGCATAGCTGTACTGTATGAACGGACCTGTGTTGCCATTGAAGTCGATAGATTCTTTGGGATTGAAGGTCATGTTCTTGCGCGGGTCGACCTTGAGCAGGAAGTATTTCAGTGCGCCCAGACCTACGATTTCGGCAATCTCGTCGATTTCGGCATCGGTCATGCCTTCGCTGCGGCCCTGTTCCACTGCCACTTCGCGGGCTGTGGACACCATTTCGGCCATCAGGTCGTCGGCGTCAACCACAGTTCCTTCGCGCGATTTCATCTTGCCTTCGGGCAGCTCTACCATGCCGTAGCTGAAGTGCACCAGGTCTTTGCCCCATTTGAAGCCGAGGCGGTCGAGCAGCAGCGACAGTACCTGGAAGTGGTAGTTCTGCTCATTGCCCACCACGTAAATCATGCGGTCGATTGGAAAGTCGGCGAAACGCAGTTTGGCGGTGCCGATATCCTGTGTCATGTACACCGATGTTCCGTCGGCGCGGAGCAGCAGCTTGTGGTCGAGGCCTGCGTCGGTGAGGTCGGCCCATACCGAGCCGTCGTCCTTGCGGTACATTATGCCTTTTTCAAGGCCTTCGAGTACCTTTTCCTTGCCTTCGAGGTAGGTCTGCGACTCGTAATATATCTTGTCGAAGTCCACGCCCATACGCTTGTATGTCTGGTCGAAACCGGCGTATACCCAGTTGTTCATCATTTCCCAGAGGCCGCGGATTTCGGGGTCTTTTGCTTCCCAGCGGCGCAGCATGTCGCGCGCTTCGGCCATCAGGGGCGAAGCTGCCTCTGCAGCTTCTTTGCTGAGGGTTTTGTCGGCTTCCATCATAGCGTTGACTTCGGCTTTGTAATGCTTGTCGAAGTCTACGTAGCAGTCGCCTATGAGGTGGTCACCCTTTATGCCCAGCGACTCGGGAGTTTCGCCGTTGTGCCATTTCTGCCATGCGAGCATCGACTTGCAGATGTGTATGCCGCGGTCGTTCACTATGTTGGTTTTCACCACACGGTTGCCGCAGGCTTTGAGAATCTCAGCCAGCGAATATCCCAGCAGGTTGTTGCGCACGTGGCCCAGATGCAAGGGCTTGTTGGTGTTTGGCGAAGAGTATTCCACCATCACCAGCGGCGACCAGTCGGTGGCTGTACGGAAACCGTAGTCGGCGTCAGCCGCCACCGAGGCCAGCACCTGACTCCACACGGTGGGGCGGATAACCAGGTTCAGAAAACCTTTCACTACGTTGTAACGCTCTACGGCCGGCTCATGTTCAAGCAGATAATCGCCGATTTCCTTGCCTACTGCCTCTGGAGCCTTGCGGGCGGCCTTCACCCAGGGGAAAACAACGATGGTGAGGTTGCCTTCGAATTCTTTGCGGGTAGGCTGGGGCACGAGTGTATTGGGGGCGGCGTCAATGCCGTAAAGTTGTTTCACCGCAGCGCCTACGGCACTGCCTATAATTGTATCTACTGTCATTTTTTTACCTTGTTTTCCGAGTTAAGGTGCAAAGTTACAAATTTTTCGCCAATGCGCAAAGCGCATGGGCGCGCTCGTTCAGAGGTATTTGTCACCGAATTTCAGCTTGGCGTCGGACACCATGTTGCGTATGCTCTGTTCCTCGGCTTTGGGACATATCAGCAGCACATCGCCGGCGTCGGCCACTATATAGTCGTTGAGGCCGCTTACGGCTATGAGCTTGTCGCCGCGCACTGCGAATATATTGCCTGTCGAATCATAACTGAGCACACGGCAGTTCTGTGTCACATTGGCACTGGAGTTCTTGGGACTGTTATCGTACAGCGAGCTCCATGTACCGAGGTCCGACCATCCGAAGTCCACGGTTTCCACATACACGTTCGATGCCTTTTCCATTACAGCAAAGTCGATGCTTATGCTCATACATGTAGGGAATTCTTCCTCGATGAAGGCGGTTTCGCCTTCGGTGCCTAATACAGCCAGACCGCGGTCGAACACCTGCGCTATCTCGGGCGAATGTTCGTGCATGGCTTTTATGATTGTTTCGGCTTTCCACAGGAATATACCTGAGTTCCAGAAAAATTCACCGGTTTCGAGGAACACCTTGGCCAGTTCTATATCTGGTTTTTCGGTAAAAGTCTTGACCTTGTTGATACCGGGCTCTACCTCGCTGCCTATCTGTATGTAGCCGTAGCCGGTTTCGGGCCGCGAGGGGTTTATGCCCAGTGTGAGCAGGGCTTCGTGGCTTTCCACAAATGCAAAGCCGCGGAGTATGCTTTCCTCGAATTTCTGCTCGCGGGTGATAAGGTGGTCACTGGGCATCACCACTATCGACGCCTGCGGGTCGCAGGCCTTGATGTGGTATGCGGCCCATGCTATGCAGGGGGCGGTATTGCGGCGGGTCGGTTCGAGCAATATCGAGCGGGCCGGCAGGTCGGGCAGCTGTTCCTTTACCAGAGCGGCATAGGCCTCGTTGGTAACCACCAATATGTTTTCTTTGGGCACAACGGGCAGTATACGGTCGTAGCTCATCTGCAACAGCGAGCGGCCGGTGCCCAGAAAGTCGATAAACTGCTTGGGCATATTTGCACGGCTGTAGGGCCAGAAGCGGCTGCCTATGCCGCCGCACATAATCACGCAGTAGCGGTGCGAGCGTATCTCTTGGTTGGTTGTAATCTGTGTCATATTGCGTTGAGGTTAGTCTGTAATTGTTTCTTCTGCAATTATCGTGCCGTTCTTGGCAAGGGCTCTGCGGTAGCTGTAGAACAGGGCGGCAAACAGGGCGGCCACCGCCAGACCGGCTCCGACAGCCACGCCGCGCGCAAGCCCGAATCCTTCGGGCGAGGGTGCGAACAGCAGGTAGCTTATACTCACCACGGTCATGTACAGGGCCGGCACCATGGCTATGTAGTAGTTTTTGCCATGCCGCAGCATCCACACACTCACGGCCCAGAGGGTAAATACGGCAAGGGTCTGGTTGCACCAGGCAAAGTAGCGCCACAGCACCTGAAAGTCGATTTGCACAAGCAGGAATGTGACCGCGAACAGGGGCAGCGACACAAGAATGCGCCGCATGGTTTTCTTCTGGTCAATTTTCAGGAAATCGGCTACAATCAAGCGCGCCGAACGCAACGCCGTATCGCCGGTGGTGATGGGCGCAGCCACCACTCCAAGCAGTGCCAGGATGCCGCCGAAAGTGCCCAGCCAGCCCACCGATATATCGTTGACGAGTGTGGCTGCCGAGTGGCCTTCACCTGCCATATAGGCGCCCAGCGAGTCGTAGCTGCCGGTAAAGCTTATGGCCGCGGCCGCCCATATCAGAGCCACTATACCTTCGGCCACCATGGCGCCGTAAAACACCGGACGCCCCAGCTTCTCGTTCTTCATGCAGCGGGCCATCATGGGCGACTGCGTAGCATGGAAGCCTGATATAGCTCCGCAGGCTATCGACACGAACATCATCGGAAATATGGGGTATCCGTCGGCACGGCGGCTCTGAAGACCGTCAACAATGCCGTCGGGTATGCTTACACCACCGAACAGCAGATATACCAGCAGACCTCCGGCCATAAACAGCAGCGCGAAGCCAAACACCGGGTACAGCGAGCCAATCAGCTTGTCGACAGGCAGAACGGTAGCGCAGATATAGTAGGCAAAAATAATCAATACCCATACTTCGGTGCTTAGCCATGCAGGGGTCATGCCGGCCAGGATGCCGGCGGGCGAGGTAACGAACACGGCGCCCACCATCAGCAGCAGCACTATGGAGAATATTCCCATCACGTTCTTGATGCCACGGCCAAGCTGGCTGCCCACGATTTCGGGCAGCGACAGGCCGCCCATGCGCACCGATATCATGCCCGACAGAAAGTCATGAACAGCCCCGGCGAAAATAGTGCCCAACACAATCCACAGAAAAGCGGCCGGCCCAAACATCACACCCATAATGGCTCCGAATATCGGGCCTATGCCTGCGATGTTGAGAAACTGTATCAGAAACACCTTCCAGGTAGGCATGGGCAGGTAGTCAACACCGTCGCGCCGGGTATTGGCGGGGGTGGGGCGCCCTGCATCGGTGCCGAAGGCTTTCTCCACAATGGCGCCGTATATGAAATAGCCGCCGATCAGAACGGCCAGTGATATTAGAAAAGCTGTCATGGTGTGACTGTTAAATTATGATTTCCAAAATTAGCAATTATGCCCGACACAACAAAATCTTTAATTATTTTTATGCAATTTTTGGCTGGTGCCACTATTTTGCATAACTTTGCAGAAAAGCAAACAAACCGACATGGAAACCAAATACAAACGCATACTTCTTAAACTCAGCGGCGAGTCACTCGCCGCCGGTACCGGACACGGCATCGACACCGACCGCCTGAATGCTTACGCACAGCAGATAAAAGCGGTAGTCGACGCTGGCGTACAAGTATCGATAGTAATCGGCGGAGGCAATATATTCCGCGGCCTCTCGGGTGCCTCACGCGGCTTCGACCGTGTGAAAGGCGACCAGATGGGCATGCTCGCTACCGTAATCAACTCGCTTGCCCTCAGCTCGGCCCTCAATGCCATCGGCCAACCGGCTCAGGTCTACACGGCCATCAACATGTTTCCCATAGGCGAGCACTACAGCAAGTGGCGCGCCATCAGCTCTATGGAGCGGAACGAGGTAGCCATTATATCGGGCGGCACAGGCAACCCCTTCTTCACCACTGACACCGGCTCGGCTCTGCGCGCCATCGAGGTGGAAGCCGACGTAATGCTCAAGGGCACACGCGTCGACGGCGTATACACCGCCGACCCTGAAAAAGACCCCGAGGCAACAAAATTCGACAGCATCACCTACGACGAAGTATACAACCGCGGACTCAAGGTAATGGACCTCACCGCCACAGCGCTGTGCAAAGAAAACAAGATGCCCATAATTGTATTCGACATGGACACCGAAGGCAATCTGGCACGACTAATCGCAGGCGAAAACATCGGCACTCTGGTATATTAAACTAAAATTCAGATAAATAATGACAGACCCCCAAACCTATCTCGGCCCGGCTGAAGAGAAAATGGAACTCGCCGTGGCTTTCCTCGACGAATCACTCGCACACATCCGCGCCGGAAAGGCAAACCCTAAAATCCTCGACGGTATCCGTGTGGATTACTACGGCAGCGCTGCCCCCATCAGCAATGTGGCCAACATAAGCGTGCCCGATGCCCGCACCATTACCATAACTCCGTGGGAAAAGAGCATGTTCAAGGAAATCGAAAAGGCAATTATAAACTCCGAACTCGGCATCACACCAGAAAACAACGGCGAAGTTATCCGCATTTCCATTCCACCGCTGACCGAAGAACGACGCAAAGCCCTGGTAAAACAGTCGAAAGCCGAGGCCGAGCAGGCAAAGGTTTCGGTTCGCAACGCACGCCGTGACGCAATCGAAGGCCTCAAGAAAGCCATCAAGCAGGGTATGCCCGAAGACGTTGAGAAAGATGCCGAAGCATCGGCCCAGAAGCTTCACGACAAATTCCTCAAGAAAATCGACGACCTCTTCTCGGCCAAGGAAAAAGAAATCCTAACTGTATAACATGATCAAAAACCTGCTTTTCGACCTCGGAGGCGTAATAATGGATATCGAACGCCGCAACTGTGTTGCGGCGTTCGAAGCCCTCGGCCTCCCCGATGCCGACTCGTTCTTTGGCGAATACAGCCAGCAAGGGCCTTTTATGGCTCTGGAAGAGGGCATGATTTCCGTTGACGAATTTCACAACCGCATGCGCGGCTACTTTCCGCACACGGTAAGCGACAGCGAAATCGACGACGCCTTTCTACGCTTCCTCACCGGTATACCTCAGCACCGCCTCAAGGCCCTGCGACAGCTGCGTCGCCGCTTTGGCATTTATTTGCTGAGCAACACCAACGAAATTATGTGGCTCAGCATGATAGCCGATGAATTCACAAAAGAAGGTCTTACTCGCGAGGACTATTTCGACGGCATGGTGACCTCATTCAACGCCAAAGCGCTGAAACCCGACACCCGCATTTTCAATTACGCCTGCGATACCCTCGGCATCAGACCCGATGAAACTTTATTCATCGACGACTCGCAGCGCAACCTCGATTCCGCAGCAGCGCTCGGTTTCAACACCCTGCTTGTAAAACCCGGCGAGGAATTCGCCGAAAACATAGCCAAATATCTAAGTGAGTAAAATAGCGGCCATAGGAATGTTCGACGGCGTGCATCTGGGACACCGTCACCTCTGGCAGCAGATTGCCGCTCTTGCTAAGGCAGGCGAAGGCTCGTCGCTGGCCGTAACCTTCCGCAATCACCCGCTCCAACTTATTGCTCCGCAACGTGCCCCGCTGTCGCTCGGACCGGTGGAACAGCGTGCGGAACTGCTGCGGCAGGCCGGTGCCGACGATGTGCTGATACTCGACTTTACCCCGGCCCTGCGCGCACTTACAGGAGCTGAGTTTGTAAAATTGCTTGCAAAAGATCACGGAGTCACCGATCTGGTGATGGGGTTCAACAACAGCATAGGCAGCGACCGCATATCAGCCGCCGACGATTACCGGCGCCTTGCCGCCGATACCGGCGTGAGGCTGCATCCGGCATCGGAGTTCCGCCTGGGAGCTGACCGCACCGTAAGCAGTTCGGCCATACGCAGCTCTCTGGCAAAAGGCGATGTCGACTGCGCCAACAGCCTGCTGGGGCGCCCATACAGCATCAGCGGCATCATAACCCATGGCAAACAGCTGGGGCGCACCATAGGCTTCCCTACAGCCAATGTCGAGGCTTTCGACCAACATCAGGCCATGCCCGGCTCCGGGGTATACGCGCTCGACGTGATTCTGCCCGACGACAGCATACACCGCGCCATGGCAAATATAGGGCGTCGGCCCACCGTCGACCGGCAGCCCAACGCACAGACCACCGTTGAAGTGAATATTTTCGATTTCGATGGTGACCTCTATGGACAGCCACTTACATTGTTGTTTCTCAAACGCCTGCGCAGCGAGCAGCGCTTCGACTCGCTCGAAGCCCTCCGAAGTCGCCTCGAAGAAGACTGTCGCCTGGCCATGGCGCTGTGAGCGCAGCAAACAGTCACTCTAATCTATCTTTCACATAAGGTGTAGGCCGCAGTCCGTAAGCCAGCGAAAGATATTGGCGCGCCTTGTCCATATCGCCCGTATCAGCGTAATAATTGCCCAGATACAGTAGCGCGGTATAGTCGTCGGGGCTTATCTCAAGCACGGCCAGCCACTGCTCCACCGCTTTGTCCATATCGCCGCAGAGCATGTATCCCTGCGCCATGGCACTGATATATTCAGTACTCCGTGGCAGACCGCGGTGCATGCGTCCGGCATACTCCACAATCATGGGGCCATCGGCGCGAAACATATAATAATTCAGCAAGGCGGCGTCCACAGGCCTGCTCAGCCAGGGCATCTCGCGGGCGGCCAGACTCATAAAGTCGCCGTACACCGAGGCATGGCCGGTGTCAAACGAAAGCTCGCGCACACGTTCGAACAGTGGATAAATACCCACACCGTGAGCCGACGAACGCTCCAGCAGGTCGGTCATGCGCAGCGTATCGGTCATCAGTGCCGAGGCTACGATGGCATGGGCGTAGGAGTCGAGCGAGTCGGGCCGTTCGGCCAGCATCAGTTCGTACAGGGCCTGGGCGCTGGCCCACTCACCCTCGCCGAAGTATTTCGAGGCCTTGCGGGCCACCTGTCCGTAGTCGGCGGCATGCGCAATCACTGACACAGCCGCCAGAAGGCAGAGTATTAGCTTATTTTTCATTTTCAATATTTGAACGACGAGCCGCCGAGAAACTCGCGCAGCAGACTCGTGGGAGGTATCATCTCGGCGCTGATAGGAAGGAAGTGGCTCAGGAACTTGCGCAGGCGGTATGCCTCGCCATATTCAGGCACATCGCCGGGCACACTTTTGAGAATTTCGTCGCCGTATTCTTTCATTACGCCCAGCTCAAACAGCAGCGACGAGTTGAAAGTGGCGTCGGCATTCTCCTGATAAGGGAATATCCAGCGTTCCTCGCCGCGACGCACGCTGGGCCAACGGCGTATGGTTTCTTCGGCCGATGCGCTGCGGTATTTGTAGTCGCGTATTATGCGGCGCAGCAGACGGTTGTCGGTGGTTGGAACCCAGTTGTGGTCGTCGACCGACAGTGTGGTCAGGGCCGATACATACACCCTGAACTTCATGTCCTCGGCTACCGAGGCTGTCAGTTCCGGATTAAGGCCGTGTATTCCCTCTATGAGCAGTATACCGTTGTCCTGCAACTTTATGGTATGCCCCTTGTACTGGCGGCATCCCAGTTCAAAGTTATAGCTCGGCAGCTCCACTTCCTCGCCACGGAGTATGCGGTTGAGGTCGGAGTTGAACTGCTTCAGGTCGAGGGCGTAAAGCGATTCATAGTCGTAATCTCCGTCGGCGTCGCGCGGAGTATCTACACGGTTTATGAAATAATCGTCGAGCGATATCATCTGCGGCTTCAGCAGATTGGTCATCAGCTGTATTGCCAGACGCTTTGTAGTGGTGGTCTTGCCCGACGACGACGGGCCGGCCACCAGCACCACACGAGCGCCACCACGGCGGTAACGGGCCGTAATCTCGTCGCTGATGCGGGCTATTTTCTTATCGTGCAGCGCCTCGGCCACATTTATCAGGTCGGATGTACGGTTACGCAGCACCTCTCTGTTGAGTTCGCCCACATCGCTCACACCCACGATGCTGTTGAATTGCATGTAGTCGGTAAATGCCCGGTACATTTTCTCCTGTGTCAGCGGCTGCGGAGGCACCGATTCGTCGGCGGGGTCAAAGCCCAGCAGCAGCATACCCTCCTTGTACGGAATTAGGTCGAATACCTGCAGCTGACCGGTAGAGTAGGCCAGGGCACCATAATAACTGTCGTAGATTTCACCGAGTTTATAGTACGATGTATAGAGGCTATGTGTGGTTTCGAGCAGGCGTACTTTGTCGTGGAGGCCCTGACTGCGGAATTTCTCTATTACATCGCTTGTGAGGCGCTCCTTGCGCACGAAGCGCAGGTCGGCCTCGACAATGCGGCGCATTTCGTCGCGCAGACGGTCCACCACTTCGGCATCGGCCGTTATATCGCCGTGAAGGCGGCAGTAGTAGCCCTGCGATATGGAGTGTTCTATAGTAAGCCTTACGCCGGAATACAGGCGCGTGAGGGCCAGATACAGCACCATACACAGCGAGCGGGTGTACACGCGCCGTCCGCTGGCCGAATTACGAGGCAGAAACTCCACCATCTTCGGATGGTACACGGCATAGCCCAGGTCTTCGTTTTTGTAGTTCACCAGGGCGCACAACGGCTCGAAGTCCAGCGTCGGACGTATCCGGTCAAGAATATCCACCAGACGCTCGCCCCCGTCTATATCAATGTACCGGCCGGTGTTGCGGCAATACACTTTCAGTTGTTCACTCATAATTTCAGCAGATAATATAATTCAGAATCAGCTCTTATCAAAGCCGGACCGATAAATGCAAACTTACACAAAATATTCTGTTTTAGAACAAGTAGTTTTGTTAATTTGTTTTAAACACATGATACGTTTTTATGCCTGCGAAAACAACGGTTTCGTAGAGAAAACCGAGTGGCAGCCCCATTATTGGATAAATGTGGAAATGCCTGATACTGACGAATGCGAACTGATATGTTCGCAATGGGGTGTGCCGTACTCGTTTGTGGAGAATGTGGCCGACGTGGACGAACGCCCCCGCTTCGAACGCGAGAACGGCTGGCTGCTCACTATAGTACGGATTCCTGTCCGCGACAAAAACAACCCCATGGTATACCACACCGTGCCTATAGGCATAATGACCAAGAACGAATACATCGTAACTCTGTGCTTCGCCGAAACCGAAATGATTCCGGATTTCATCGACCACAGCAACCGTCGGCATATCTCCGTCGACAACCGGCCGGACTTTGTTCTGAGGCTGATTTTCTCGTCGACCTACTGGTTTCTGAGCTATCTCAAGCAAATCAACGACACCGTAGCCGAATACACCAAGCAGCTCGAACGCAGCGTGCGCAACGAAGCTCTGCTGTCGCTGATGCAGCTGCAGAAAGCGCTGGTGTACTTCAATACCTCGCTGCAAGGCAACCGCCTGCTGATCGACCGCCTCAACAAGGTGTTCGCCGACGACTGCGACGCCAATCTGTTCGAAGACGTAGAAACCGAACTATCGCAGGCCACAAACACCGTCAACGTGTATATGGAGATTCTGTCGAACTCCATGGACACCTTCGCCTCGGTTATATCCAACAACGTCAACGACGTCATGAAGACCATGACCTCGCTGTCGGTAATACTGATGGTGCCCACGCTGATTGCCAGTTTCTATGGCATGAACGTGGACGCATGGTTCAGTTCATCACCTGCCGCCTTCGGCTGCATAATCCTGGTATCGTTCGGTCTGGCAGCCATAGTGTGGTATTTCATCCGCCGCGCCCACTGGATATGAAATTTGTGTTTATGACTTTTTATATGTAATTTTGTGGAAGAACTCCAACGTATTATATATGAAACGCATATACACCGCTATCGCCGCCATGCTCACTCAGTAATCTCGCACTTGTATTTGCGCACCCTACTCAACCGGAGATAAAACAATACAAAGGCGTTGTAATTCCATTCAACCTCGAAATGGAATACCCCTACCATAACCCTGTATACAACGAGTTCATTATAAATTATCTGGGAAAATACCGCAATTTGGGAACATTTTATCTGCAAGGTCATCCCAACTCATGGGACGACGTCCGCTGGAACGAGTTCACCCGCATTATCGACCGCCTGAAGGCCGACGGCGTCAGATTCATGACCGTATCGGAATATCTCAGAGATGCCGCCCACAGTATATGATTTTGTAATTTAAATATTTTGTACTAAATTTGTAGTGCCGAATCACAACCTGCACGTTATCGCGTGCAGGAAAAAGAGGAGGTGTACATATAGAATAAAAGCGTGTATCAACATCGCTTCTGTCCACGGCTATCTGAAATCTGGCAGTTTCAAAGCAAGGTCAAAGACGAAGCAACCGGTAAACGCCGCATCGGGTATGAAACCACATACTCGTCTGCCGACGCATATCTGCGCCGACAGGCGGTGTGTCGATTCATATATGCGTGCGGGCCCCAACGGTTGCTCATCCGACCTTGCGGGCCCCGCCAGAGCCACAGATAGCGGATGAGCGACATTTCAAGGCTCAGCACGCTCTTTTGTCAATATACTTTCCGTTCGGAACTGGGCCCCGGGCAAGTATACATTTACAATGTACAAGTGCAAGATTGCCGAAATCGACATAGGAACGATGATTCGCCGCAAAGTCGAAGAGCAACGCTGGTCATACACAGCCTTTGCCTCCGCCATCGGCTGCTCGCGCTCGGCACTGTATAACATATTCAACAACCGCGACATAAGCGTAATACGGCTGCTGAAAATATCGGAAGTGCTCCGACATGATTTTTTCACCGAGATATGCGGCACACTACCTGCCGCAGGCAATCCGGCATCCGACAGTTTTGTGGCCATACGCCTTTGCAACGGACGCCCGGCAATCGGCGACCTGCCGCCGGAAATAGCGGCATTGATACGCCGCGAAATTGACCGTTGTACCGAATTGTGACAATTCCGTACACAAAGCAATACACCCTGTAGGGCTCTCTATGGCCGTTATTGCCTAACTTTGCGCTCAAATCAATAGTAAACCACACATGAACAAACTTTTATACCTGGCCGTCGCAGCCGGATTAATAGGGTGGAACTCCGCCGAGGCAAAACGTGTCAAACTCAACTACAGTGTAATTGATGTGCCGGAAGAAGGCGGCGTAAAATTCGAACAGATTACCGAGGACTCCGACTGTGTGAACAAAGAAGGACTTGTGTCAAAGGCTAAAGGAATGTTCGGAATCAAAAACCTTTCTAAAATCGACTGGTGGGTGAATCCGCGTATAGCAGTATCGCCCGACGGAAGCAAGGTGGCTTATCTCAACTGGAAAAACAGAACGTCGAATGTAATGGTAAAAGATGCCCATCGAGGCGGAGCAAGCACACAACGCACATTCCGCGCCAATGTAACAGACTTCACATGGAGCCCCGACGGAAACACAATCTGTTTTACCGAATTCCGCTCCGGCCATTTCGGCGTGTATCTTGTTGACGCCAGCCAGGGCACAGTGGTACGTCAGATAAGCACGGGCAACGAAAATGATTTCGCAGGCCAGATAACAGCCGACGGAAAACACATTCTTTTCCACCGCGGTGAAGGCCCGGGCGCATACAGCATCTGGAGCTACGACCGCGAAAAGAATCTGTTTTCAAATTATTCGCGCGGCATGACTCCATGCCTTATTCCCGGCGAAAAAGACGTAATTTACTGCGGCAGATACACCGACAAACGCGAAAGCGAAATATGGCGCGTAAACCTCACAAGCGGTGTAGAGGAAATTCTGCTGTCACAGCCGGGGCGCAGTTTCACCACCCCGGTACTTTCGCCTGACGGACGCTGGCTGCTTGTAACAGGTGCTTCTATGGACGAGAAAGGCAAAGACATAAACACCGACCTTTTTGTAATCCGCACCGACGGTACTCAATTCACACAGCTCACCTACCATCCGGGCAATGACCTCTCCGGTGTATGGGCACCCGACGGCAAAAGCATCTACTTCCTGTCGCAGCGAGGTTCCATAGAAGGCACATTCAATGTATGGAAAATGAACTTTAACCTTTGATATAACCAACCAAACACATATTAGCAATGAGAAAAATCCTTACAATCATCACAGTTATTGCCGCCGCACTGAGTTTCAGCGCAAACGCACAGCGTGCCGGTGAGTACAATCTCGGCACAAGCGATGCTAATTTTTCAAAATCAGGCATATTCTCCGAAATCGGACTGGGTGTCGCCTGCGGCGACATTGATAGCGATCTGGGCCTGAGCGTAGGTCTGGGTTACCGCTACCACTTCGGCAACGGCTTATGCTGGGATATTCTGCGTGTGGCCTACTATGTACCCTCCACAACCACCGCTTTCGAAGAAGGATCGTCGATGCGCTTCCTCTCCGGCATCCGTTACAACTCAGCCCCGGTTCTGGCCGATAAACCGCTATACGCCACCTTCGCCGCCGGTTACCAGATGAACGTAAGCGATTTCGAGCGTTGGCATGGCTTCGCATACGAGTTCGGCGCAGGTGTGGTACTGAATCCTGCCGTATCGCTTGGTCTTATGTGGGAAGGCAACGTGGCCCACTATGATTTCGGGTTTGACAGTGCCAACGCCAACTTCGGCATTTTCGGTGTAAAGCTGGGAATAAAATTCTGATTTTCAGAAAAAGAATATTAACGTATTAAATGGAGCGGGGCCTGCCTGCTCCATTTTTATTTGTTCCATAATCCCAAGAAACCCCCGTTAACACTTTTTGGTAAAAAAAAGCTATCGATTCCAGCTATTTGACGTAACTTTGCACCTGATTTCACCGTTTATAGTTAACATAAACACCAAACTTAGATATGGACAAGATAGAACTCAACATCGAGAACGCCTTGAGTGCCCTCAAGCCCGGCGCTTTCGATTCACTCGCCCCTGTGGCTCAGGATGCTTTCAAAACTCTCGTCAGCGGCAGCGGCGCCGGCAACGACTTCCTCGGCTGGGTAAAACTCCCCTCTGAAACTTCTGCCGAACTTCTCGCCGACATCAAGGCTACCGCCGAAGAACTCCGCACCAAATGTCAGGTTGTCGTAGCCATAGGCATCGGCGGCAGCTATCTGGGTGCCAAGGCTGTAATCGAAGCTCTCAGCAACAGTTTCGCCGCTTACCGCCACGAAGGCTGCGAGGTTCTCTTCGCCGGCCAAAACATAGGCGAAGACTACCTTTATGAGCTCAGCGACTACCTCAAGGACCGCCAGTTCGGCATTGTGGTAATATCGAAATCGGGTACTACCACCGAGCCGGCCATAGCATTCCGTCTGCTCAAAGAGCAGCTCGAAAAGCAGGTAGGCCGCGACGAAGCAGCCAGGCGCATAGTGGCCATCACCGACGAAAGCAAGGGTGCCCTGCGCAGCCTCGCCACTGAAGAAGGCTACAAGACATACGTGATTCCCGACAACGTAGGCGGTCGATTCTCTGTCCTCACACCCGTGGGCCTGCTGCCCATAGCCGTAGCCGGTTTCGACATCGAAGCCCTCGTTGCAGGCGCCGCCCGCATGGAGCGTGCCACTCTCGAAGGCAAAGACAACACATCGCTCACATACGCGCAGACCCGCAACGCACTCTACCGCGCCGGCAAGAAAATTGAGATTCTGGTCAACTACAATCCCAAGCTCCACTACTTCGGCGAATGGTGGAAGCAGCTCTACGGCGAAAGCGAGGGCAAAGACCACAAGGGCATATACCCCGCATCGGTCGACTTCTCTACCGACCTCCACAGCATGGGCCAGTGGATTCAGGAAGGCGAACGCACCATCTTCGAAACAGTTATCTCGGTAATCGAACAGAAGCACAATGTAGTGATTCCGTCAGACAACGCCAATCTCGACGGCCTCAACTACATAGCCGGCAAACGAGTTGACGAAGTGAACAAGATGGCCGAACTCGGCACACGTATCGCCCACGTGGACGGCGGAGTGCCCAACATGCGCATCACCATCCCCTGCCTGCGCGAAGACTATCTCGGCGAGCTGATTTACTTCTTCGAGGCCGCCTGTGGTATCTCGGGCTATATCCTCGACGTAAATCCGTTCAACCAGCCCGGCGTCGAAGCCTACAAGCGCAACATGTTCGCACTGCTCGAAAAGCCCGGCTACGAAGCCGAAACTGCCGCAATCAAGGCAAAACTGTAAACCTGCACCAATTACAGGCATATAGCAATTTACAGGCACGGACGGCCATAAAAGTATGGCTTTCCGTGCCTGTCGGCTATGGGCATACAGCATTTTTTGCGTTAATAAATAGTTAAATTTTAAGCTTTGGGCCTGTATGTAAAGGCTAATTGCTAATTTTGTGCTTATGTTCGCATATCTGACCATAGATCAAGGCAACTCAAGCACCAAGGCCGCACTGTGGGAAAACGGTGAAATCAAAAACCGCTTCTGTGTGCGCGACGGCGAAATTCAGGCTATCAAAGACTTGACAGCCGGCTGCAAGCTCCCCTTAAAGGCGGCCCTGTGCAGCGTAGCCGATTCGCAGGCCCGCATGCTGATGACTCTCGAAAGATACGGCATCGACACCGTGGACATAAACTGCCGCACCCCGATGCCACTGAAGATAAATTACCGCACGCCCGAAACCCTGGGCGCCGACCGCATTGCCGCGGCAATGGGCGCCTTTGACCTCTACGGCGGAAAGCCTATATTGGTGGCCGACATAGGCTCGGCAGCCACCTACGACATGGTGACGGCCGATGGCCGATACCTCGGCGGAAACATATCGCCCGGCCTGGGCATGCGCCTGAGGGCCTTGAACAGTTTCACAGCCCGACTGCCGCTGGTCGATGCCTACGACGGCCCGACCGCCCTGTTCGGCGCCGACACCCGCGAGGCTTTGCGCTCAGGAGCTGTTTACGGTGTAGCCGCCGAACTCGAATTCTACGCCCGCCACACCGGCCCGGACGCCAAAGTGGTACTTACCGGAGGATGGGCCGACGTGATTGCCGCCCACACGGGCATAGAATGTATAGTAAACCACGACCTCGTATTAATAGGATTAAACAGCATACTCACATATAATGAAGCTAAAATTTCTTGCTAAAACATTGGCCGCCGTAATCATAGCCGGCGCAAGCGCCTTCGCCGCACACGCCCAGAACGGTACTCTCACACCTTACTCGCGCTACGGCTACGGCATGCTCCGCGATAACGCCACATCCGCCCAGCGGTCGATGGGCGGTATAGGCTACGCCATGAACTCAGGCCGACAGATCAACGTGATGAACCCTGCATCATACGCCCGAATCGACTCTCTGACCTTCCTGTTCGACATGGGTGTGGACTTCACCTCGGTATGGATGGATGAAGAAGGCGTAAAAGAAAACCATATAGGCGGCGGACTCGACTATATCAACATGCAGTTCCCTCTTGGACGCTACATGGGTGCAAGCGTAGGCGTGCTGCCGTACTCGTCGGTAGGCTACTCGTTCGGCAACTCGATAGATAACGGCTCGGAGGCCCGCGAGGGCGGCGGCAGCATCAACATGCTGTACGCAGGTGTGGCAGGCCGGCTGTTCAAAGGCTTCTCCATCGGCGCCAACATCAGCTACATGTTCGGCACAATATATAACGATACCTACGCCTACCCCTCGACCGGCTCAACCTCGCTGCTCGAACGCCAAATTGAGGTGCGCGACTTCCATCTCGACTTCGGCGCCCAATATAACTTCGACATCGCACGCAACACCTTTACCCTGGGCCTCACATACTCACCCGGCAAGAAACTGCTCGGACACTACCGCGAGTACTTCTACGACCCCTCGGTCGAAAACGCTCCCGAACAAGAGGCCCGGAAACTGTCCGGCAATTACTCGCTGGCCGAAAGCTGGGGCGCCGGTATCAACTGGCGCTGGAACAACCGGCTGATGCTCGAGGCCGACTTCACCTATCAGCCCTGGAGCAAAGCCAAGTTCCCCGGTATCGATGCCGCAGGCAACAATATTGACAATGCTCTGGCCGACCGATACAAAATTGCCGTGGGCGGTGAATTTGTACCGGCACCCCGAGGCAACTACTTCAAGCGCATACATTACAGAGCGGGCGGTTATTGGAATCGCGACTACCTGCAGATTCGCGGCAACAACCTCAAGGAATACGGCGCCTCGATAGGTTTTGGCCTGCCGGTACCAAGCTTCAAGACCATGGTAAACCTTGGACTCGAATGGAAACAACGTCAGGGTACTCCCAACCCGATGATTAAAGAAAACTACATATTCGTTACTCTGGGTATCAACTTCAACGAAATGTGGTTCCGCCAGAATAAACTCTATTGATGCGACGCCTCCCGCTGATATTGCTCATTGCGACCATACTGCATACAGCACAGGCCTGCAGTGAGGAAAAGCATGAATATGTGGCCAATGCCGGTGAGCGCACCCCTACAATGCGCACCACCGACGTCAACACCTTCGTAAGCGACTCCGGGTACACCAGATACAAAATAGTAACCCCGATGTGGGTGATGTACGAAGACGCCGAAGACCCTTACTGGCACTTCCCCGACGGACTGCACCTGCTGCAGTTCGACAAAGAAATGAACCCCGAGGCGTCGATTGACTGCGACTCGGCCCGCTTTTTCAGCGCAAGAGGCCTCTGGCAGCTCGACGGACACGTGGTGGCAGTAAACACCATGCGCGACAGCTTCCTCACCAACCAGCTGTTCTGGAACCGCACCTCGCGCAAGGTTTACTCCGACTCCTTTGTACACATTGTCCGCACCGACCATATACTCGAAGGCTACGGCTTTGAAAGCGACGAGCAGATGAACGCCTATAACCTGAAACACCCCACCGGAATCATACCGGTAGAGCGCAACCGGTTCGGCACCACTGCCGCCACGACCACACAAACCGACAGCAACGCCAAAGCTCCCGCCGGAGCAGCCGGACGCCGACGGGCCCCTGCGGCACAATGACAACTACACAAAGCGGGCATTCATCATATAACAAGCTATAAAAATGACCTGGTTAATAATAGCATTAGTTTCTCTACTGTTCTCCGGCCTGTTCTCCGGCACCGAGATGGCATTCGTCACCTCCGACCGGGTACGCATGGAAATCGACGTGAAACGCGGCGGCATACTGGCACGGATAATCAACCGCTTCTATGCCAACAGCGAATTTTTCATCAGTACCATACTGGTGGGAAACAACATAATGCTTGTAATTTACGGTATGGGCGCGGCGGCTCTGATAGAACCATGGCTCGAAAAACTGGGCCTTGGACAGACTCTGGTGCTTCTGGGCCAGACTATTATCTCCACCGCCGTGATACTGATTACAGGCGAATTCATGCCCAAGACCGTGTTTGGCATAAACCCCAACCGCTCGCTCAAGATTGTGGCGCTGCCCATATACATATTCTATATAGTTCTGTACCCGATTTCGCTTTTGGCCACCTGGCTGTCGCGACTCCTCATGAAGATTCTGGGCGTAAAAGACACCAAACCGCGCCTGAGAGTGCTGTCGATAGGCGACCTAAACAACTATCTCGACTCAACCATCGACGAACTCGAGGAAAAGAAAACCGAGGTAGAACACGAAGTAAAAATTTTCCGCAACGCCCTTGACTTCTCCAGCACACGCCTGCGCGACTGCATGACCCCGCGCAACGAACTTGTGGCAGTAAACATCGACTCTACCGACCGCGACCAGCTCGTAAAACTCTTTACCGAAAGCGGACGCAGCAAAATAATTGTATACCGCGAAAACATCGACAATATTACAGGCTACATACACGTACGCGAGCTTTTCGAACCCGAAAGCGACTGGCACGAACACGTACGCCCGGTGCTGTACGCCCCCGAAAACCTGCTGGCCAATAAAATGATGCGACGCATGCTGCAACAGAAAAAATCGGTGGCAGCCATCGTCGACGAATTCGGAGGCACCGCCGGACTCGTAACCCTCGAAGACCTGGTGGAGGAAATATTCGGCGACATAGAAGATGAACACGACCGCACCGGCCTGACATCGCGGCAGCTGTCCGACGGTGTATGGGAATTCAGCGGTCGCTGCGAGATTGCCGACATAAACGAGCAGTTCCACCTCGACCTGCCCGAAGACGATGCCTACCAGACCATAGCCGGCCTTATTCTGCACGAAACCGGCACTATACCGGAAGAAGGCTCGCAGGTAGCGATAGAGCCGTACCGCTTCGACATAATGCGTAAATCGGCCACACGCCTCGAACTCATACGTGTAAGCACGCTCGCCCCTGCCAATGAGTAAGGGGCTTACGGAGCCACCTTGGCGGCCAGCAGACGATGGCCTATGCGGCAGTAGAGGCATTTGCGGCAGTCGCAGTAGGTGGTACGCAGCTGTATCAGAGCCTGAGAAGTGAAAGCGTCGCTGCATTTTATTCCTAACTGACCGAACAGGCGAGTGTACACGTTGCTCTCGCCGCCTATCTGCTGAAGCATCTCCACGGCCCGCTCACGGCGTCGGTCGTCGTCGTGTACCACGCTGTAGGCATGCTGCAGAGGTATAACCATATTGATTACAAGCGAATCTATCATACTGTCGCTCATGGCGCGCACCGTCGGGGCCTTCTCGCACTCGAAATTATAGCGGCGCGACCAGTAACCGGTCATGTCGATACGGAACAGCTCTCGGGCTTCGTCGAGGCTCTCCACACTCAGCGCCCTGGAACCGGCGCTGAAACCGTCGGTCATCATAGCAGCCAGATAAGCCAGACGCCGGTGCGGAAAATTCTGAGGCCGCATACGCGCCATTTTCCAGCCCATGCTCTGCGGAGGCTGCATGCCGAATTTGGCGGCCATGAAACAGTACTCCTGAATCATACGCTGCACATAGTGGTCGGGATTGGCAGTCTGCGAATCCAGAAAACCGGCCATGCCGAAGAGCATGCCCTCAACCGTCACCTGCGAGTCGCGGTGCTTCATCAGCCGCCGCAGAGGCAGCGAACGCGCCAGCCTTTCAAAGGGTTCGCTGTTGGTTTTGAAACCCAGTGCGCGTGCCAGAGTTATATATGCGGCATTGCGCCAGTCGCCGCCGCTGTCCTGCACATATTGCAGCACACGGTCGCTCTTGGTGTACAGCCGCTCATGGGCCAGCGAGTTTATCCAGTCGCTGATGTAAATCTGCGGCAGTCCCGGCAATTCGCGCGCACAAGGCAATTCGTCGTATGGATTGTTGACCATGGCATCGTAGCGGCGCCGGAAATCGGGCGAACAAGGCATTACAATCTGCGGAATCTGCTCGCCGTCGCTGCGGGCTATGGTGCAGTCGCTCACTCCCACCACATGCAGCACCACCGAGTCGTAGGCCGGGTTGCCGTCGTGTCCGTGGCGGTGCCAGTCGCTTGCACGCACATGAATCTCTACATCGCCGGCCCAGGCATGTCCGTCGATGTTTATCTTGGCATTGAAAAAGTCGGGCCCTGAGCCGTTGTTAAGCACACCCTGGTCGATAATACTCACCCGCCTGCCGTCGGAGGTACGCAGTTGTCCCGGTATCCACAGACGGTGTTGCCAGACATACTGCATAAGTTTTTCCATGGCGTTTCAAACAGGAGGTGTGGGGCAGGGTACTAATAAAGTTGATAGAAGGGTGTGTCGTTGAGTCTGCGTCCGTCAGCACCGTACAGATAGTAGCAGCCCGGTTCGCCTGCTACAAGAAAGTCGCCGCTGAAAAACATGGTGCTGCCATTGAAGCTATGCACACCTTTCTCATGTATTTCGGCAAGCTGACTGTCATCGCTGTCGAGCAACAGAAATACTCCGTCGGACCGCTGTGCCAGAAAGCGGTCGCTGCCATAGAACTGAACAAATTTATACTTCAGAGGAATCACCGCCTCGCCTTCCGTATCGATCACTCCATAGGCCTGCTTCGAGGCATCGTTTACTATGGCATACCTGCCGTTGAAATCAAGTATATTCAGCGGCTGACCAAGCGGCCGGAACTTTCCGCTTCGGTTGCAAAAACCACATTGGTCGCCTTTAAAAGCCACCATACGCCCCTCGAGCATATAGCCACTGACATTATCTACTCCGTCAAGCTCGGCAATCACATCGCCGTCGCAGTCCAGAAGCATCCACTTGCCGTCGAGGCTGGCCGATGCACAGCCTTCGTTGAAATGGTAAAGTTTATCGTACTTCATTGGCACGGTAAGTTCACCGTCGCTGTTCACGGCTCCCCAGCGGGTCTGGTAGCTTTCTCTGTCAACTTCGCCCACCAGCAGCATGCCGTCGGTAAAGTATTCCGAACTGCTCAGCCGGCTGTCCATTTTGAAGCGAACCTTGCCTTTATCGTCAGCCACTTCCAGCTCTCCGCCGTCGCGGCGGCGAATCGGTATGAGCCCATCGTTCATATATCCGGCCCTGTAAAGATCTGAGAGGCCCTCCACAGGCTTGTCCTGGCCATAGCGGTATACATCGTAACCATTCTTTCCCTTGACAGTGAAGAAACCGTTCACAACAGGCGATACAAAGCCTTTGAATTCAGCATCAGCGTAAGCTCCGTCGGAACCGACCAGCGTGCCGGTCTGCCCCGGCTCAAGGCGCACCGGCAGATATTCGATTTCGAGTCGGCTGCTACGGTCCGAACAAGCGCCAAGCCCTATACAAACCGCCACCGCAAGCAGTAAGAAGATATATTTTCGCATATATTCAGGATAATAATCGTTATGGTTTCAAAGTTACACAAAAATTTTGAATGCTGCCGCGCAGGCATCAAAAATAAAGAACCCGGAGCAGTTGAATTATCGATTATTGCTTCAGCTGCTCCGGGATTATGACGCTAAAGAGGCTGTGTCAGAGAATGCAGTCCTTGATTTGCTCAACTATGTAGCGGACATGCTCGTCGGTCACCCACGGACCGGCAGGCAGACAGATGCCCACCTTGAACAGTTCCTCGCTCACACCGTTGACGTAAGCCGGATTACTTCGGTACACCGGCTGTTTGTGCATAGGCTTCCACAGCGGACGCGATTCGATACCTGCAGCATCCAGAGCTATGCGCATTGCCTCCACGTTATCATTAGGCTGGCAGTCGGTAACTGCAGTAGAAGTGGCGTGGGTAACACCTGCGGCACCGCCTACGGCACCGGTTATCACCTGCTTGTAAGCATTTTCCTGGCCTTTTACTTTCAGGTCCGGGTCGAGAGTGGCTGTACAAAGCCAGAAGTTGGAGTCATATTCAGGAGCAGGGTTACAGTGCATTGTCACACCCTTTACATCCTTCAGCAGTTCCACGTACAGCTCCTGCACATGGCGGTGATGGGCAATATGCTCGTCGATGATTGTCATCTGTCCGCGGCCTATGCCGGCGCAGATATTGCTCATGCGATAGTTATAACCAATGGCCTCGTGCTGGTAATAGGGATAGCTCTCGCGGGCCTGAGTGGCGTACCACAGAATCTCACGGGCCTTTTCGTCGTCGGGACATATCAGTGCGCCGCCGCCGGAGGTGGTAATCATCTTGTTGCCGTTGAACGAAAGCACGCCGTATTCGCCGAAAGTACCAAGTGCCTGACCTTTGAAATTCGAGCCGAAGCCTTCTGCACCGTCTTCAATCACCGGTATCCCATAGCGGTTTGCAATCTCCATGATACGTTCGGCATTGTAAGGCATGCCATACAGGGCTACCGGAATGATAGCCTTAGGCTTGCGACCGGTCTTGGCTATACGGTCCTTGATGGCCTCTTCAAGCAGGTCGGGGTCCATGTTCCATGTATCGCGTTCTGAGTCGACGAATACCGGAATAGCGCCCAGATATGTCACAGGGTGGCTCGACGCGCAGAAAGTAAACGACTGTACCAGCACCTCGTCGCCGGGGCCCACACCGCAGGCAATCAGGGCCAGATGCACGGCAGCTGTACCGGCCGACAGGGCCACAACTTTTTTATGCAGCGGTTCGGCGTTCTCGCGTTTGTTTACGAAATCCTCGAGGTCCTTCTCAAAACCGTTTACGTTAGGCCCCAGTGGCACCACCCAGTTCTGGTCGAAGGCTTCCTTTATGAAATCCATTTCCTTGCCGCTCATGTGAGCCAGACAAAGCAAAATGCGTTCTTTCTTCATAATTATGGTTGAATAAATTATATTCCGGACACAAAATTAGCTAAAAAATCACATTCGACAAAATTTAAGTGAGTTACGACTCAAAATAGGCCATCGAATAAATTGAGGGTACACCAGAAATCTGATATACCCTCATATACCTGTAAAATCGATAAATTCAGAACGGCCGACCGTGACCGCCGGGAGGAGGCCCGCCGGGGCCACGACGTTTGTTGCGGTCTTCGGGCTGCTGGCCTGCCCCGAATGTATTGAATTTGTAGGCTACGCTTACCATAAAGTAGCGGGTAAGCGAGTTGTAGCGTATGTCTTCGCTGTAGTTGGCTGTGACTGTACGGCTGATGTTCGATTTCTGCTGCAGCAGGTCGTAGGCTTTGAGGCTTACTGTCATGGCACGTCCGCGCAGGAAGCTGTAGCTGATGTTGGCGTTCCACATCCATTGTTTGCTGTCGTAGCCCTGGCTGTAACCGCTGGTGGCGCTGTATTCCACATCAGAACCTACACTGAGGCCAAAAGGCGCATTGTATGTACCACGGAAGCTTCCGCCATAGCTGTGTACTGTACGTCCGGCTGTGGTAGGCATAGAATAGTTTACGGTCTGAAGCGAGTAGAAGGGTCGAAGTTCGAGTTCCACATAGTCCGGACGCCAGCTGATGCCGGGCTGCTCGCGCATCATAAACGAACCGCTGCGATTACGATCGCCATTGTTAAAACTTACTGAGGTGCTATAGTTGAGCATCAAGAAGTTGTTGAACATAAACTGACGGTTGCGCAGAGGCATCGACAGCATGTTCATACCACGGATGTTCCATACTCCGCTTACGTTTTCGTAGGTTGTGGTCTGCCCGCCGGTCTGGTCGTTATAGGTGGTTTTCGACACTATGGAGTTCTGGTTGAGCGTACCGTCAATCATAGCCATTATTGAGCGCTGCGCGTCGGCGTTGAAATCCTGGAAACGGAAGCGTACATTATGGCTGAACGATGGTTTCAGGTCAGGATTACCTATTACTATGCGCAAGGGGTCGGATATGTCGGCCACAGGCTGCAGCTGGTTCATGGAGGGCTGCGACGAGCGACCCATGTAGTCGACGTTCATGGAGCGGCTTTTGCCCATTTTGTAACGGTAGCGCAGATAGGGGGCGAAGTTGAATACATGTCGGGCTGGTATCGTTTTTTCATCGTCGAGCAGATTGATGCTTTTCGACATCTGTGGTACCAACGACAAGCCCACGTCGATTGAACCAGTTTTAGACACATGCTTGAAGCCTGCTCGTATATCCTGACTCATGTAGTCGTTGCGGAACTGATTGCTGAGTTCGGTATTGAATTCAAGTTCTTCGCCTATCACCGGATTGCCTTCGAATCCGTCGGGCCAAAGTACCGGATGGTCGTATGTAAGTTTGTCGGCATTATTCCAGCGGTATTGGAAGCGGTAGGCGAAAGTAAGGAAGTTGCCGTTCTTTACATTGCCCAAAGGTTCGGTCCAGCTTATGCGCGCCGATATATTGTTGTTCCAGGTATGATTGTCGGTCCACTGGTCCATGATATCGATTGAGTCGCCGAGGAGGAAGAATTTATTCCAGCTGTAGTTATCGGTTTTCTCGCGGGTATCGGTAATATTGTAGTTAGCGAATACCGAGAACGAACGGCCGGGACGACTGCGGAATTTATGGTTGTATATAAGATTACCACGGAATTCATACGATGTGCCTCGCGAGTACTGCTTATTACGGCTCTCGGTTACGTTTGCCAGCAGTCCGTTGCGTGTAAGCGCATAGGAGTCCGACCAACTGTCGTTTTTGGAGTAGCTGAAGTTGGGACGGAACTCAAATGTGTTCATTGAATCGGGATTCCACTGCACACGGAAGTCGGCACGGAATGTATTACCTTTGTCACGCGAGTTTTTTTCGGTATCGTAATATGAACTTGAATCGGGGAATATATATGTGCGGGCCGACGATGTCCGGGTGTCGCGGTCGGTATGGCTGTACATAATATTACCGCCTACACGGAATATCTCTTTGTTTCCAATGTTGAAATTGAGTCCTAGTGCCTGCGATTTTGTTATGCCTTTGTCGCCGCCGAATCTGCGGAAGCGTCCCGACATGCCGTCGTTGAAACCCAGTTCATTCACATTGTTGAAGTTGCCAAGGAGTGTGAGCTGATTACCGTTCCAGAAACGGTTTACAATAAAGTTGGCTTTATATCGGTCGTCAGTGCCGTATCCTGCCTCGGCATTACCGAACCAGCCGTTGTTCATGCCTTTTTTTACGGTAAGGTTTATTACGGTTTCTTCTTCACCGTCGTCGACACCGGTTATACGGGCCAGATCACTCTTGCGTTCTACCACTTGCAGTTTGTCGACCATGTCGACGGGCAGGTTGCGCGAAGCCACCGTGGGGTCGTCGGCAAAGAATTCCTTACCGTCGATGAGTATCTTTGTTACAGATTTGCCGTTCGCGGTGATTTTTCCTTCGGAGTCCACTTCCACACCCGGCAGACGTTTCAGCAGGTCTTCCACCACTGCATTGGGCTGTGTGCGGTATGCGTCGGCATTATATTCAACTGTATCCTGCATCACTTTTATAGGGGTACGCACTCCCACCACCTCTGCCTCACGCAGCATCAGGGCTCCGGCCTGCATTTCGACAGGCTTGAGCGTTATATCGGCGTTAGATATTTTTATATTCCGGCTCTGGCTGTCATAGCCTACAAACGAGGTTTCAACAATGTAGTTTCCGGCATTTATACCGCTTATTGTAAAAGCGCCGTTCTCATTTGTCAAAACTCCCTTCACCAGGGTGCTGTCCGGTTTGAGTACACGCACCGAAGCCTGCATCATAGGATCAGAATTTTCATCGAGCACTTTGCCTTTAATGGAAAAGGCCATAGCATGTGCCACGCTGACTGCCAGTGCGAGTAACAATAGTACTTTGCGTATCATCTTTTTTACTGTGATATATGGGATGTTGAATAGAATAATTTTGTGGATTTTGTCACACATTGAATAAGACTATCTTTATGCTACGAAGTTTAATATCATTTTGGTTAAAAAAGTGCAAAATATGCAGATTTTAGTTGCAGTAAACTGCAATTAAAAGAGTGTTTGAAAATATGTATACAAAGTTATCAACACTAATGTATATAACAATTTAATAGATTGATTTCCAAAGTATATACATGTTGAAAACTTGTATATAAGTATGTTGGAAATAATTATTAGTCGGTTCATAAAATAATCAACACACATGTATACAAAGTTATCAACATTGTTGTTAATAACTCCAAACAACACTGATTTACAGCGCATTGACTTGTAGATAAACTGTAAATAATCCTGTTTATAACGTATATGGCATATTTACAGCATAATTACTTGCTATATCGACATGCAGCATCAACGCCATACAGCTTCAACCGGAGTTGGCGACACTTTTCGACAGCTGTAGAAAACCCTGTTGAAAACTGTTGAAAAGTATTCAGTAAAAACTCAAGAAATAAATTTGGAAAATATCTTCCAATGTCTGTATAAAAGCTTGGTGGCATAAGTCCAAATTTAATTCACTGAATGTTTTATTTATTTTTAAACACTATATTAAGTGCTTATTGACACATAGTATCGGAGAAAATTATTAACTTTGCACATTCTTGACATGGTGTTGAAAACATCCTTAGTGCGCTTTTATTCAGAGCATGATGGTGTAGATAGTATGTACACAAAGTAAAATATATGTTCATAAATCATTTTTATACTTTGACACACAAAAACTTATCTACCTTTTCAACACGCATTATTATTATTTGGGAAAGGAAATTTTTAAAATTTTAAAAATTCAAAAAATATAAACAATAAAAAATGGCTGTTGAAAAAGGATATGTCGATGCTCCGGTGGATCCGGCGATTGATCTGAAAGCCGAAATACTGCGTATAAAAAAAGAAAAAGGCGCGGTGATTATGGCCCACTATTACCAGCCGGCCGAAATCCAGGATATCGCCGATTATATAGGTGACTCGCTGGCTCTGGCCCAAATTGCGGCAAAACTCGACAATGCCCGCATGATTGTGCTCTGCGGCGTACACTTCATGGGCGAAACTGCAAAGGTGCTGTGCCCCGACAAGAAAGTACTCATTCCGGATATCAACGCCGGCTGCTCGCTGGCCGACTCCTGTCCGGCCGACAAATTCGCGGAGTTTGTGGCAGCTCACCCTGACCATACAGTGATTTCGTATGTCAACACTTCAATAGGCGTGAAGGCACTGACCGATGTGCTGGTTACGTCGGGCAATGCCCGCAAGATTGTCGATACATTCCCTGCCGATGCCAAGCTTATATTCGGACCCGACCGTAATCTGGGCAATTATATAAATTCGGTTACGGGCCGGAATATGCTGTTGTGGGATGGTGCTTGCCATGTACACGAGGAGTTCTCGGTTGAGAAAATTGCCGAGCTAAAAAAGCAGCATCCGCAGGCAAAGGTGCTGGTACACCCCGAATGCAAGCGTCCGCTGCAGCTTATGGCCGATGTGATAGGTTCGACAGCCGTATTGCTGAAGTATGCCGTTGAATCGGACGATACCGAATTCATCGTGGCAACCGAAAGCGGTATTCTGCACCAGATGCAGAAGAGCTGCCCCGACAAGACTTTCATACCGGCTCCGCCCAACGACAGCACTTGCGGATGCAACGACTGCCGCTATATGAAGCTCAACACTATGGAGAAGCTTTACAACTGTCTGAAATTCGAGCAGCCCGAAATTATAGTGGACCCCGAACTTGCCGAAAAGGCCCGCCGCCCCATTGAGCGTATGCTGGAGCTGAGTTAATCTTTAACATTCAATATTAAAAAAGTGGAATACAATCATAAAGATATAGAAAGCCGCTGGCAGGAGAGCTGGCGCAATAACGGTACTTACAAGGTTGAAATTGACCGCAGCAAACCAAAATTTTATGTCCTCGACATGTTTCCTTATCCTTCAGGGGCAGGTCTGCATGTTGGACATCCGTTGGGTTATATAGCTTCGGACATATATAGCCGTTATAAACGTCTGAAGGGTTTCAATGTGCTTCATCCAATGGGATATGATGCATACGGACTCCCCGCCGAGCAGTATGCCATCCAGACAGGGCAGCACCCCGAGAAGACTACCAATGTGAACATAGCGCGCTACCGCGAGCAGCTCGATAAAATTGGTTTCAGCTACGACTGGAACCGCGAAATCCGTACATGCGCCCCCGACTACTACAAGTGGACCCAGTGGGCGTTCATACGCATGTTCGAACACTATTACAACACAGCCCTGCAGAAGGCAATGCCCATAGCCGACCTTGTAGCCGGCTTTGAAGTGTCAGGCACCGAGGGTGTGCATGCAGCAGGCGGCGAGGAACTCTGCTTCAGCGCCGACCAATGGAAGGCCATGGACGAAAAGCAGAAGGCCGATACTCTGATGAACTACCGCATAGCTTATCTGGGCAACACTATGGTAAACTGGTGTCCGAAACTCGGCACTGTGCTGGCCAACGACGAGGTCAGCGAAGGCCTGTCGGTTCGCGGCGGATATCCGGTGGAGCAGAAACTGATGTACCAGTGGTGTCTGCGAGTGTCGGCTTACGCAGGCCGTCTGCTCAACGATTTGGAGAAACTCGACTGGACCGACTCGCTCAAGGAAACCCAGCGCAACTGGATCGGACGCAGCGAAGGTGCCGAAATGAAATTCGACATCGATGGAAGCGATGTGCAGCTTGAGATATTCACCACCCGCCCCGATACCGTATTCGGCGTAACCTTTATGGTGCTTGCACCCGAAAGCGAGTATGTGGATATGGTTACTACCGCCGGGCAGCGCGAAGCTGTCGACGAGTATCGCCGCAGCATAAAGCATAAGACAGAGCGCGAACGCATGATTGACAAGCGTGTGAGCGGTGTATTCACCGGCGCATACGCCGTGAACCCGCTCAGCGGAGCTAAAATTCCGGTCTGGGTCAGCGATTATGTACTTGCCGGATACGGCACCGGAGCAATCATGGCAGTGCCGGCCCACGACAGCCGCGACTATGCCTTCGCCCGCCACTTCGACCTTCCGGTAATACCTCTGATAGATGGTGCCGATGTAAGCGAGGAAAGCTATGACGCCAAAAGTGGCAAGATGGTGAACTCGGCTTCGGACCGTCTGGACCTCAACGGCCTCGATGTAAAAGAAGCAATGGCCAAGGCCAAGAAGTATATCGAAGAAGCCGGTATAGGCAAGGTGAAGGTAAACTACCGCCTGCGCGATGCCATATTCTCGCGTCAGCGCTACTGGGGCGAACCATTCCCTGTATATTATAAAGACGGTGTGGCCAATGTGCTTTCCGACGATAAACTGCCGCTGCAGCTGCCCGAGGTCGACAAATTCCTGCCTACCGAAAGCGGCGAGCCTCCGCTGGGACGCGCCAAGAACTGGTGTACCGCCGAGGGCTATCCTCTCGAACTCAACACTATGCCCGGTTTCGCAGGCTCGTCGGCCTACTATCTGCGCTATATGGACCCCCATAATGCGGAGGCGCTCGTGTCGAAAGACGCCAATGAATACTGGCAGAACGTCGACCTCTATATAGGTGGTACCGAACATGCCACCGGACACCTTATATATAGCCGTTTCTGGAACAAGTTCCTCTACGACCTCGGTGCGGTATGCCGCGACGAACCTTTCGGCAAGCTCATAAACCAGGGCATGATTCAGGGCCGGAGCAATTTTGTGTACCGTATAAAAGACACCAACACCTTTGTGACCCTGGGCAAGAAAGACAGCTACGACGTCACTCCCATCCACGTGGATGTAAATATCGTGAGCAACGATGTACTCGATCTGGAAGCCTTCCGCAACTGGCGTCCGGAATTCGCCACCGCCGAGTTTGTGCTCGACGATGACGGCAAGTACCGTTGCGGAGCAGCTGTTGAAAAAATGTCGAAATCGATGTTCAATGTAGTGAATCCCGACGATATAGTAGAGCGCTACGGAGCCGACACCCTGCGTCTGTACGAGATGTTCCTCGGTCCGCTGGAGCAGAGCAAACCCTGGGACACAAACGGCATTGACGGTGTAAACCGCTTTATAAAGAAACTATGGAACCTCTATTATAAAGGCGATCAGCTGCTGGTCGACGACAGCAAGCCCTCTGCCGACAACCTAAAGTCGCTTCACAAGCTCATCAAGAAGGTGAGCGAGGATATAGAGAACTTCTCGTTCAACACCTCTGTGGCCGCGTTTATGATTTGTGTCAACGAGCTCAGCCAACAGAAGTGCCACAGCCGCGAGATACTCGCACCCCTGGCGGTGCTGCTGGCACCGTTTGCCCCGCACGTGTCGGAAGAACTCTGGCACTCAGCTCTGGGCAACGAAAGCACAATATGCGACGCTCAGTGGCCCGAGTATAACGAGGCCTACCTGGTGGAATCGGAAGTAACCTACGCAGTATCGTTCAACGGCAAGGCACGATTCAACATCACCGTACCGGCCGATATGCCCGCCGACCGGGTAGAGGCTCTGGCAAAAGCCAACGAGAACGCAGCCAAGTGGCTCGACGGTAAAACAATCAGAAAGGTGATTGTGGTGCCACGTAAGATTGTGAACATCGTAGTATCCTGATTCCTACAATAAAAGCGGAGAAATACCGTTTTTAATAGTATGACCGGACAAAATACTTTGGTGTTCGCCACCAACAATGCACATAAATTATCGGAAATACGCCGGATAGCGGGCGACAGTATACGCATACTGTCGCTCGCCGACATAGGCTGCAGCGACGACATACCCGAAACAGGAGCCACTCTCGAAGAGAACTCCATGATAAAAGCCCGCTGGGTAAAGGACCGATACGGCTATGACTGTTTCGCCGACGACACAGGTCTGGAAGTCGATGCACTGGGCGGTGAACCCGGTGTGCGCTCGGCCCGCTATGCCACCGACGGCCATGACTCGGCTGCCAACACGGCGCTGCTGCTGAAAAACCTCAGCGGTGTAAGCCACCGCAAGGCGCGTTTCCGCACTGTAATCACACTTATCGAAGGAGATACTGCCAATATATTCACCGGCGAAGTCGAAGGAGAGATAACATCGAAGCCCGCAGGCTGCGGAGGCTTCGGTTACGACCCTGTATTCCGTCCCGAAGGCTGGAACAAAACCTTTGCCGAAGCAACTGCCGAGGAAAAGAATGCTATAAGTCACCGCGGACGCGCCGTGGCAGCACTTATCGAATATATAAACCGACATTAGAATGATAAAAAGAACCTTAGCTCTTATAACCCTGCTTCTGACTCTTTCGGTGGCAGGCGCACAGACATGGACTGTGTATCCGCTGTACGACGGAGTGATGTCGGGCATGGTGGAAACACCGTCGAAGCTGTACTACAGTTCTAACGGGAGTCTGTATTCCTACGATAAGAACACACAGGAAACCTATGTTTTCACCAGCGCCAACAAACTAAGCGATTGTACGGTAACTGAAATATTATATAATAAGAAACACAAATACCTGCTGGCTGTGTACGAAAACACCAACATGGATGTTATTTACGACGACGGACGTGTGGTGAATCTGCCCGAGATTCTGAACGCCAATATTACGGTGAACAAGAAAATCAACAGCGTGAACATGCAGGACGACTATATCTGCATAGCGACCAGTTTCGGATATGTGCTCTACGATGCCGACAAGCTTGTGGTAAAGGAGTCGCGTAACTGGGGCAGCGATGTTTACGGCGTCACTGTATGGCGCGACATGGTTGTAATCGAACCGGCATCGGATATGCGCTATGCCAGGCTCGACGAACGTCATACCTCGCTCGACGACTTCAAATATCTGCGTCTGGGCAGTAGCGCCGGAAAAATGCAGGTAATAGGCAATGAACTCTTTTATCAGCACCGCAACAACCGCAATGTATACCATATAATAAGCTTCAATGCTGATGCTGCCAATCCGGCAGGTGTGGCATTGCTTGCCGAAAGTTATACCCGCAACGACTGGTTCAAGCCGTCGGCCGACGGTTATTATCTGGTATGCGACAGTGAGATAAAGAACTTTGGCGACGAAGGCAATGCGCTTGCCTCCACAACTCTGCCGCAGCTGTTCAGAAACTCGCAGATAGCCAAATGGAAAAGCGACACCAATATATGGCACGGCTGTAAGGACGGTGTAGGAAATTTTGATATAAGCGCCGATGCGCCCGTGGTGATTCAGGAATATTATCGCCCCGAGGGCGGAGTCTGCCGCCATGTGGCCTATATAAGCCACTCGACCGATGGCGAGAGAATTTATCTTACCAGTGGTTCGAGCATGGTGGTGCGCACCTGCGACGGCACTCGCTTTGCAGGACCTGTCAACAACATGTATTCATATCAGACCACCGACATGATAGAGCAGGGCAACATGAGCGATGTATCATACGAAGACCTAAGCGACTACGAATTGCACCAAGGCTCATTTACTTGTCGTGGCGGTGACGGAATGGTGGTGGAAGACCCTGTCGACAACTCGGTGTACTACCTTGCCAGCCGTTTCGACGGTGTGCGTGTGATTGACCGCGATACACGCAGCCAGATTGTGCGCTTTTCGAAGAAAAACGGCAACGCACCATTTGTCGGCAGCTGGGGTAACAATGTATTTGCGCTCGGTTTTGACCGCTTCAACAATCTATGGGTGCTCAACGGTATGGAAAACAACGACACCGACTACTCCAACGTGTATATACTGCCGTCTGACGCGCTGCGCAACCCTGCGAATGTGAAAAGTTCCGACTGGCTAAATCATAAAATACCGTTTGACTACTGTAATAATTTCGAGTGTATGATGCTCAGTTGCCGCCTCAGCAACAATATTGTGCTGCAGAGTTCGGGCTACGGTATTGGTGTGGTGGTTATAGATACCAAAGGTACAGAATCCATATCCGACGACCGTGAACTTCAGTTCAAGTCCTTCTTGGACCAGGACGGCAACACATTTTCGCCCACCGTCTACACCTTTGTGGTAGAAGACCATCGCGGCAAAGTGTGGATAGGAAGCCAGGACGGTATCATAGAGATTGACCCGCGCGAGGCCTTTAACTCCGATTTCCGCTGCAACCGTATAAAAGTGCCCCGAAACGACGGCACCAACTACGCCGACTATCTGCTGGCCGGCGAGCAGATAAACTGGATTTCGGTAGATCCGTCCAACCGTAAGTGGATTGCTACCCAGAACTCCGGCCTGTATCTGGTGAGCGAAACCGGCGACAAAATTCTTCAACACTATACCACCGACAATTCGCCACTGCCTTCAAATGCTGTCAATGCCGTGGAGGCAAGCCGTGTCGACAATAAAGTGTACATAGGCACTAACTACGGCACCATAGTGTACACTTCCGATGCCGCCCCGGCAGCCGATAATCTGGACAATGTGTATGCTTATCCGAATCCGGTGCGCCCCGATTACAGCGGCTGGATTACAGTGTGCGGCCTTATGGATAACTCGCTTGTGAAGATTACCGATGCCCAGGGCTCTGTGCTGTTTCAGGGCCGTTCGGAAGGCGGCATGGTGATATGGGACGGCTGTAACCCCGCAGGCGAACGCGTCCGTTCGGGTGTATACTTTGTACTCGCTTCCGAAAATGGCAGTGGCTCGAACTACTCTGCCGTAACCAAGATAATGGTGATAAACTAACAGAACTTCTGATACGTTCTTTTTGCATGGAACATAAACTGAAATACCGCGACGAACGCGATAAAACATACGGACTTACCGGCATGGCCATAGCAATGGTTATGGCCGACGGCGAGGATATGCTGATGCAGGTATCTCTTGATGCGCCTGCCGGAGAAGGAATAACATTCACGCCCGATTTTTATTTTCAGGGCAATCCGCGATACTCGGCCAAGCTGGCCTGGAACCAGATGCTGAAGCAGCTGTCGCTCGTCACCGGCATGATGATTGGCAATGTGATGTGTCGCAGTTACCTGATTGACGGACAGCGTCTGTCCGATAATGTAGTGGACGAACTGCGCGAGATAGTGCGTGGCGAAGGTTGTGAGCTGTGCTCGCTGGAGAACGATGAAATCGACAACCTTTTCAGCCGCAACTTCAATTATTTCAACCGTCTGTTTACCCATCAGGCGGTAGCGTCGATAGCCCATGCCTTTGCAGGCGAGCTCGAATCAAGGCGCACATTCAGCGCACAGGAGGTTCTTGACCATCTGCGCGACCTGGCAAGAATCTGAATAAAACTACACGACCCCGGTGTCGCAGAACTGAATTTTTTTACTAATAAGTCTTTTTTTTAAGGTATATGCCATGTGTTTGCTGAATTTATTGTAACTTTGTGTGATATTGCACTTGTTGTATATAATAAATTTTGAAACATGAGCGACGATACTCCAAAATGGACTGAGATTGAGCACCTGCCTGCATGGGACGAGGAATACTACCACGTATACACAGCTAAGAAATTTGGCAAATGGGTCATGCTCAAGACCCTTAAACCGGAACTTGCCGACAATGCCGATGCGCGGGCCATGATTGAAAAGGAGTTCGACGTGCGATACAACCTTGCGCATCCCAACATAGTGATGATAAACGACTATGAGGAGGTGCCGGGCCTCGGGCGTTGCATAATCACCGACGACGTGTACGGCGATTCGCTGCGCAAGCTTATCGACGAGCATAAGCTAACCGCCGAACACATCGAGAAACTGCGCACATCGCTGCCGAGCGCTCTGCGATATATCCAGAACAACCATATAGTGCATCATCCGATACGTCCGGAACGTATTATCTTTACCGAAAATATAGGCAATCTTAAGCTTATCGACGTGGGATTCGAGCAGACTCCGGCGCTTACTCCGCAAGATACTGCGGAAGACATATTCAACTACGGCACCATTGTGCTTGAGGCCCTCGACAGCTGCGGACATCACGATCCCGTGTTGCGGCACGTGGCTGAGCGCTGTACCAGCTCCGACAGCCGTCGCCGGTACAAAGATATTGATTCGCTGCAGCTTGCCCTCGATAACCGCAAGTCGAACCGACTGTATATTACTATAATTATTTTCCTTACCATTATGGTGGCGATACTGGCGTGGCTTTCATCGCCGTATGCCCCCAACCCCCCTATGTAACCATGTCTGTTACTATAAAAAAAATAGCCCCTACAGCAAGCGAACTGCGCCGTTACGTAAAGTTCGGTATCGACTTGTATAAGGGTAATGATTATTATGTGCCGCCATTGATTTTCGATGAAGTGGCAACCTTATTGCCCGACAAAAATCCGGCGTTTGAATTCTGTTCGGCTCAATCGTTTATGGCTTACCGCAACGACGAGCCTGTTGGCCGTATCACAGCCATAATCAACGATATAGTGAATGAAAAGACAGGCGAGCGCACCATGCGCTTTGGTTTTGTCGATTTTATCGACGATGCCGAGGTTGTCGACGCCCTGTTCAAGGCCGCCGAAGACTGGGGCCGCAGCCGGGGTATGAACAAAATTGTGGGCCCTATGGGATTCACCGACATGGACCACGAAGGTATGCTTACTGAAGGATTCGAGGAAATGGGTACCATGGCCACACTGTACAATTATCCTTATTATCCGGCCCACATGGAGCGCATGGGCTACGGCAAGGAAGTGGACTGGATTGAATTCCGCATGACTGTGCCCGATGCAATTCCTGAAAAGTATAAGCGTATAGCCGATATTGTGGCACGCAAATACAATCTGTCGGTAAAGAAATTCACTTCGCGTAAAAAAATCAAGCAGGAGTACGGACATGCCCTCTTCGAACTTATCAACGAGGCCTATACCGACCTTTACGGCTATTCGCCCCTGACCGAACGTCAGATTGACTATTATATCGACATGTATCTGGGTGTGATACGCCTTGAAGACGTATGCCTGATAGTGGACGGTGACGGCAAGCTGGTGGCAGTAGGCATAAGTATGCCGTCGCTGTCGCAGGCCTTGCGCCGCAGCGGAGGCAAACTCTTCCCTACCGGCTGGTATCATCTGTGGAAAGCCATACGCGGCAAGGTCGACGTGGTAGACCTGCTGCTGGTGGCTGTAAAGCCCGAGTACCAGAACAAGGGTGTGAACGCCATGATTTTCGCCGATCTCATACCGGTGTATGTAAAGAACGGATATAAGTATGCCGAGAGCAATCTTGAACTCGAAGGCAATGAAAATGTTCAGAAACAGTGGGAATATTTCGAGCGCCGTCAGCACCGCCGTCGCCGCGCATGGTCGAAAAATCTGTAATTTATGGAAAACAATACTGACAATACAAAGCCTTCGTTCGCCGATGATTTCAAACGCAGGCTAAAGGATATCAAAACCACCCGCTGGATACGCTTCGGCCTTGTGTCGGCTATATATATCGGCTGGGTTATATGGATGCAGTCGCCTGTGTGGCTTCTGGGTCTGATACTGCTGTTCGACATCTATATCACCGGTTACATACCTTTTACCTGGTGGAAGCACAGCAAAAGCAAGGCCACCCGCTCGGTGATGAGCTGGGTCGATGCCATAGTGTATGCCCTGATTCTGGTGTACTTTGTGTTCAATTTCGTGGGCCAGAACTATCAGATACCTTCGTCGTCGCTGGAGAAAACTTTGCTTACCGGCGACTATCTGTGGGTCAACAAGGTAACATACGGCCCGCGTGTACCCATGACTCCGGTACACTTTCCGTTGGTACACAACACTCTGCCCATACTCAACTGCGACAGCTATCTCGACCATCCGTCGGTTGAATACCGCCGCCTGAAAGGTCTGCGCTCGGTTGAGAGCGGTGACATTGTGGTGTTCAATTTCCCGGCCGGCGATACAGTGTCGACAAAGCTTGAAAACAGTGCCGAATATTACGAGATGCTTGTAAAACGCTACGGATGGGCCGAAGTGAACAGCAACAAAGCTATGTTCGGCGACATCAAATACCGCCCGGTCGACCGCCGTACCAACTTTGTAAAGCGTGCGGTGGGTATGCCCGGTGAGCGCATCAGCATCAAGGGCGACACCATATATATCGACGGCAAGAAGCAGCCTGTGCCCGAGAACGCACAGTTTCTTTATTTTGCTCTTATGAGCCGTCCGCTTAGCGAGGAGCAGTGCCACGAACTCGGCATTGCCCTGGCCGATGTACAGATGGTGCCGTCCAACCGGCCGGAGTTCGGCTATACTGTCGACGCCATGCCTGCCGGAAACAAAAACGGTTCTTATCTATATCAGCTGCCAATGACTCAGGCCATGATCGACACCCTCAAGGCCGAGGGCCAGCTGGTGAACTATCTGCGCTGGGACGGCAGCGCCCAGGAGTACTATCTCTTCCCGCAGGGAATAGCCGACATAGAGCAGTGGACACTGGCCGATTATGGCGGCGACGAAGGCCTGCTGATACCGCAAAAGGGTATGACAGTAGAACTTACACCGCGCAACTGGCTTATATATCAGCGCTGCATACGCAACTATGAGGGCCACACCGACGCTGAGTTCAAAGACGGCAAGGTGTATATCGGCGGCAAACCTGTCGACAGCTATACCTTTGCCATGGACTATTACTTTATGATGGGCGATAACCGCCATATGTCGCAGGACTCGCGTTTCTGGGGCTTTGTGCCCGAAGACCATATCGTAGGTACTCCTATGTTTGTGCTGGTGTCGTTCGATCCCGAACGCAGCATATTCAACGGCGGTCTGCGCTGGAACCGCATACTGCGCGATGCAAATCCCGATAAATAACCGTGACACTATAATTCAAAACTCCATATACATATAAATGAATATACTTCTGCTTGGCTCGGGCGGCCGCGAATCAGCCCTGGCATGGAAACTCAGTCAGAGTCCTCGTTGCAACAACCTGTATATCGCCCCCGGCAACGGCGGCACAGGAGCATACGGCACCAACGTGAAGCTTTCGCCTCTGGATTTTGAAGGCATACGCCGTTTTGTAGCCGATAATGCAATAGATATGATTGTGGTAGGCAACGAAGACCCGCTCGTGGCCGGTATATACGACTATTTCGAGTCGGACAATGTGCTTGTGGTAGGCCCTTCGAAAGCCGGCGCCGAACTCGAAGGCAGCAAGGATTTCGCCAAGCGTTTCATGTATAAACACAGCATACCTACTGCCGCCTACCGCAGCTTTACCGCACAGACAGTGGAGGAAGGCTGCGAGTTCCTGGCATCGCTGAAGGCGCCCTATGTGCTCAAGGCCGACGGTCTGGCAGCCGGCAAGGGTGTGCTTATAATTGACAATCTGGAGGATGCATGCAAGTCGTTGCGCGAAATGCTTGGCGGCATGTTCGGCCGGTCGTCGGCTACAGTGGTGATAGAGGAATTCCTGTCGGGCATAGAATGTTCGGTATTCGTTGTCACTGACGGTAACGGTTCGTACCGTGTGCTGCCTGTGGCCAAGGACTACAAGCGTATAGGCGAAGGCGATACCGGCCTCAACACCGGCGGTATGGGTGCTGTAAGCCCGGTGCCGTTCGCCGACGAGGTATTCATGCGCAAAGTAGATGAACGTATCATAAAACCTACTGTCGAGGGTCTGAAAGCCGACGGTATAGTATACCGCGGCTTCATATTCCTGGGTCTTATAAACGTAGACGGCGAGCCTATGGTGATAGAGTACAATGTCCGCATGGGCGACCCTGAAACCGAAGTGGTTATGCCGCGTCTGGCCTCCGACCTGGTAGATTTGGTCGAAGCCGCCGCCAAGGGCAATTTAGGCGATGTTCCTGCCGAACACGATTCCCGTCCGGCTGTTACAGTCATGGCGGTGTCGGGCGGCTATCCCGGCTCGTATCCCAAGGGTAAGGCCATCGGCGGCAATCTTCAGCCCGAGGACAGCATAGTGTTCCACGCCGGAACTTCGATTGAAGCCGACGGACAACTCGTGACCTCAGGAGGCCGTGTGCTGGCTGTGACATCGCTGGCCGATACTATCGAAGCTGCCCGCGAGAAATCGTACAAGGCGTTGGAAAACATACATTTCGACGGCATGTACCGTCGAGGCGACATAGGCTGCGATATTCTGAAAATGATGAAGTAAACTGATGCTGTCGGTAACCAGATATCTTCATTCGCGCTTCAATGCCATCCTTGCTCTGCTGCTGATGCTGGCGGGAGCATGGCTTGGTTTCAGCCGTGGCGATTTGCCGGAACTTGCCGGTGACAAGGGATTTGCCTTGCCGTCGGCCATCGAGTGGCTTCGCAGCCCTCTGCTCAGTTTTTGGGTAAACATAGCCTGCAACCTGCTGGCTGTGGGGCTGATGATATGGATAAACCGCAGCTATAATTTTATAAAGGCGCTGACACTCATTTATGTGAGTGTATTCGCTTACATGCAGCTCGCTACTCCCGGCGTGCTCGACCGGTTCTACAGCGGCACTGCACTGTGTGTGGTGCTGCTGTTCTGTATCGGACTTCTGTTTGAGTGTTTCGGGCAGCGCACCCCCGAGTCGATGCGGAAGGTATTCATGATATTCTTTCTGCTTTCGGCGGGTACGGCCACGCAGTATGTATATGCCGGCTATGTGCTTGTGTTTCTGGTCGGCTGCATACAGATGCGCATATTTGGTATGCGCACCGCAATAGCCGCTCTGCTGGGCATAGTCACGCCCTGGTGTTTGATGATAGGGTCCGGTCTGGTGCAACCCTCGCAACTCCACTGGCCCACATTTGTAAATATATTCAGTGCCATTGATATGGCCGAAACCATGGTGCTGCTGCTGACGGTGCTTGTGACGGTACTGCTGCTATTCGCAGGCATGACACTCACCTTCTTCAAGGTTCTTACCTATAATGCCCGCCGGCGCTCATTCAACGGAGTTCTGTCGGTTCTGTCGGTATTTACCGTGCTTGCCATGATGGTGGATTATACCAACATAATCACCTACATACCCGCGCTGAATGTGTGTGCGGCCTTTTGGGTAAGCCATTTCTTCGCAATCCATAACACAGAAAAATCGTATATGGCGATTCTGTCGCTGTATGTAATATATATAGCCCTTTTCGTATGGAAAATCGTTCTTTGAATATCATTATAGAGAAGCATGTGCCGTTTCTGGCAGGTTTGCTTGAGCCGTATGCCAACGTGCGTTATCTCGACTCTGCTGAAATTGATGTGGAGAAGATGCGTCCTACCGACGCACTGATTACCCGCACACGCACCCGCTGCGACCGCTCTATGCTTGAGCTTTCGCGCTGCAGCTTCATAGGCACCGCCACCATAGGTACCGACCATATCGACACCGCTTACTGCGCCGAACGGCACATAGCCGTGGTGAACGCTCCAGGTTGCAATGCTCCTGCGGTGGCTCAGTATGTGATGTCGTCGATTGTACACATGGCCAACAGACCGTTGTCGCAGTACACTCTGGGTATTGTGGGCGTAGGGCATGTAGGTTCTATAGTGGAGAAGTGGGCCAAGGCATTCGACATGCGTGTGCTTGTATGCGACCCGCCGCGCGAACGCGCCGAAGGCGGCGACGGCTGGAGCAGTCTTGACCAGATAGCTGCAGAGTCCGACATCATAACCTTTCATACACCGCTGACCAAAGACGGCGACGACGCCACCTGGCATATGGCCGACGCATCGTTCTTTGACAAACTGCGTCGTGCACCCATAATCATCAACAGCGCACGCGGCCCTGTGGTGGATACCGAAGCCCTGATAGAAGCGCTCGACAGCGGCAAGGTGTCAAAGGCCGTAATCGACTGCTGGGAAGGCGAGCCCGCCATCAGCACCGAACTGCTGCGCCGTGCGGCCATTGCCACACCCCACATTGCCGGCTACTCGCACGAGGGCAAGGTACGCGCCTCACAGATGGTGCTCGACGCCCTCACCAACTTTTTTACTCTGCCGCGCATATCGCTGGGCATGAATGTAAGCATGAGGGTACCGTCGAGTGTGCGCGTGGTCGATCTGGTGCAGACCTGTAATCCCATGACTGATACTGCCGCGCTTAAGGCAAATCCGGAGAATTTCGAGCAGATGCGCGACAGCTACAAATACCGTACAGAAGTAAAAGGAGGCAAGATAGACTGATGCGTCGCGGTGTATACATATTGGCTGCTCTGCTGTGGATGTGTCTTATGGCAGCCTGCGGCGACGACGAGCACTTCAAGGTCACCGGTACTATCGAAGGAGCGCCGACGTTCAACATGCGTTTCCATTACTTCGGCGACGATGCCCTGCACACAGGCATAACTGCCTCGCGTGAAGGCAAATTCACATTCGCAGGTTCGTCGCGACAGCCTGTGATGGTGGAGATATTCGACAATGACTATCATCTGATGGGGCGCCTGTATGCCCGCAACGGCGATGAAATCAAATGTGTGCTCAACCGGCAGAACCCCTATAAGTCGACCTTCGAAGGCAACGATGTAAACAAGCGCTGGACTAAATTCATCAACGCCAATGCCGAGGTGCTGCTACGTCCGGGCGATGATGCCAACGCTCTGATTGCAAAATATGTAAGCGATAACCCCGACGATATTGTATCGGCCATGCTCATTTCGGGCAGCTACGATGCGGCCCGCGATGTGGCCGGAGCCGACTCGCTGATACGAATGTTGGGGCCTGATGCACATCCGTTGAATTTAATCGAAAGTTTCGAGTATATGCTCAACCGTGTGGCGACCAAGGATGCCTCGAAGCCGGTATTGCCCATGACCTTCGCCGACAGCGACGACTCGCTGCGCAGCTATAATCCGCGTCACAGTCGCCTGTCGCTGATAGTGATAAGCGACAATGAAAGCGGGCGAGCCGACTCCATAGTGCCTCAGTTGCGCCGTCTGCGCCGAAAATATAACGACAAACAGCTGGCCATAGTGGACTTTTCGGTCGACCGCGACACTACAGTCTGGAAACAGAGCATACGCAACGATAGCTCGCGCTGGCTGCAGGGCTGGGGAGCAGGTTCGCTGGCATCGCCCGCCATAAGCCGTCTGGGCGTCCGCGCGATACCATTCTTTGTGGTAGCCGACTCAACCGGCAAACAGCTTTATCGCGGTTTATCTATCGCACAGGCACTAAAGTATATAAAATAACACCATGTTAGTAAAGACCTACGGAGCCGCTGTGCAGGGCATCGACGCACTGGTTGTGACCATAGAGGTGTCGATGGAAGCGCGCGGCTGGAATTTCACCATTGTCGGCCTGCCCGACACGGCAGTAAAGGAAAGCTACGAGCGCATAAACACAGCTTTGCGCGAGTCGGGCATGAATCTGCCGCGCCGCTCTGTTGTGGTGAACATGGCACCCGCCGATATTAAAAAGGAAGGCGCCGCCTTCGACCTTCCGATTGCCGTTGGTCTGCTTGCCGCAGGCGAAGTGATACAGCCCGTAGAGCTGGATTCGTACATGATTATGGGCGAGCTGTCGCTCGACGGACATGTGCGCCCCGTGCGCGGTATACTGCCCATGGCTATCCAGGCCCGTAAGGCCGGATTCAAATACATGATTGTGCCGGAGGAAAACGCCACCGAAGCCGCTGTGGTAAATGATATTACCGTGTACGGTGTAAAGAATATAATCCAGGTGCTGGAGATAGTGCAGGGTTTTCCGTCGATAGGTCCTACAGTAGTAGATACCCGTGCCGAGTTTGCCGCGGCACAGCAGTATTTCGACTTCGATTTCAGCGAGGTCAAAGGCCAGGAGAACGTCAAGCGAGCCTTTGAGGTAGCCTGTGCCGGCGGCCACAACATACTGCTGGTGGGTCCTCCCGGCTCGGGCAAGTCGATGATGGCCAAGCGTCTGCCCTCCATACTTCCGCCTCTGACACTGCGCGAGGCTCTGGAAACCACCAAGATACACTCGGTGGCAGGACGCCTGAAACAAGGTTCGCGGCTGCTTACCCACCGGCCATTCCGTTCGCCTCACCACACCGTATCGCCGGTGGCTTTGGTGGGCGGAGGTTCCAATCCCAAGCCGGGTGAAATTTCGCTGGCTCACAATGGTGTACTGTTTCTCGACGAGCTCCCCGAATTCAGTCGCACAGTACTGGAAGTTATGCGTCAGCCGCTCGAGGACCGTCATATAACCGTGTCCAGAGCCAAGTACAACGTGGACTATCCTGCATCGTTCATGCTGGTTGCCTCGATGAATCCATGTCCATGCGGTTACTATAACCATCCTGCCAAGGCCTGCACCTGTATGCCGGGAGCTGTAAACAAGTATCTGGGCAAAATATCCGGCCCGCTGCTCGACCGTATCGACCTGCAGGTTGAAATTCTGCCGGTGCCCTTCGAAAAGTTGGCAGATGCTGCTCCCGGCGAACCATCAGCGGCCATACGCGAAAGGGTGGTGAAGGCCCGTGCCATTCAGGCCGCACGCTTTGCCGATGAGTCTGCGATACACTGCAACGCGCAGATGAATAGCCGCCTGCTGCAGCGCTGGTGTCAGCTATCGAAAGAAAGTGCTGCCATACTGCAGCACGCCATGGTGAAATTCGACATGAGCGCACGCGCCTACGACCGCATACTAAAGGTGGCACGCACCATAGCCGACCTCGACAATAGCGACGAAATAATGCCCCACCACATGAGCGAGGCCGTGAACTACCGCAACCTCGACCGAAGCAACTGGGGCACAATCCTTTGAATATGGAACAGAACAAACTCTGCATAGGCTATGACGGCAAACGCGCCGCCTGCAACCTCACCGGTCTGGGCAACTACAGCCGCTATACGGTCCAGGCAATGGCGCTGCATTTTCCATCGGACAAATACCTGTTGTATACGCCTGAGGTTAAGTGTCCCGACCGCCTTCGCGAGCTCATGGCCATGGGCAATGTGGAGCTGCGACAGCCGCAGTCGGCCATGGGCCGGCGTTTTGGCTCGCTGTGGCGTACTTTCGGCATTCCGGGCGAACTGGGCGCCGACAATGTGGCCGTGTACCACGGCCTCAGCAACGAACTGCCCCTGAACATCAAAAGCGCCGGCATTGCCTCGGTAGTGACTATCCACGACCTTATATACCGCCGTGTGGAGGCCGACTATGCCACTGTCGACCGTCGGCTGTACGACTTCAAGTACCGCCGCTCGGCCGAGAATGCCTCCCGCATCATAGCCATCAGCGAGTGCACAAAGCGCGACCTTATAAACGACTACAGTATCGACCCTGCCAAAATCGATGTGATATATCAGGGTTGCGACCCTTCGTTTTTCAATAAAATCACCGGCGAGCAATGTCTGGAACTGCGCACGCGTCTAGGCCTGCCCGAGCGCTTTATAGCAAGCGTGGGCACGGTTCAGAGCCGCAAGAACCAGCTGTTGGCCGTGAAGGCCCTGCGTGGCTTGCCCGACGATGTGGTACTGGCCATAGCCGGCGGCCGCGACAAGGCCTATGGCGCCGAGATTGATCGCTATATTGCCTCCAACCGTCTGACCGACCGTGTGAAATGGCTCGGCCCGGTGTCATGGCCCGATCTGCCTGTACTGTACGCCGCCGCCACATTCTCGAGCTATACCTCGCGCTACGAGGGTTTCGGCATACCGCTGGTAGAGTCCATTGCCGCCGGCACACCGCTGATTGCTGCCACCGGTTCCTGCCTGGAGGAAGCAGGCGGCCCCGGAGCGCTATATGTCGACCCCGACGATGTCGATGCCTACGTGGATGCCGCCCGCCGTCTGCTCGACGACTCCTGGCTCTGCCGCAAGATGACCGAGCAGGGCGCACGCTACATACGCCGTTTCAATACCGGCGATTTTGCAAAGAAAACCATGGCCTGCTACAAGAAAGCCATAATAGATTCGTTAGACTTATTATGAATAAGACCATACTGATAATAGGCGCCGGCGGATTCATCGGCGGATTCATTGCCCGCGAGGCCCTGAACCGCGGCTATAACACATACGTGGGAGTACGCGAGAGTACCTCACGCCGTTATCTGAAGGAACCCGCACTGAAATTTGTGGTATTTGATTACGACAACCCCGAGTCGGTTGCCGAAACCTTGCGTGCGTCCGTGCCGGAGTCGGGCCGCTGGGATTATATAATATGGAATCTCGGTGCCACAAAGTGTGCCAACTTCAGCGATTTCAACAAAATCAACTTCCAGTATCTGCGCGACTTTGTGGAGGTACTGATAAGAGAAAACGCTGTGCCCGAACGCTTCCTTTTTATGAGTTCGCTCAGCGCAGTAGGACCCGCCGACGAGCAGAACTATGCACCCATTACCTCGCACACCATACCCAACCCTAACACCCGCTACGGCCTGTCGAAAATAAAGGCTGAAACATATCTGGAAACCAAGCCTGAGTTGCCGTGGATAATATTCCGGCCGACAGGAGTTTACGGACCTCACGAAAAGGACTATCTGATGATGATAAAGAGCATCGACTCGCACTTCGACTTCGGGGTAGGCTACCGCAAGCAGATGTTGACTTTCATTTATGTCGACGACCTTGTGAATGCCATGTTCGACGCCCTCGCCGCCGGCGTGCTGCGCAAGAAATACATAATCAGCGAGGACCGCGCCTACAGCCAGAAGGAATTCCGGGATATTGTTTCGAAGCGTCTGGGCGGCAAATGGGTAGTGCCTGTAAAACTGCCCATGTGGGCTGTGTACGCGGCATCGGTCGTAGCCGAGAAGTGGGGACTTATACGCCTCAAACCCTCTACTCTCAACCGCGATAAATTCAAGATAATGAAGCAGCGCAACTGGAACTGCGATGTATCGGACGCCAAGCGCGACTTCGGCTTTAATCCGCAGTTCCCGCTTGAGCGCGGCATCGACATAACGGTAGAAGAATATCTTAAATCGAAAAAGAAATGAGCGACAAGCGTCAGCCCCGGACACCGCGCTGGTTCCTGATGGTAACTGTACTGTTCATGCTGCCGGTGCTTGGATTTCCGACATTGTTGGGCAAGTGTCCCGACGATTCACCTCTGACCACATTTGTGTGGTTCTATCCGCTGTATGTGCTCGCGGCCGGCATCTGCGCCCTGATGTGTTATCCGGCCCGGCGCGAACTGGCATGGATACAGCTGGTAATCATGTTGTTGACCCATATTGCTTTGTGGTATAGTATATTATGACAGACGAACTACAGGAATACATCGAGGAACATATCAGCGAAGAACCCGCCCATCTGGCAAAACTCTACCGCCATACCCAGCTTACCCGCCTTTACCCGCGCATGTGTTCGGGTCATATTCAGGGCCGTATGCTGAAAATGCTCACACAGATGATCAGCCCCATGCGGGTGCTCGAATTAGGTACATTCACCGGCTATTCGGCCCTGTGCATGGCCGAAGGTATGCCCGACGGAGCGGAACTGCATACTATAGAACTCGACGACGAGTATGCCGACGATATACGCAGCTTTTTTGAAGCCGCACCGTGCGGCGGCAAAATCACCCTACATATTGGCGATGCCCTTGAACTTACCCGGCAGTTGCCCGGCCCGTGGAACATGGTGTTTATCGATGCCAACAAACGTCAGTACAGCGAATATTATGAGGCTGTGTTGCCGCTGGTGCCCTCGGGCGGATATATAATTGCCGACAACACCTTGTGGTCGGGCAAAGTTACCGAGGACTGCCACGACGCCCAGACCGATGCCATACGCCGTTTCAACGACCTTGTAGCCGCAGACCCGCGTGTGGAAAAAGTGATTCTGCCCCTGCGCGACGGCATGACTATCATACGCAAACTCTAAGAGTATCAAGAATCTGCGCGTAATAATATGTCAAAGAATAAACCTGTGCCTTGGCACTGAGCGGCGCACGCGGATGTAAACCACCGAATAGAGGCTTGCTATTATAAGGGCCCCGATGGTGTTCGACAACCAGTCGGGGGGAGTTGTAATATCGAACATCTCCAGTACAATCATAAGTGAACTCAGTATGAGCAGTGCTAAACTGATTCGGTAAATGTGTTTCATAGTCGTTATTTTTTGTTTGCATTAAAAACAAGACAGAGCGGCACTAAGTTGCTTTTTTATCACTATATATTTTGTAATCAGCTATAAAAAACGTAAATTTGCGGAAGATAATCAAAACCTTGAAAAATGATAAATAAACTGAAAACACTCTCCTTTGCCCTTATCGCCCTGCTGATGGCAGCATGCTCGGGCATAGACCGTGGCGACGATGTACGGTCTGAACTGCTGGGCTTTGTACCCGACAAGACTCAGGTTGTCATTTCCATTAATCCTCAGAAAATGCTGCGCAGCGCCGGCGGCGACTGGACTGAGGCCGACGGAATAGTGCGCGGCCCGTATATCGACGATTTTTTGGATCAGCTAAGCGAGCGTGTCAAGCTTGACGAGAATGTGGACGCCTATCTTAAAATCAAAGGATTGAATCCGGAGTCGGTGATTGTAGCTTCGGGCAATAACTTCAATTCGTGGTACATGCTTGGCGCAGTGAGCGACAAGAACCTCCTGACCGACTATCTCAGCACCGTATGCGATATGGAGATAAAGAATGTAAGCGGTTTCGATGCCGTGAAACCGGCGGAGGGTGCATGGCTTCTTATCGACAATACCGACAAACTGCTGTGGATGGTAACGGAGAGAGATGCCGACGATGCCGTACGCTTTGTGAAGAACATCAAGTCGCGCGCCTCCGACAAACCACTGCCCAAGTGGGCGCACAAGCACCTGGGCAGTGGCGACAACTTCTTCAGCGCCATGGGTAACTTCAGCGCCATGGGCGTGAACCTCAACGGCCTTATGCGCATGATGAACGTTCCGGCAGACATGCTTGGCGGTGACATATCATATCTGGTTCTTACCACCGGTGAAAGCGGCCACAAGGCATCGGGACACCTGATGACTCTCGATGCCGAGGGCAAAAATGTGCCCTTGTTCAACGAGCGCTTTTACAAGTCGGCCGACCTTTCGGCCTGGAATATGCTGCCCGATGCATGTGAATCGAAGTTCGCACTGGGTATTTCCGGCAAGGAAGTGATGGCTGACCTGCCGATTCTGCGCAGTGCAATCGAAAACAATTTACTGGTCGATGCTGTTGAATCGCTGCAGTCCATTGCCATGGGTGTAAGTTCTGTCGATTATTCAGCGCTCGAACACGCATCCGACGGCATCGCCTCTTATCCTGTAAAAAACGGTGCCGTAGTGGCAAAATTCGCTCCCGGCAAGAGTGCCGAAATGCTTAAATTCATAGCATCGGAGGTACCTGGTATCGAAACTGTAGACAACAACACCCTGAAACTCGATATGAGCCAGGCTAATGTCAAAGGACTCGATGCTATTTACTTCAGCAACCAAAATGATGCTCTGATAGTAAGCGCCGACAATGCCAAGCCCGGCAACCGCTCCGAGTCGCTGCCCTCCAATACTCTGGCCTACAGTTACTCAAACGGCAAAGTATACGGTACTCAGGGTATGATGGCTTTTGCAGCGGAAATGCTCAAGTCGGCCACCGGCTCATGGGATGCCGACGGCATACACTCCGAAGCCGAATACACCGACAAGTGTCCGGGCACCCTGGCTATGGTAATAAAGACCGCATCGGTATATATCGCCGAGATGAACAAAATGCAGAAAGAACAGGCTGTCATGTTCGACGAGCTTTACGACGATGAGGAATTGTCGGACTATGAGCCCGTAAGCGTGGCCATAGTCGACTCTGTTGAATAATTGATGCAAAAAATAAACAGCATAACATTTGAAAATACGCTGCCTGCGGTATTCCGCGCAGTAAGCGGCGACTCAGCCATAGAGCATAGCGATGTATGGCTGAGTCGCTGCTCATTCGTGCGCCCCGGCAGGTACACGGTAGAGGCCGCCTCGGGCACCGGCAAGTCGTCGATGTGCAGTTTCATCTATGGCAACCGCCACGACTACGACGGAACCATATTGTTCAACTCCACCGACATACGCAGTTTCGGCATCGGCGACTGGTGCGAGCTGCGCCGACGCCATCTGGCCCTCCTGCCGCAGGAGATGCGCCTTTTTCCGGAAATAAGTGTGCGAGAGAACATAATGCTTAAAAACCGTCTGACCGATTTCTTCAGCGAGCAGGAGATAAAAAACATGCTGGCCGAGTTCGACCTGCTGCAGAAGTACGACACCCCGGCAGGTCTGCTCTCAATAGGCCAGCAGCAGCGTGTGGCCATAGTGCGGGCTTTGTGCCAGCCATTCGACTTTCTGCTGCTCGATGAGCCGGTAAGCCATCTCGACCGCGAGAACAATCTCATAGCCGCCCGCATGATTATGGAGGCTGCCCATAGCCGCGACGCTGCGATAATATCAACCTCGGTAGGCAATCCGCTGCTGCTCCGGGCAGGCGACAGCCCCGGCGAGTCAATCGTAGAAATAAAACTCTGAACCTATGGTCTGGAACCTGTTAAAGAAAAACATATCGGCAGGACAGATAGCAGGCTACGCTGTGGCAAACCTGGTGGGCCTGGCGATAGTGCTTACTGCCATACGCTTTTACAGCGATGTGCGCGGAGCTTTCAGCGACGGCGACGATTCCTTTGTCGGCTCCGACTATATGATAATATCCAAGCCGGTGCCTCTGCTGTCGGTAATGGGCGGCGGAAAGCAGGAAGCCACCACCTTCGCCCCCGATGAAATCAACCGGCTTCGCAGTCAGCCGTGGGTAAAGAAAGTAGGGGAGTTCAAGTCGGCCGAATTCGATGTAGGAGCATATATAGAACTTGGGGGCCGCAGGATGTCCACGGCCCTGTTCTTTGAGTCCATACCCGACGAATTTTACGACGTGAGTCCATCGGACTGGACTTTCGACCCGTCAGATCCGATGATTCCTATAGTGCTGTCGAAAGACTACCTTGCGCTTTACAACTTCGGCTTCGCGGCCTCGCGCGGCTATCCGCAACTGAGCGAGGAGCTTATCAGCAAGGTGCCGATAAGTGTGGCTCTGGCAGGAAACGGCCATTACGACCGTCTGCCGGCACGTATAGCCGGCTTCTCGTCGCGACTCAACACCATAGCCGTGCCCGAGGAGTTCATGCAGTGGGCCAACATGCGCTACGGCACTCCCGGACAGCCTGTCGAAGCCCCCTCGCGCCTGATTGTAGAGGTAAGCAAGCCCGGCGATCCGGCTATAGAGCGCTACTTCGATGAGCATGGCATAGAAGTCGGCGGCGACAAGGCAAATTCGTCGCGCGCCATATTCCTTATGACCCTAATTACCGGCATAGTGGCAAGTGTAGGTGTGATAATCACGCTGCTGGCAGTGTTTATACTTGTGCTGAGCATATATCTGCTGATACAGAAAAGCCGCGAAAAACTGCGCGACCTTATACTGCTGGGCTATTCACCCGGTCAGATATGCCGCTACTACTACCGCCTTGTAGGCCTGGTGAACCTTGTCATACTTGTGCTGGCCATAACAGCTTCGGCAGCTGCCTCGCTGCTGTGGCGTCCGGCCCTTGCCGCCATGGACATGACAGGCGGCAGCATATTGGCGCCGGTACTTGCCGGTACAGTCCTGATGGCACTGATAACTATGTTCAACTTTTACACCATCCGCCGCCTGGTTATGAGAGCGGCTTGCTGAAATGTTTAGCATCGACGGACCCATAGGTGTGTTCGACTCCGGCTACGGCGGACTCACCATTCTGCGTGGCATCAGAAAGCTGTTGCCGCAGTACGATTACATATATCTGGGCGACAATGCCCGCGCGCCATACGGCAACCGCTCGTTCGACATAGTGTATCAGTTTACGCTCGAAGCGGTCAATGAGCTTTTCAGCCGCGGCTGTCCGCTGGTGATAATAGCCTGCAACACCGCATCGGCCAAGGCTCTGCGCAGCATACAGCAGCGCGATTTGCCTGGCATCGACCCCACGCGGCGTGTGCTTGGCGTGATACGCCCCACTGTAGAGGTGTTGGGGCAGCTGAGTTCCGGAGGGCATGTGGGAGTGTTCGGCACACCCGGAACCATTGCGTCGCAGTCGTACGACATAGAAATAGCCAAACTCTATCCGGATTTTGTCACCACCGGGCAGCCATGCCCCATGTGGGTGCCGCTGGTGGAGAATAAAGAGGCTGACGGCCCCGGTGCCGACTATTTTGTACATAAATATATAAGCCGACTGCTTGAGGCCGACCCGAAAATCGACAGTGTGGTGCTGGGCTGCACCCACTATCCGCTGCTTATCGACAAGATAAGGCAGTACATGCCTGCCGGCATACGCATAATAGAGCAGGGCGATATTGTGGCGGCATCGCTCTGCGACTATCTGCAGCGCCACCCCGAGATGGAGAGCCGACTTACACGCGGCGGTACAGTGGAATACCTGACCACTGAAAATCCCGATAAATTCAACGACCTGGCAGCCTTGTTCATGCACAGTGAAGTAAATGCCAGCCGACTATAAAAAATACGGAGCACCAATCACCGGCATTGGTGCTCCGTGTTTTTGCTGTCTTTGCAGTCATCGGCCTGCGGTAATTTCACCCGCATCGCAGGAGATTACAATCTCTGGCCGCTAAAGCATGCAACTAATAAGTGTTTGTCATATTAACGCATTTTTAACGCTCAGAGTTCATGTTTACGGATATTATTATTAACTTTGCAGCCTCAATTTCAAACATAACAGCTTTATGTCAACAAACACAGTCGATAAAGCACGCAAGGTCACTACCATGCGTCTGATCGAAATGAAACAGCGTGGTGAGAAAATCGCCATGCTCACCGCTTATGATTATTCGATGGCCCGTCTGGTCGACGAGGCCGGAATGGATGTGATACTCGTCGGCGACTCGGCCGCCAACGTAATGTTGGGCTCCGATACCACTCTGCCCATAACACTTGACCAGATGATTTACCATACCCGTTGTGTTACAAACGGTGTCAGCCGCGCTTTGGTTGTATGCGATATGCCTTTCGGTACCTATCAGGGCAATTCCAAGGAGGCGCTTGCCTCAGCAATACGCATAATGAAGGAGAGCGGTGCCGAGGCTGTGAAAATGGAGGGCGGCGCTGATGTGCGCGAGAGCATCGAGCGCATAATTTCTGCCGGAATACCTGTAATGGGTCATCTGGGGCTTACTCCGCAGTCAATAAACAAGTTCGGTACTTACGCCGTACGGGCCAAGGAAGAGGCAGAGGCCGCCAAACTGATAGCTGACGCGCACATGCTTGAGGAGATAGGCTGCTTTGCCTTGGTACTGGAGAAAATACCCGCCGTTCTGGCCGAGCGTGTTTCCAAGGAAGTGAACATACCTACCATTGGTATCGGAGCCGGTGGCGGCTGCGACGGACAGGTGCTGGTGCTCCAGGACATGCTGGGTATCAACAAAGGATTCTCGCCCAAGTTTCTGCGCCGTTATGCCGACTTAGGCACCACAATCAACAACTCATTAGTGCAATATATCAACGACGTTAAAAACTGCGACTTTCCAAACGCCTCCGAGCAGTATTGATTCCATCCGGCAGATACGGATAATATACAGTCGGCACAGCCTCCTTTGCGTGAGGCTGTGCCGGCTTGCTTTAGACAGCTCTGTATATGTATCTGATATGTAGTGCAGTGTCGCCATAGATGTCCGCAAAAGTCGAATAAAAGATTTAACAATAAATTTATGGTCAAAAATTATAAAAAACCAAAAAATTTTGGTACTTTTACATCTTCTTTGCCTGTTTGTGTGCCGCTGTGGCGGCTAAGGTCGGAACAAATAAATACAAATCAACTAAATATCAACTACTTATCACTTCTATGAGACTAAAACTGTTTCTGCTATTGCTTTTGTCGGCAGCTATGTCGATAACAGCGCAGACCTCTACCGTTACCGGTATGGTGGTCAACAGCAACTCGGGAAGCCCTGTCAACGGAGCCACAGTGAGCATTCTTGACAAGGCTGCCGACAGCGGTCTTGGCGGCGATTTCCGTTTGAGCGGCATCGTTCCCGGCACCAAGTATGTGACCGTAACCTGTGAAGGCTATGCCGCTGCCGGATTCGATGTCAACATCCTGCCCGGCGAGAACTCGCTCGGCACAATCCGCCTTCAGCCCGTGGACTTCGCCGACGATTTCTATTCCGATCAGGAAGACCTGTTCTTCGATGATGCAGTGCTTGAGGACGAAGAAGGCACCTCGCAGGGTGTATCGGCCCTTAACGGAGCCGGCGACGATGTGTTCTACAAAAACGCATCATACAATTTCAGCCCCATGTACTATCGTTTCCGCGGCCTCGACAACGCCTATCAGACCGTGTACATCAACGGCGTGGCCATGAACGACCTCGTGCGCGGACGATTCAACTTCTCGTCGCTGCTGGGCATGACCTCGCGTGCTTTCCGCAACAAAACCACCTCGGTAGGTCTTGATGCCGCTGCATACGGCTTCGGCGACCTTGGCGGTTCGGTTAACTATAACACCATAACCGATACTTACGCCCCCGGCTTCAACGGTTCGGTGGCCTATACCAACTCCAACTACATGCTCCGCGGCATGGTCACCTATGCCACCGGCCTTAATAAGCACGGATGGGCTCTGACTATGAGCGCCATAGGCCGCTATGCCAATGAAGGCGTGGTGGAAGGTACCTTCTACAACTCAGGTGGTCTGTTCCTGTCGCTCGAAAAGGTTCTCAACCCCAACCACTCGCTGACTCTGACTGCCTTCGGCGGCCCCACTCAGCGTGCCACCGGCGGCGCAACCCTTCAGGAAGCCTACGACCTGGCAGGCTCAAACCTCTACAACCCCTTCTGGGGATACCAGGACGGCAAGAAGCGTTCGAGCCGAATCACCGAAACATACGACCCCACCGTGATGCTCAACTGGCTGTTCAAGAAAGACCGTGTACAGGTCAATACAGCCGTGGCTGCCCGCTGGGTACACTACAACCGTTCGGCCCTGCAGTACTATAAGGCTAACGACCCCAATCCCACCTACTACCGCTATCTGCCTTCGTATTACGCTGATGACCAGGAACTGTTCGACCTCTATACCGAACGTTGGCTCAACGACGTGAATACCCGTCAGATCGACTGGGACGAACTCTACCGAGTTAATGAACTCAACAATGTACAGAACCTGACACTGTCGGAAGCCGACAAAAAAGGCTCGTCGTACATACTTGAGAACCGCACCAACAACCAGTTCAACTTCATGCTCAACTCTTATCTCAATTACCGCATGAACGATTTTATGTCGCTTCAGGGCGGTGTGTCGCTCAACTATACCAAGAGCATGAACTACAAGACAGTACGCGACCTTCTGGGCGGTGAATTCTGGCTTGATATCGACCCCTTCTCGGACCGTGACATCACCCTCGCTCCGGACAACCTGCAGAACGACCTCGACAATCCCAACCGCCGTGTTGTGAAAGGCGACAAGTTCGGTTACAACTATAATATCTACGCTCTGCGTGCCGAAGCATGGCTGCAGAACCTCATAGTGCTGCCTCACTGGAACTTCAACTATGGCCTTAAGGTCAGCTACACCCAGTTCCAGCGCGAAGGCCGCATGCGCAATGGCCGTGCCCCGGATAACTCGCTGGGCTACGGCGACATGCTCACTTTCGACAACGCAGCCGTAAAGGTAGGCGCCACCTGGAAAGTGAACGGACGCAACTACCTCAGCGCCCATGCCGAATATGGCACACGCGCCCCGCTGCCCGACGACGTGTACGTGTTGCCGCGTGTGAAGAACACAACAGTCGATAATCCTCAGAGCGAGCGTGACCTCGCATTCGATCTGGGCTACATGTGGAACTACCGCAACTTCCGCGGTTCGGTTACCGGCTACTATACTGCCGTGAACAACGCTACAGAGCGCTTCGGCTTCTACGACGAAAGCATAAACACCTATACCAACAACACCCTGGCCGGTGTAAAACGAGTGTACAAAGGCATTGAAGTCGGTATGGAATTCAAGGCAAGCCCCACCGTGACACTGTCGGCTATAGGCTCGTTTGCCCGCGCACAGTATAAGAACAATCCTCAGGCCACCCGTACGGTAGAAAACGGTCTGTATCCCGACTCTACCTACACCGTGTATCTTAAGAACTACTTCCTGGGCTCGACTCCCAATACCAACATGAACATAGGTATCGACTGGGCCGCTCCCTACCAGTGGTTCTTCGGCATCAACGGCACATGGCAGGGCAACTCCTATGTGAACCTCGCTCCGGTTTACCACCGCGCACAGCCCGACCTGTGGCAGCAGTACGGCACCGAGCAGGAGCTTCTGCAAAAAATCGAGGAACTTGCTCAGCAGGACAAACTCAAGGATGCTTTCACTGTAAACGTGTCGATAGGCAAGCTCATCTACATCAACCGCAAGGTGTCGCTGAACTTCAACCTCAACATCAACAATATTCTCAACAACAAGAACATCGTTACCTACGCTTACCAGCAAGGCCGAATAGATACCAAGAACTGGAACCGCGACGCTTATCCCAACCGCTACCAGTATGCCCAGGGTATCCGCATCTTCCTCAATGCAGGTGTAAGATTCTGATGTATCACCGTCAACTAAAGAAACAATGAAAAAATCACTGTTATACATAGCAGGCGCTATGATGGGCGCAGCAGCGCTGACTTCGTGCGGCGACGATTTCGTGAGTCCTCCGATGGTGGTACCCTCTGCCACTATCGAGGCCAATACTTCGATTCTCGACCTCAAGACCGCCTACTGGGCCTCCGACCGCAACTACGTCAAGACTATCGGTCTGAACGATGCCGGCGAGCATACCATTATCAAGGGCCGCGTGGTTTCGAGCGACGAAACCGGCAACATATTCAAATCGGTAATCATATACGACGGCTCGGCAGCCCTTAACCTGTCGATTAATGCCTACGACCTTTACCAGACCTATCAGTTCGGACAGGAAGTAGTCATCGACGTTACCGAATTGAATATCGGCGGCTACAACGGCCTTATGCAGCTCGGAGGCGAAGGCACTTACAACAATGCTCCCTCCATGACATTTATGGACAGTGAAGTATTCGCTGCCCACGCACAGGTCGACGGTCTGGCAAATCCGCTGCTGGTCGACACCATTCCGGCCACTATCCCCGATATCTTGGCTGCCAAGCAGTCAACAGAGGGGCTGATTCTGTGGCAGAGCCGTCTGGTACGCTTCGACAACGTTCGCTGGGACGCTCCCGGCAAGCCCTATGCCGAAGGTACCTCTTCGACCAACCGCTATATAATTGACGAAAGCGGCAACCAGCTGCTGGTGCGCAACAGCGCATATGCATCGTTCAAAAACGAGCTCCTGCCTCAGGGCTACGGCTCTGTGACCGGTATTCTGAGCTACTACGGCACTGACTGGCAGCTGATGCTTATCGACAGCAACGGATGCCAGAACTTCGAGGACAGCGATGAACCCGACCAGCCTGTGCAGCCCGGCGAGAACGGCGACGGCACCAAAGCCAAGCCATACGGCGTGGACCAGGTGATAGCCATGGCTCCGGGCAGCACCACCGCAGCTGTTGAATCGGGCGTGTGGGTCAAAGGCTACATTGTAGGCTTTATGCCCACCGGAGGCGATGCCACTCTGCTGTCCGGCACTGTATTCGGTATTGAAAATGCCGCTACCACCAACATGGTTATTGCAGCCTCGGCCGATGTCAAGGATGCCTCGGAGTGTATAGGCATACAGCTTCCGGCCTCTATGCGCGACGCTCTGTCGCTGGCCAATCAGCCCGCCAACCTCGGCAAGGAGGTGATGCTTCAGGGCGATGTGATGAAGTACTGCGGAGGCCCCGGCCTAAAGAACCTCACTGACTATATGCTCGACGGCAAAGGTCCCGATGTACCCGATACCGGCGATGCCATATTCAGCGAAACTTTCGCTGCCAATTCGCTCGGCCAGTTTACAATCGAGAATGTAAATCTTCCCTCGGGCCTCGACGCCGTGTGGAAAGGTTCGGCAAGCTATGGCGCCGTGGCAACCGCTTATGTAAGTGCCTCGCAGACCAATCTCGACTCCGACAGCCGTCTGGTGTCGCCCGTAATCGACCTTGGTTCGGCAAGTGCCCCGGCTCTGAGCTTTGAGCATGCACTGAACTTCTTCGCCGACATTGCCACCGCACGCCAGCAGGCTACGGTAGAGGCTCGCGTGGAAGGCGGCGAATGGGAAACTCTCGAAGGCGTGACATATCCCACCGAGATGGGCTGGAGTTTCGTGCCCTCGGGCAGCATCAGTCTGGCCAAGTTCGCCGGAAAGAAAATACAGATAGCATTCCACTACACCAGCACCGCCGCCAAGGCCGGTACATGGGAGGTTAAGAACGTCATCATCAAATAGTTGAACAATGAAAAACTTGAAATCATATATACTGGTGCTGGCCGCTCTGTTTGGCGGCTCGGTAGCGCTGACATCGTGCCAGGACGACTTCGACGAAATGCACATCGACGAGCCGGTGGCCACGATTAAGCCCAACACCACTATCTACGAGCTTAAAACCATGTACTGGGACGACGCCGTGAACTACGCCACAAAAATAGGCCTCTGGAGCGAATCCCTCGAACAGGTGCTCAAAGAGCAGGACGCCGCTTGCACTCCGCTGCCCAAGAACTACGGCGACCGTATTATTATCCACGGACATGTAACCACCAGCGACGAAGCAGGCAACGTGTTCAAATCGCTTGTAATCCAGGACGAAACCGGTTCGCTGGCCATGAGTGTGAACTCATATAACCTGTACCTGAAATACCGCCGCGGACAGGAAGTTGTACTCGACGTCACCGACATGTACATAGGCAAGTACAACGGCCTGCAGCAGCTTGGCATGCCCGAGTGGTACGAGAACGGCAACGCCTGGGAAACCAGCTTCATGGGCCCCGAATTCTTTGAGGCTCACGTACAGCTCAACGGCTGGCCAAATGTAGAAACCATCGACACCATCACTGTGAACTCTTTCGACCAGCTCAGCTCCAATCCCAAGGGGCTGCGCCAGTGGCAGAGCCAGATTGTCCGCTTCAACAACGTGGAATTTCAGAACGGAGGCACTCAGACATTCTCAACCTACCACTCCAGCGGTGTCAACCAGAATATACTCGATGTGAACGGCGCCACATTGCCTGTACGTACATCGGGTTACTCCAACTTCTGGAACCGGACCCTGCCCGAAGGCCGCGGCGACGTGGTGGCTATCTGCAGCTATTACGGCACTACCGGATGGCAGCTGGTGCTGATCGACGCCGACGGATGTATGAACTTCGGCAATCCTACCGTAAGCCCGGGTACAAAGGACAACCCCTATACCGTGGCCGAGGCAGTGAAACTCGAGGCTGACGGCACTCCCGCCGACGGCTGGGTAAGCGGTTACATTGTGGGTGCTGTAGGCCCCGAAGTCGAAACCATAAGCAGTAATAACGACATCGAATGGACTTCTGATGTGACTCTGGCAAATACACTGGTAATTGGCGAAACTCCGGAAACCAAGGACCTGGCTCAGTGTCTGGTAATATCACTGCCTTCCGGCTCCAAGCTGCGCGAGCTTGGTAACCTGCGCGAAAACCCCGGCAACTATGGCAAAGCCATCAGTGTAAAGGGTACATTCGCCGAATATATGGGCACCTACGGCGTGACTGACAACCGCGGAGCTGTCGACGAATTTACTATCGAGGGCGTAAATACAGGCGTTGAGTCCGGCGACGGCTCGGCCGAAAAGCCCTACAATGTAGGCCAGATTGTGGCCATGAATCCCATCAGTACAACCGAAGCCGTGGCAACCGGTGTGTGGGTAAGCGGCTACATTGTAGGTTCCATGCCTACCGGCGGTTCAAGCACCACTCTGTCGGGCACAATTTTCGGCCTCGACGATGCTGCCAACACCAACTTCGTAATCGCTGCCGACCCCAATGAAACCGACTACACCAAGTGTATAGGCATACAGCTGCCCACTACCATGCGCGACGCTCTGTCGCTGCAGAAGGTGCCCGGCAACCTCGGCAAGCAGGTAAGCCTCAAGGGTGATGTGATGAAGTACTGCGGCGGCCCGGGTCTGAAGAACCTCACTGAATACAAGCTGGGCGACGGTGGTGGCGACACCCCCGTGACTCCTCCGGCAGACCCTGTAAGCTCGCTCGACGAGAACTTCGAGGGCGGTGCTATTCCTTCGACCTGGACTCAGGTTACTGTAAGCGGTAACAAGACATGGTATGCACGCGAGTTTGACTCCAACTGGTACGTGAACATGACCGGCTACAACGGCACAGCTCCCTTCGATCAGTGGCTTATCACTCCGCCTGTCGACATGAGCAAGGTAAGCAACAAGAACCTTAGCTTCGACAGTCAGGTGAACGGTTACGGTTCTACAACCACTAAGCTTGAGGTTTATGTACTCAGCAGCGCCGACCCGAATACAGCCACCAAGACTCAGCTCCAGCCCACACTGCCCGCAGCTCCGGCAAGCGGATATTCAAGCTGGTTGAACTCCGGCTCCATTAGCCTGAGCGCCCAGACCGGAGTGGTTTATATCGGCTTCCGCTATGTGGCCACTCAGGACGCCAATTATGCCACCTGGTGTGTTGACAACGTGAAACTCGGCGCCGGCGGCGGAACTGTCACTCCGCCCGATCCTCCGGTTACCGGCGACGACAAGGCCGGCTTCAGCACCTTCAACGGCGGTGCTCCCAAGAGTACTTACGGCACCTATACAAGCACCACCGGCTGGACTGCGGAGAACTGTAATATTCTGGGCGGTCAGGAGGCCGGCAAGGCTGATTCCAATCCGCGCTTCGCATTCATAGGCGGTGTAAGCACTCTGGCTCCATGCCTTAACGGTAAAGCCGGTTCGGCAGGTACCCTCACCTCATCGACTCTGACAGGCGGTATCGCCACTCTCACATTCAAATACGGTTTTGCATATAAGGACACCCAGTGCCAGTTTACTGTCAACATCAAGCAGAACGGTGCTGTTGTCAAGACCCAAACCGTCACTCTCAATACCATCGAGCAATATAAGGCCTACGATTTCAGCATGGACGTGAACATCAAGGGTGACTTCGTAATTGAGATTGTGAACGATGCCCTTGGCCAGAAGACCACCAACTCCGAACGTGTGGCCATCTGGAATCTCAACTGGAACTAACATCTTATTCGCATATTAGAAACAGCGCCTTTGCATCCGTGCAGAGGCGCTGTTTTTTAGTTGTGACGGCGGGAACGCCGTCACTCGCAAGCGTACCCTTTTTGTACCCCGCCGTCGTCCTCGACGGCGGACTGCCATAGAGTAGTAATCTCCGTCACCACAGCGCAAGCCTACACAACCAAACGTCACGCCCCCCCTGTCGGGGACGACAGGGGGCTACAAATAGAAGAATCCGTATGCGTGCGAACGACGGCGGGGACGACGGTGGAATACAAAAAACCGCGCACGGCTCATGCCGTGCGCGGTTTTTTATGATTTCAGACAGGTGAATCAGAGAACCACCTTGCTTACGTTGTTGCCCTGACGACGGATGTAGAGGCCGTTTTCGGGGTTCAGAACGCGTACGCCCTGAAGGTTGTAGTATTCAACGGGAGCGTTGAGGTCGAGTTCGATGTTCATTACACCCGACTTTTCGAGGGTAACACTGATGGTCTTGAAGTCTACACGACCGTTTTTGGTTTCCTGACCTTCAACAGCGGTAGCAACGAACTGTGCTACACCGGCTTCGGAAGTCCAGGTCATGTTTTCAACGGGAGTGCCGTCGACCGAGAGGTTGCCGATGCCTGCGCCGGTGAATTCAACCATCTTGATGGGGTTGTTTTCGGGAGCAGTGATGGTGATGGTGCCGGTCTTGTACAGACGGGCTTCAACGCCGGTGTTGTAGCCGTAGTACATGCGCGATGCGCTCGAACCTGCGCTGAATTCAACAGTTACACCGTTGTTGGTGAACTTAATGCCGTCGATTGCGTCGCCTGCGGGAGTGTCAGAGGTAGGAGTGTTCTGTGCGGGGTTGAGAGTGTTGGGCTGTCCGAAGTTGAACTGAGCGTCGCCGGTGATGACCACAGGTTCGCTAATGATGTATTTGGCTTCAACCACGCGGCTGTCGAGCATGCCTTCCTTGATGGCGATGGCGTTGATGGTGGTTTCCTCGTTGATTACGATGGCAGCGGTGTAGAGGGTAGAAGCTGCCGAGGGAGTGGTGCCGTCGAGGGTGTAATAGATTTTAGCACCTTCGGTAGCGCAGGCAATAGTAACTTCGGTACCTTGTTCAACAGTGCCGGCGGCAGGAGTGAATACCGGAGCTGCAACCTGTTCCATGCCGGTGGCGCTATATACACGAACCGGAGTAATCTGGGCAACGCCGCTGTGTACACTTACAAAGCCTTCAACGTTGAGTTCGCTGCCTTCAATTACTTCAACTACATCGTAATACTGCGAGTTGTAGAAGGTGTTATAGAGTGCCATGGTACCGGTTTCGTCGGTGAGGTCGTAGGTATTGGCGGCCTCTGCCTTGGCGATGCTTACGTTCTTTACAACGATGTATTTGTTGACCATATCGGTGCCGATTTCCTCAACAGTGATTTCCTCGGGCTGAACGGCGGTGCCTGCGGTACCGGCCTTGAAGGTAGCCTTTTCGAGGCTCGACATCTGCAGCAGGCCCTCGGAGAAGTTCTGGTACTTGCCGGTGATGCCTGCGGGGATAATGTTGCCGTTGGTGTACTTGGTGTCGAGGTCACCATAAACCAGCAGGTTGCCGGTGGCGTCGGTCACATACAGGTAGCGGCCATTCTGATATACGGCGGTTACGGTCGAGGTGATTTCAGTGAGGTTGTCAGCATCGGCAGCTGCAAGGAACTCTCCGATGTTGGCAGCCTTCTTGGTTTCAACCACAGGAGGCTCTACTGCTGAGCCGTCGCCGTTTAAGGTCAGAGTGGTAATCTGGGCATTGTACTTGTTGGTTGTAGCCAGTTTGTATTTGGTGCCTGCGGCTTGGTTTGCTGCGGGAACGGCGATGGTGAAATCGGCGTCTTTTTCACCCAGTTTCAGAGCGTCGCCTATGGCTACATCGTTTGCATAGAGCTGAACGGTAACATTTGTAGATGCGTTGGTGCCGGTGTGCATAGTAATTTTTTCTACGGCAAAACCGGTAGTAAATTCCATGTAAGCCTTACCTTCGTAATTTTTACCTGAAATCTGCAGATAAGTAGCACCTTGGTATTTTCCCTGTTTGCAGTTTACAAAAGAGAAATCAACACCATTGATGGTTGCGGATGTGGGAGCTTCTGCTTCAGCTGTAGGCAGTCCGGTAGCTGTAGAGAAGTCTACTACCACAGGCTCTGCCGACATGGTGAAAGCACCAAGAAGCACAGCCATTGAAAGTAAAAGTTTCTTCATGTTAATAATAATTTATTGATTGAATTGAGTATGTGGTTGTTATTTGCGTTCAACCTTTCGCATAAGCAGTATTTCGGAGGGGAAGTGGTCGGAGTAGCCGTTGAGGAACATTCCGGCCGAGTAGGTGCGTCTGGGATATCCCTGACGGTTGCCTTCGGTGTCTTTGAGGAACTCCTTGTTCAGTACGTCGGCGCGGTAGAAGTGCCATTTGTTTTCGGGGGTGTCCACCAGGTTGCCAGATATTATAATCTGGTCGAAGAGGTTCCAGCTGCTTTTATAAGCCAGGGTGCCGATACCGTCGTCGAGTTTTTTCCAGAACGGGTTGTAGAAGCCGTGTTCGCCCAGATTCTTGGGTTCGCGTTTTGCTCCGAGTACTTCGGCGCAGCTGCGGTCCATGGGGTCGTCGTTAAGGTCGCCCATTATGATTACGCCAATCGAAGGGTCGCGCTGCCACAGCGAGTCGGCGATTTCTTTCGACAGGGCTGCGGCTGCCATACGGTTGGGTTCCGATTTTGTCTGGCCACCCAGACGCGAGGGCCAGTGGTTTACAATCACGGCAATGCGCTGGCCCAGCAGCGAGCCTACGACACACATCTGATCGCGGGTGCGGAACGGCACGGCAGTGAGGCGGTGGTTGGTTACATTCTCTACCTTGAAGTATCGGGGGTTATATAGCATGCCTACGTCCACGCCACGGGCGTCGGGCGAGTCGTGGTGGCAAATCTGCAGGTTCCATTTGGCAATCTCGGGCTGTGCCACCAGGTCTTGCAGCACGGATATGTTTTCGATTTCCGATACACCGATAATGGCCGGGCCGTATGGGGTGGTGGGAGTGGTGAACTGCGAGATGGCGTATGCCAGATTGTGTATTTTGCTCCAGTACTTGCGTCCGTCCCATTGGCGCTGTCCGCCGGGGGTGAATTCTTCGTCGCGGTTTTCCGGATTGTTAGGGATGGTGTCAAAGAGGTTCTCAAGGTTGTAGAAAGCTATGCCGGCCATCTGGGTGCCTTTATTTTGGGCACTCATACCGAAAGAGAGCAGAAGCACGGCCACAGCCGCAAGCAGTATTCTTTTCATGGGTTTCTGGGTTATGTTTATTGGAACTTCAAAGTTAACACTTATCTTTGAGGCCGCAAAATTTTAGCTGTTAAAACTTTGTTTATAATCCATATTTACGCAATGATTGCATAAACGACGGTACTTTTTCCGCCGTCGCATCGTCAATATTTGGTGGATTCAAAAAAGTTGATTACCTTTGTGGCATATCGCATTAACTGAATAATCTTTACATCTATAATCCATGAACGCTATGCGCAAGATATTACTTGGCGACGAGGCTTTGGCCCTTGGCGCCATCAACGCAGGTTTGTCGGGTGTCTATGCCTATCCCGGCACCCCTTCGACAGAAATCACCGAGTTTATCCAGGGCAACACCCTGGCCAAAGAACGCAAAATCCACTCCCACTGGTCGTCCAACGAAAAAACAGCAATGGAAGAGGCCTTAGGCATGTCGTTCTGCGGCAAACGCGCCATGGTGTGTATGAAACATGTGGGTATGAACGTTTGCGCCGACCCCTTTGTCAACAGTGCCTTTACCGGTGCCAACGGTGGCTTGATTGTGGTTGCCGCTGACGACCCCTCGATGCACTCGTCGCAGAACGAGCAGGATTCGCGTTTTTACTCCGACTTCGCTTTCGTGCCTACCCTGGAGCCATCCAACCAGCAGGAAGCCTACGACATGGCCGCTTATGGCTTTGAACTCTCGGAGCGTCTGTGCACTCCGCTGATGATGCGCCTGGTGACCCGTCTGAGCCACTCGCGCGCCGTGGTTGAATGTGCCGAAGAAGCCACTGCCGAGCGTCAGCTGTCCTATCCTGCCGATACAGCTCAGTGGGTACTCATGCCCGGCAACTCCAAACGCCGCTATCCGGTGGTGCTGGAGCAGTGGAAGAAACTTGAGGAAGAATCCGAAAACTCGCCCTTCAACAGCTACACCGACGGCCCCGACCACTCGCTGGGCATCATAGCCTCCGGTATCGCATACAACTATCTGATGGAGAACTACCCCCAGGGGTGCCCCTTCCCGGTAGTGAAGATTTCGCAATATCCGCTGCCGCGCAAAATGCTGCGCCGCCTATATGAAGAGTGCGACCATGTGCTGGTAATCGAGGAGGGTCAGCCCTTCATCGAGCAAAAAATCCGTGGTATTCTCTGCGACGACTGCAACATAAGCGGCCGATTCGACGGACGTCTGCCCCGCACCGGCGAACTCAACCCCGACTGCGTGCGCCAGGCACTCGGCCTGCCCGCGCTCGAGGTTCCCGCTGCCTCAAAGCAGGTAGTGCGCCGTCCGCCGGCACTGTGCCAGGGCTGCGGCCACCGCGATGTATACCACGCCCTGAACGATGTTCTGGCCACATACTCCAATGCCAAGGTATTCGGCGATATAGGCTGCTATACCCTGGGCTGGCTGGCTCCGTTCAACGCCATCGACACCGTAGTCGACATGGGCGCGTCCATAACCATGGCCAAGGGCGCCGCCGATGCCGGACAGCATCCCGCCGTGGCTGTAATCGGCGACTCAACCTTTACCCACTCGGGCATGACCGGTCTGCTCGATGCCATCAACGAAAATTCACCCATCACAGTGATTATCAGCGATAACCTCACTACCGGCATGACCGGCGGACAGGACTCGCAGGGCACCGGCAAGCTCGAGGATATATGCCTTGGCCTCGGCGCCGACCCGGCCCATGTGCGCACCATCGACTCCCTGCCCAAGAATCACCAGGCCATGATGGACATGTTCAAAGAGGAAATCGACTATCACGGACTCTCTGTGATTGTATCGCGCCGCGAATGTATCCAGACCGCGCGCCGCCACGCTAAAAAATAAGAGGCTGTTTAAAAAGCTTAACTCATTCAACAAAAAGAATCAACCGATGAAAACCGATATAGTATTAGCCGGCGTGGGCGGACAAGGTATCCTCTCTATCGCCACCATTCTGGGCAGCGCGGCCCTGAAAGAAAACCTCTATGTGAAGCAGGCCGAAGTACACGGCATGAGCCAGCGCGGCGGCGACGTGCAGTCGAACCTCCGTCTGTCGTCCGACCCCATAGCTTCCGACCTCATACCTCAGGGCGGCGCCGACATCATTGTCAGCCTCGAACCCATGGAGGCGCTGCGCTATCTGCCCTGGCTCAAGCCCGGCGGCATCGTGGTGACCAATACCGCTCCGTTCGTGAACATACCCGATTATCCCGAGCACGAAGCGCTGCTGGCTGAACTCAATGCGCTGCCCCACGTGGTAGCCTTCGACATGGATGCCGCAGCCAAGGAAGTGGCCACCGTACGCTCCAGCAACATGGTGCTGCTGGGTGCCTGCGCCCCCTTCACCGGCATCGAACCCGAGAAAATCGAAGAAGCCATACGCGCTATATTCGGCCGCAAAGGTCAGGCCATGGTCGACGCCAATCTGGCGGCATTCCGTTTCGGACTTTCTAAAGCCAAGTAAACTATGCTACCAATAAGCAAAGAAGCGCTCGAGCAGGTACTCGACCGCTTTACAATAACCGATGTCGACCACGCAACCATACGCCAGATTCTGGCCGTGGCCGACACCATACAGCAGCAGGAAGGAGAACCTTTTCTGCATCTCGAACTCGGCAACCCCGGTCTGCCTCCAAGCAACATCGGCATCGAGGCTGAAATAGAGGCTCTGCGCTCCGGCGTGGCAAACCAGTATCCCAACATCACCGGTATACCGCAGCTGAAACAGAACGGCTCGCGCTTCATAAAGTCATTTATGGACATCGACATGCCGCCGCGCTGCATTGTGCCCACAGTAGGCTCCATGCAGGGCTGCTTCACCACCATGCTGATGATGAAAGACCGCCTGCCCGGACGCGACACCATATTGTTTCTCGACCCCGGATTTCCCGCACAGCACCACCAGGCGTTCGTGCTGGGCATGCGTCAGGAGTCAATCGATATCTACAACTATCGCGGAGCTGCCCTGCGCGACGCCCTGGAGAATGTGCTCAAAGAAGGCCGTGTGACCGCTATGATCTACTCCACGCCCAACAATCCGGCGTGGACCAACCTCACCGAAGAAGAACTCCAAATTATCGGTGAGGCAGCCACACGCCACGACGTAGTAGTGATGGAAGACCACGCATACATAGGCATGGATTTCCGCAATCGCTACGGGCGACCCGGCCAGGAACCCTTCATACCCACAGTTGCGCGCTACACCGACAACTACATACTCTTCCTGTCGGCATCGAAAATATTCAGCTATGCCGGCCAGCGTATCGCCCTGGTGTGCATGGGTCCAGAGGTGTACGACCGCAAATACGACTTCTACCGCGACTTCTACGGCGTGCCCGCCTACGGCGACGCTTACATCTTCGGTGTGCTCTATGTGGCCTCGTCGGGCGTGTGCCACTCGGCGCAGTACGGCTTTGCCGCCATGCTCGGCGCCGCCGCCGACGGCCGACTCGACTTTGTGGCCGACTGCTCGGCCTACGGCGAACGAGCCAAACGCGCCAAGGAAATATTCAAACGCGGAGGCTTTGACCTGCTCTATAGCCACGACGGCGACGGCGAACCCATATCCGACGGATTCTTCTTCACCCTCAAATATGGCGGCATGAGCGGAGCCGAACTCCAGAAGGAGCTCATGCGCTACGGCATCAGCACCATCTCGCTCAAAAGCACCGGCTCGCTGCAGCAAGGCGTGCGCGTGTGTGTGCCCCTGCTGACACGCGACGAAGACTTCGAACGCCTCGATATCCGCGTGCAGGCATTCAAGAAAGATCACCCTGTAGAGGTAATGGCTTCCTAAATTCATAATTTATGGCAAAATTCATGACGGCCGACGAAGCCGTAAAACTGATAAAGAGCGGCGACCATGTGTTCATACAAGGCAGTACCTCCATACCCGAGGTCCTCTCCGAGGCAATGGCCCGCCGATACAGCGAACTCCGCGATGTGACAGTGTACAACGCCTTTGCCGTGGCTAAAGGACCGGCTCCGTACACAAAGCCCGAGATGGCCGACTCCTTCTTTGTCGACTCCTTCTTTGTATCGAACTCGGTGCGACAGTACATAGCCGAAGGAAACGGCAGCTGCATACCCCGCTTCCTGGGCGAAGTTCCCGCTCTGTTCCGCGACGGCACATGCCCCGTCGACGTGGCTCTGATCAACTGCTCCATGCCTGACCCCGACGGATATGTGAGCTTCGGTGTCAGCGCCGACCTGGCTACATCGGCAGTAGAATGTGCCAAAGTGGTGATAGCTCAAATCAACAAAGCCATGCCCTTCAGCTATGGCGACCCCGTAATCCACATCGATAAAATCGACGCCTGTGTGGAATGTGACGACCCTCTGGTTGAAGTGCCCACCGCAGTGCCCACCGAGGCCGAACTGCGCATCGGTGCAGCAATCGCCGAGCATATTCCCGACGGAGCAACCCTGCAGATTGGTGTGGGAGGCATACCCAATGCCGTAATCCGCGCGCTCGCCGACCACAAGCATCTGGGCCTGCATACCGAGGCTATGACCGACGGCGTGCTGCCGCTGCTCGAAAGCGGAGTAATCGACAACTCGCTCAAGCGCATTGAGCCCGGCAAGTCCGTGGCATCGCTCGCTCTGGGTTCGCGCAAGCTCTACGACTACATGAACTATAACCGGGATATGATATTCCGCGACGTAGCCTGGACAAACGACCCCTTTATCATAGCCCAGAACCCCAACGTGGTATCAATCAACTCGTGTCTTGAAGTAGACCTTACCGGTCAGGTATGCGCCGACTCCATCGGCGAGCGCATATTCAGCGGCATCGGCGGCCAGCACGACTTTGTGTACGGCTCGTCGCGTTCACAGGGCGGTATATCGTTCCTGGCCATGCTTGCCAAGACCAATAAGGGTCACAATAAAATCAAGGCTCATCTGACCTCCGGCGCCGGTGTGGTCACCACCCGTTTCCAGACCCAGTGGATTGTAACCGAGTACGGAGCCGTGAACCTGCGTGGCCGCAACTACGCCGAGCGGGCCAAACTGCTTATTTCGGTAGCCGCACCCGAATTCCGCGAAGAACTCGACCGTGCCGCCACCGCCCGTTTCGGCAAGGCTTATACCCGTCTGTACACCATGGGTGCCAAATGAAGCTGCCGGAAATCAACGGAGCTAAATTCCTGCTTATAGCAGGTGTGGTACTGATACACTGCAATCTTACGGAAGACCCCGACCTCGGTGGGGGTCTTCCGGCTGTTGCTGCGGGTGTTATAAATTATTTGTCGGGATGGCTGTGTTCGGTGTGTGTGCCGTTGTTTTTTCTTTTCTCAGGCTTTTTGTTTTTCCGGCCTGCCGACAGGCTTACACCACGGCTATATGCCGCCAAACTGCGTTCGCGGCTGCATACCCTGCTGGTTCCTTACCTGCTGTGGAATACCATAGCAGGGCTGTTGTTTGTATATAAGACTTATTTTCGCGGTTACGAAGCTTTCGGAACAATCGATAATCCATGGCTGCTTGTCGACGGTTTCTGGAGCCTGCAGAGTGGCTATCCGTTTGACTTTCCGCTTTGGTTTCTGCGTAATCTTATAGTAATGTGCGTGCTGTCGCCGTTTGCATGGCTGCTTGGGCGCAACAACTATGGCATGGCCGTCGCAGTGCTGTTTTTCATCCTTAGCGGCCACGATCTCGGGGGTGGCCTGTACTTTGTGGCAGGTGTATGGCTGCGGGTTCATCCGCGTGTATACGCAGCGCTGAACCGTCGCTTCTGCTCCATTGCAGGTGCCGTAGTGTGGGCAGGCCTTGGATTGCTTTTTCTGTACTGTTTCCGCAGTATTTACGAGCCGCTATATAATCTGCTGTGGTGTGTATATATTGGCGCGTCGCTGTGCGCAGTGCTTGGCGGCGGACGGCTGCTCCGAGGTCATGCCGAAGGGCTTGCGCAGCTTACATTTTTCATATATGCCTGGCACGGTCTTTATTGCAGCATAGTCCGCAGCGCCATGATGCGCTTTACAGGCATCGCCACCACCGGGCAGACGCTCCTTGCCTATGTCCTTACTTTTGCCGTACTTATTATCAGTTCTATTATTGTATACGTAGTTGCACAGCGCCTGCTGCCACGCTTTACGTCGATACTTACCGGCGGACGATAATACATGGAATTCACTTGATTGTAACAACAAAATACAGCTTTTGTAACAATTGTGTAACAGATACTATAAGACATAAACTACTGATATTTAGCAATATAAAATTGAAAATTCAAAATATTTATTGATTTAACATACGTTAACTCAAAAATACTTGCATTTGTGGATTTTGCCGTAAATTTGCATTGTCAACGTTACAAAACGGTGACGATAAAAAGTCAAACCGCAAAAAAATCACAAATATGGGAACTGCTAAATTTCAATCCAATCTGATGAGCCTCCAGGCCAACATGCTTAACTTTGCCTACATGCTTACTTCGAACCGCGACGACGCTTACGACCTCCTCCAGGACACTACCCTGAAAGCCCTCGACAATGAGGACAAGTTTACCGAAGGCACCAACTTCAAGGGCTGGGTCTTCACCATAATGCGCAACATATTTATCAACAACTACCGCCGCGGCGCACGCCAGGCCACTGTTGTCGACACCACCGAAAACCTATACCTGCTCAACATTGCGCAGGATTCGGGCATGGAAACTCCCGAAGGCTCGTACAGCGTCAGCGAGATTTCCGACTCCATCAGCGACCTGCCCGAGGAATTCCGCATCCCCTTCTCGATGCACGTGGCAGGTTACAAATATAACGAAATCGCCGAGCACATGCAGCTACCTCTGGGCACCGTCAAGAGCCGTATTTTCTTCGCCCGCAAAAAGCTGCAGCAGCGTTTCGCCGACTACCGCTGATACATCTCTGACCTTATTGTTGCTTTATTCACACAATATTTTTTAGTTCCCCTCCGAGGCTGCACCGTACTTATTCACGGTGCAGCCTCTTAGTTTTTAATACTTATTTCTACCACGCTGCGGTTGCGGGCCACTACCAGTCCGGCACGGGTACTTACGTTGCTGTAAGTGGTAGTGTTTTGGGCCAGTCCGATGTACCCGAGCAAGCCTACAAAACTTTCGCTATCGTGCCAGTCGTACATGTACCAGTTGTACAGGTTATGGTCGAGGCTGAACAGGGTAAGGCGTATGGCGCAGCCCTCGGGCAGCCGATTGTCGGCAACCCCGGATATACGGTGCAGGCTCATGTTTTTAAACAACAATCGCAGAGGGTAGCTGCCGCCACGGAAGCTGTTGTCGCTGAATACGGTAAAGCCCCATGCATCGGAGGCGAATACGGTTTCGAGGGCGTCGATATGCTCCGAGAATATCGGTTCCATGTCGTATTCGGGGTTGCCGCAGTTAAATTCCACATCCTCATCGCTGAGGTCTACCGACTCCCAGGCCAGCTGAAAGTATTCGGTCACACCGGAGCGGTCGTTCACCGGCAGTTTTATGTCCATGCTTATATGAAAGTTCTGATACACATAGTCGCCAAAGGCATCGTCTTCGAACAGATAGTTATTGACCTGCACCGTACTGTCGATCTTTACCGGCCCTGTAAGTGGTTCGAATGGTATTGTTACTACTGCCTCCGCGTTGCCGTACTCCGGACTGTATGCCCGCAGGCTTATTTCCTGGGCCGCCTGAGGTTTATAGGGTATGCGGTAGCCTGAGAGCTTCCGTACCACACCGTCGGCATTGGTTTCTGTCCACTCGCTGTAGACGGCGCGGCACACCTGATTGCCGTCGGCGCAGACCTCTACGGTGCCGTCGGTGACCGTATGGTCTGCCTTGTAGGCTTTGTAATCGTCGTAGCGCCAGCTGTGTGTAAGCTGAACGGTAAACTCTTCGCCGGCATCGATTACCGCGTTCATGCACAGCACCGGTGTGCTGTCGATGTCAGGTTCGAAGTCGGTATAGCAGGCTGTAAGCAGGGGCGTGCACAGCAGCAGGGAGAGTTTTTTCAGAATATCCATGTGTACGAAAATGAAGGGATTATAGGTAAGAGATGCAACTGCTGGAATTTGGGTCGGTCGTGGCGCCAGTCGCGGCGTACAGCCACCACATTCATATTGCAATAAGCGTTGTAAAGGCTGAAGGTCCAGTATCCCCGCCGGGTCTGGCGTGTGAAGTTTAGGTCGAGTCGGTGATAGAAAGGCAGACGGTAGTTGTTGACATCGGTGTCGAGAGGCACATCGGCGTTCCAGCCGGAGAGTTCTGGCGACTCCCATACCTGAGTCGGCAGAGTGATGCGGTTGCCCGACAGGCCTGTCCAGCTTGCCCCTATGCTCCAGATGTCGTTTATCTGCCACTGAAGCAGCAGATTTATCTTATGGCGGTTGTCGTTGCGGGCGGGGTAGGGTCTGCCGCCGTTTTGTTCCGCGAAGTGGCGGTCGGCCCACAGCAGCGAGTAGCTGAGGTGTCCGCTGATGCGCCCGCTTTCCTTGCTTACTTTCAAATCCACACCCCTGGCAGTTCCGTTTCCCGCTGTAAAGCGGCGGTCAGTCTGCCATGCCGGAGCGAGATAATAGTCGGCGCGGTACTCCACCAGATTCCGCATCCACTTACAGTAAGCCTCAGCGCTCACGGTCCAGTCGCTTCCAAGGCTACGGTATGCTCCGATGCTGATTTTGTCGGCTGTCTGAGGCTTGAAATTGCCTGTAATGGGTATCCACTGGTCGGTAGGCAGCGATATGTAGCTTTGCGACAGCTGGTGTACATACTGCACCGTGCGGCTGTAGGCGGCCTTGAACGCCCAGCATGCCGCAGGGCTGTATCGCAGCGACAAGCGCGGCGACGCTTCGCCGTGTACCTTGCTGTCGATGGCGAATACCGAGCCGTGAAGACCGGCATTGAGTTGCCAGCGGTCCGACAGGCGCCAGTCGTAGCCTATGTAGGCGTTGACTTCGCCGGCGGTGTAGCGCTCGGTAGTGTCGCTGACCGAAACCGGCACACCGTTGGTGGTAATGTCGTGGTGTGAGTCGGTGGGTCTGAAGTTATGGTATGTGTATGATGCACCGAAGTTCAGGCGGTGTGTTTCGGCGGGATTCCAGTAGAAATCGCTGCGTATAATCCAGTCGTTGATATTGCTGTGGCTGTCGACCTTGTCGAAGCTTTCGCTGGTCATCACCCCCTGATTGTACTCGGCACTGTACCACCGCTGTTTAAGCCCTGAGAAGAATCGTGTATATGCGGCTGTGAACTCGCCCGACAACACCTGCGAGAAGCGGTAGTTCCAGTCGGCCGACGCCACCAGGTTGCCCCAGCGCAGTTTGTTGTTGTCGTCCTCTTTGTAGCTGTCGGAATTGTCCTTGCTGCCGCCATGCAGGAAGTCTTCGCCGTAATATACCATGAAATGGACATTCGAACGGGGCGAAAAACGGTGAGTAATCTTGGCGTTGAAATCGGTGAAAGCATAGCGGAAGCGCAGGTCCTCATCGAAATTGGGGTCGTTAAGGCTATTGTTGATGGCCAGTAGTGGAGCGGTGAGTACATCGTACCACGAGCGCCTCAGGGCCACCGAGTAGCCTGTGCCGCCATTGCCTATAGGCCCGGAGATGTTGAACGCGCCCGAGGTCAGACCCAAACGGGCCGATCCGTGATGTCCGTCCTCGGCTCCGCCACGGGTGCGTACGTCGACGAACGACGACAGGCGTCCGTCGAGCCTTGCCGGAAAACTCGACTTGTAGAAGTCGACCGACTTGACCACATCGACATTGAAAGCCGAGAATAGGCCCGCGAAGTGGTTCACCTGATATAGGGGCACATTATCGAGGGTGTAGAGGTTTTCGTCGGCATTACCGCCATGGACGTACAGCCCTGCCATACCCCTGTC
>CAJUHX010000001.1:7500-113114 GCA_910586455.1 uncultured Muribaculaceae bacterium | reverse complement strand
TCGGTACCGGCCGATACGCCCGGCTCGAGCTGCAGGGTTTTCACTACGTCGCTCTCGCCGAATATCTGCGGGGTGTACATTATCTTTTCGGGCGACAGCCTGTAGCTTCCTATTTCAGCCGATTCCAGTGAGCGGTTCTTCAGTCGCGAACCGGTTACTTTCAGTTCGGCCAGCTGGTTGGCCAGTTCAAAAGGCAGCTCCACGCTGTCGGGCAGCATACGTGGTGCCACCGGCGGCAGCGGCCTGACTCTTACAGGGCGCCGGCTCAGCATCACGTTGTCGCCCTTGATTTTATAGCGGATGTCGGTGCCTCGAAACATATCGTCGAGTACTTTGCGCAGAGGGCGGTGGTTTGCGTGCACCGATATTTTCATGCCGTCGAGCAGTCCGGCAGTGTACACAAAGTTTTTGCCGCTCTGTTTCATAAGAGTCTTGAACACTGTTTCGGCATCGGCGTTTTGAACGTCAACCGTCACCCGCCGGGCATCGGCGTTTATGCCGAGCGTCACAACCAGTATGAGCAGTATCAGTCGCATACCGATATATGTGTGTCTAAGAGTTCGTTGATGGTTTCCACCAGATTATATGCGTTGCCTTCGTAGCTTAGAGTCAGGTGATAATCCTCGTCGGGCAGATTTGTAACCGTTACGCCGTACACAAGCTGTATTTCTTCGGCCACACGGCTGAGCGGAGCATCGGAGAATTCCAGGCGTACCACCTTCATTGGTTCGGCTACGGGAGTGCCGGCAGCGGGAGCCGACTGCATGGCTGCGTCGGTTCCGGCAGGAGTATTATAATTGTAATAGCCTACAAACAGGGCCGATGCAGTCAGGGCAACAGTTCCGGCTATTACAGCCACACGGCGCAGCATGGCAGGCCTGCGGCGGAAGCCCAGGCGGTTCAGAGCGCTTGAACTGTCAAAAGCTCCGTGGCGATAATGGCGGGCCACAAAGTCGAGGCTCTCGTTAAATTGGTCGGTCTTCATGTCAGAATTCTATGCCCAGACGCACCACCAGACCTGTTTCCACTCCGTGGCTGACTATGATATCGCCATGGTTGTAACCGGGGTTCTGCCAGTCCCAGTTATCGGAATCGTAATAGCTGTATTTTACACATTGCAGATAGCAGCCCACGCCCAGATTGATGGCGAAAGTTCGTCCCCAGTTGAAACGGTAGCCCACTGTAGGCTGCCACAGGAAACCGCCATCGGAGGCCAGAGTCCAGCCCAGACGCATGTCGGCATAGGGAGTAAAACAGCCGAACTGCAGGTCGGTGCGCACATCGGCGAAGACCGGAAAGTAAAAATTGGAGGTATAGGTGTTTTTTTCAATACCAATGCCTGCACCTACAAACAGCTGAGGAATAATCTGATATCCGTGGGTGGTGGATATGCCGGCATGGTGGGCATGCTGGTGCTCGAAGCCCGGAGCATTGTGTTTGAACAAAGCATAATCCGCGTCGATAAATCCGCGGTAACCGGTTTCGGGCTGCTTTGCTCCGGCAGCAAGGGCCGAGCAGCAAATCAAGGTTGCGATAGTAAGTTTTTTCATTGCATAAATGTGATGTTCTATTACTAAGAGCCACATTCTGCAAAATCTCCCTATGCCGTATGAAAAAAATCTTATAAAAATGGCAGGAAGACCACCGGCATGCGGAATCCGGCGAGTTCGCCGCGCAGTCGGCTGTAAGCCTTTGTAATCTGGTTTTCGACAGTCTTGACCGAAATACCCATTTCGTCAGCAATCTCGGCGTGGCTGAGTCCGTCGCGTTTGCTCAGCAGAAAAACACGGCGGCAACGTTCGGGCAGCGCCTCTATTGCGCGCCATAGGGCGGCATCGCGCTCCGAGGTGTCGATTTGTTCGTCGCTCACCTCGGGCAAGGAGTCCACCGCTTCCTCGCGGCGTCCGCTGTCGCGCAGCCAGTGCAGAGCCTCGTTGCGCACGGCCCCATAGGCATAGGCCTTGAAATCAGCGATTTCAAGGCCTTCCTCAATCTTTGCCCACAACTTCATAAAAGCCTCCTGCACAATATCCTCGGCCTGTGCGGTATTGCCGCACAAGCGCAGGGCGTACATGCCCAAAGGCAGGTATAGACGCCGGAAGTTTTTCTCGAAGTCGCGGTTATTCATTGCTTCCGGGCAGTGTTTCAAGCAGGTTTATGCGGAACTTCAGTGCGGCATTGCCGGGTATTGCTCCGGGTATTCCCCGCTCGCCGTAGCCCAGCGCTGCCGGGAAAGTAATCTCGTAAGTTCCGCCCGGCTTCATCATCTTCAGACCCTCGGTAAAGCCCTGCACGAGATTCTGAATGGTGAATACCACCGGTTCTTCGGTGGTGTCGAACACCTGGCCGTCGCTCAGGCTGCCGGTGTACAGCAGGCGTACCGAGTCGTTGTCGGTCGGCATTACGCCCTCGCCTTCGGTGATGACCCGGAACACCAGTCCTGAGGGCATGGTTATGGCACCCGGCTCGGAGGCCGCCTGTTCAAGGAAGGCCGCCTGTGATTCGGGCGTGAGCGGTTTGCCGGCCTCGGCGCGCACCGAGTCGACATACTGGGCAATCAGGTTATCGGCCTCGGCAAGGGTGAAGCCGGTGTCCTGGCCGTCGAGTACTTTCAACACGGTGTTGATAACCTGCCGGCGGTCTACAGTTATGCCCATGTTGTTAATCTGGTCGACCGAGCGGTTCAGTGCAGTGCCCAGCACGGTACCCATGGCTCGTTCGAGTCTGTAGGCCCCCTGGTCGGTGTCGGCAGCAGTATTCGTCTGCTTTTTAGCCGATATATCGGCAGAGCCGATAAAAGCAATAGCCGCAATCGCGGCTATTGCAATGAATCCGGTAAATTTCATAAATTACTTCTTTACAACCTCGATGAGGCTTACATCGAAAATAAGAGTGGCGTTCGGGCCTATAATGTTGCCTGCACCCTGCGGGCCGTAGGCCAGAGCCGAGGGGATAAACAGGCGCCATGTTGAGCCGGCCTTCATCAGCTGCAGAGCTTCAACCCAGCCTGGTATAACCTGAGTAACGCCAAAGGTGGCGGGCACGCCGCGGTCTTCGCTGGAGTCGAACACAGTACCGTCGATAAGCTTGCCGGTGTAGTGTACCACTACCTGATCGTCGGCGTTTGGCTGAGGACCGTCACCTTCCTTTATAACTTCGTATTGCAGACCGCTGGCAGTAGTCTTTACTTCGGCGCGCTTGCCGTTCTCAGTCAGGAACTCTTCACCTGCCTTGGCGTTGATTTCGCCCATCTTGGCTGCTTCCTCGCGCTGTTTTGCCTCGAGTTCGGTAAAGAACTTCTGGATTTCGGCCTTTGCTTCGTCGTATGTCATCTGAGGCTGCGAGCCATAGAAAACGGCGGCCACGCCGTCGGCGAAGTCCTGTACGTTGATTGTCTGTATGCCGGAAGCTCGGAAGTTGTTGCCCATGCTTAGACCGAGAGCATAGCTCAGGCGGTCGAGTTCTTTATTTTCCATAATTATAATAGAGTTTGAAATATTCGTTTTACAATAGCAATAACAAAAACCGTGCCGCTTTTGTTAAAAACAAAAATCTGTGCCGAATGCAGAGATATTGCCGCTTATTTTGTATCTTTGCACAAAAATATAACAAAGCACGATGAACGATAAGTTTGAAATGGTGGCCAAGACCTTCCAGGGCCTGGAAGATGTGCTGGCAGAAGAGCTCCGCTCCCTCGGGGCCGAAAACGTTATGCCCGGTAAACGCATGGTGGCCTTCGAAGGCGATAAGGAACTGCTGTACAGAGCCAACCTATGCTGCCGTACCGCCCTGCGCATTCTCAAACCTTTCTTCAAATTTACTGCAAAAGACGCCGACAGCCTTTACGAGCAGGCCAAGGAGTATGACTGGTCGCAGCTGCTGACAATCGACAAGACATTCCAGATTGACACTGTGGCCTACAGCGACGAGTTCTCGCACTCGCGCTTTGTGACATACCGCATCAAGGATGCCATAGTCGACTGGTTCAAAGACCGCTATGGCGCCGACAAACGTCCGGGCGTGCGTCTGGTAGACGCCGACGTAATGATTAACGTGCATATAAGCGGCACCGACGTAACCCTGTCGCTCGACTCCAGCGGCGAGTCGCTGCACAAACGCGGCTATCGCGTGGCTCAGACCGAAGCCCCCATCAACGAGGTGCTGGCCGCCGGCATACTACTGCGCAGCGGCTACCGCGGCGATTGCCCGCTGGTCGACCCCATGTGTGGCTCAGGTACCTTCCTTATCGAGGCTGCCATGATTGCCGCCAACATCAATCCCGGCATCTATCGCCGCAGCTTTGCCTTCGAGCGCTGGAAGGACTTCGACGCCGACTTGTTCGACAGCATATTCAACGACGATAGCGCTGAGCGCGATCCCGTTTATCCAATCGTGGGCGCCGACATATCGCCCAAAGCCATCGACATCGCCCGCGAGAATATAAAAAGTGCCGGTATGGCCAAGTATATCAGCCTTGAAGTCAAACCGATATCGCGCTGGGAAGAAGCTCCGCAGCCGGCAGGCATACTCGTGACCAATCCGCCTTACGGCGAACGTATATCGGCCCCAGATATGGACGCCCTCTATGCCACAATCGGCAACCGCCTGAAAAACGTGTTTCAGGGATACCATGTCTGGATTATCGGCTACCGCGACGAATACTTCGCCAAAATCGGTCTGGCTGCCTCCGAGAAAGTGCCCGTACTCAACGGAGCCCTCGAATGTGAACTGCGCGAATATGTGATTTTCGAAGGCGACAAGAAATCATTTCTCAAAGCCGGCGGAAAACTCAAGAACCACGCCGACGACGGTGATGACGAACGTGCAGCCCGCAAAGGCGGAAAGGATCGCAAGTTCCGCGACGGCGCTCCAAAAGACCGCAAATTCCGTGACAACGACAGCAAGGAACGGCGCTTCAAGGACAAAGACCACAAACACCGCGACGATTGCGACCGGAGCCGTAAATTCAACGACCGCCCGATGCGCGAAGACATACAGCCCGACAGCGAAAACCCGCTGGCCGTACGGCGCAACCCGTACGCTCTGCGCTCGCTTCAGGGCAAGAGTCCATCTCTGCCTCCACAGGAAGGCCCGATAATGCGCAGCCGCGGATGGAAAAAGAAGTAGCACTGCTGCCTCCACAGCTGTTCGGCTCCACCGCATACTATGCGGCAGTGGCTCGTTTTGCCGATACCGCCGTAGACTTTTCGATGCGCGCCGACAAACGTTTCAAGTCGGCACACCGTTATAAAATAGTGGATACACGCGGCGAGCTCTTCCTTACAGTGCCGGTATGCCATCTGTCGGGAAACCGCGGATGGAGCGATGTATGTATATCCGACCACGGACAGTGGTGGAAACTGCACATCACAGCCCTTGAATCGGCCTATGGACGAACACCCTTCTTTGAATTCTATATCGACCGCATTCTGCCTCTTCTGACCGACCCCGCACAAAGCAGTTTCGGCACCATAGGCAGTCTTAACCGTGAAGCCGACCGACTTATACGGCGCATTCTCGAATTGCCCCAGGCCCTCGAGCCTGAGCAGTTGCCGGAAACATATACCGACCTCCGACGCCACGATTTCAACGACATAAACCTGCCGGAGTACTGGCAGATTCGTGCCGATTCGCTCGGATTCCGGGCCGGTATGAGCATACTCGACATGATATTCAACATTGGACCCGAGGCTGCTCTGCTAATCAGGCGCTGACAAATACGGCCGTCAAGCCCTTACTTCTGACCCTATTACTTTACTTCTTTTCAATTCTTTCAAAACTCTAATGGACATCCTTAATTTCGACGAAGTCATAGACCGCCACGGCAGCTTCGCAACAAAATACGAGGAACTTCACGAAAAATATGGCCGCAGCGACATCATGCCACTTTGGATTGCCGACATGGATTTTGCCACTCCGCAGGTGATAATCGATGCCCTGCACCGCTGTATCGACACCCGGGTGCTGGGCTACACCACAGCCCCCGACGAGTTCTGGCAGGCCATAAGCGGCTGGCTAACACGCCGCCACGGCTGGCAGCTGGACCGGTCCGACATCGACTTTCTGCCCGGAGTGAAAAAGGGCTTTGGCCTGGCTCTGAACTACTTTACCGAAAAAGGCGACAAAATTGTAATCCAGCCGCCGGTGTACCATTCGTTCCGCTCCGTAATAGAGGGCAACGGCCGGGTGGTGGTTGACAATCCACTGCTGCGTACACCCGACGGCAACTACTGCATGGACCTCGAAGGTCTTGAGCGGATAGCTGCCGAGGAACATCCGGCGATGGTGGTGGTATGCAATCCGCAGAATCCCGTGGGTGTGCAGTGGCAGGCCGACACGCTGCGCCGCGTGGCCGATATCTGCAGGCGCCACGACATAATACTGCTCAGCGACGAAATTTACGGTGACCTGTTGCTCGACGGACGCAGGCATATACCCACTGCAATGGTTTCGGAAACCGCCGCCGAAGTTACAGTTACACTCGGAGCGCCGTCGAAGAGCTTTAACATTCCGGGCATATCGAGCGCCTGGACAGTAGTGAAGTCGCCTCGTCTGCGCGACGGCTTCTTTGCCTGGCTGAAAGCCAGTGAGTTCGACACAGCTCCCACCTGCGCCATTGCCGCCACTACAGCAGCATACAGCCTCTGCGACGAATGGCTCGATGCCGTACTCGCCTATATAGCCGATAACTGTCGCTTTGCCTGCGAGTATATCCACAGCAATATTCCGGCTGTAAAGACCATGATGCCCGAAGCCGGATTCGGGCTGTGGATTGACTTCAACGGCACAGGCCTCAGTCACGACCAACTCTGCGACCGCATTATAAACCGCGGATTGCTGGCGATAAGCGGCGGGACCACATTCGGCCGCGAAGGTGCCGGATTCATGCGCCTCAACGTAGGTGTGCCGCGCAGCGAGCTGCTCGAAGGTCTGAAACGCATCAAAAACGCCATACTGTAATGGAACTGCAATTCGTAAAAATGCACGGAATAGGCAACGATTTCGTGCTTGTCGACTGCATGAGCAGCGACACTCCCGAACTCGGGCAGCTGGCCCGTACACTCTGCCGCCGACGCTTCGGCATAGGAGCCGACGGCCTGCTGGCGGTGTGCCCCTCGCAGGTGGCCGACTACCGTATGCGCATATTCAACGCCGACGGCAGCGAGGCCGGTATATGCGGCAATGGCCTGCGTTGTGTGGGCAAATACGCTTATGAACACGGCATATCTTGCAGCATCGAACCCGCCGTAGAAACCGGCGCCGGAGTACGCCGTCTGCATCTTGCCATCGGTTCCGATAACCGAGTCGAGGCTGTTACGGTGAATATGGGCCATGCGGTCACCGCCCCGGCTCTGGTGCCGCTAAACACCGTAACCGCACTTATCAACAGCCCTGTTGAAAACTGCGGCGAAGAACTGCGCCTCACGGCCCTGTCGGTAGGCAATCCGCATGGCGTGGTATTTGTCAGCGACCTTTACGGCTGTAAATTCGAACTGCTGGGCCCGCGGCTGGAGTGCCATGAAATCTGGCCCGAGAAGGCGAATATCGAATTTGTTAAGATTATCGACAGCCACCATATAGCCATGCGCGCCTGGGAACGCGGTGTGGGCGAAACACTTGCCTGCGGCAGCGGTGCCTGTGCGGCAGCGGCGGCATCAGTACTCAACGGCCTGGTTAAGTGGCCGGTGGAGGTGCAGCTCAGTGGTGGCACACTGTCCATTTCCACCGATGCCGACGGCTCACTGCTTATGACCGGACCAGCCACCGAAGTCTTTAGCGGCACCGCCGGGGTTTAGCCGCCGCGCTTGTTGTTAAGTTCAGCAGCTATTCTGGCTGCTACCTCGTTGTATAGCCGGCAATGACTGCGGCTGATATTGAAGTTTTCGATTTCCGGCGGCGGAAAAAGTATCAGGGCCCTGCCGTCGGCACATAGTTCAAACAGGTCGCCGCCTGGTTTGCGTCGCGGACTATATTGGTTAAAGTCCAGTTTTATCACATTGCCGCCATCGGTAAAAGCGCGACGCAGGAATGCAGCCTCGTTTTTATGGATAAACGGGCTTACAAGAGTACCTTCTTTCGCAAGGCAGCTGTTGTAGGTGTCGCAGCGATCGCTCCATTCGAATTCAGAAAGTCGAGAGCTGAAATGTACAGTTGCGAACGGAGCCTGGTGCAGCAGGTCGGTATTTCCGATGGCACCCCAGCGGTGGCCGCCAAGTTCAATAACTTGTTCGCGAAAAAAATAATCCGGGTTGGCGCGCCGAATCAGCAGCCTGCGGGGATTGTCCTTTACATAGCGTTTCAAGGTATCGAGCTGTCCGCTCCTGATTACAATGCGGTCGTTGAAGCCCTGCTCGAACAGCTGTGACGGAGTATGTATCAGGCCTTTTCCGGTACAAGCGTTTGCCGCCTTAAGCTTAAAAAAAGAAACCACGGCGCCGAGGCCTTGCGGCAGTGTGCTTTTTACAAAAATAATAAAGTGTACATGGTCGGGCATGATTACCCGGTTTGTGATGGTACATTGCCGGTACTTCTGCTTTATCGAGCTTATTGCCTCAGTTACACAGCGTCCGGCATCGCTGAGATTTACGAACTGCTTGAGGGTATCACCGTTTATTTGGCTCAGCCTCGGAGCGTCGGCTTTTATATTCACCGTAATCATATAGTAGCTGCGGCTTGTATAGTCATGCCAAAACGCACGCCGGTTATGGTTGTGGCACACACGGCGGTACCATACCGGCATGTCATTGCTGTTAAGCATAGTTAATGGCTGTGACATAAGCTGTTGGTTTAAGGCTTGCGCGCAAAGATAATAACTAAAACATTTATAAGCAAGCAATTTTGTACTTTTTTAATGTGGCGCCTGCACTACGCCATCGCTCGCTGCGCTCGTTCTGACGCCCTTTGGCACAGAACCGGGCTGCCATGGGCAGCCCCGGTCGCGTGACAAGGATCGGCGTAGCGAGCGCAGCGAGCAAAGCTGTTCCGCGTTTTTGGGGGTGGCAATGAACCTTTTCGGCGCCTGATTGTTTACACGGTAGATTAAACTACTACTGATATGAAGTATCTCACAAACGAAAAACTGGTGGTTGTCGGCGCAGCCGGCATGATCGGTTCCAATATGGCCCAGACTGCAATTATGATGGGTCTTACCCCTAACATCTGTCTTTACGACCCGTATGCACCGGGGCTGGAAGGCGTGGCCGAAGAACTGCTGCAATGCGGATTCGAGGGTCTGAACCTTACCTTCACCTCCGATATTAAGGAGGCTCTGACCGGTGCAGCCTACATAGTCAACTCCGGCGGGGCGGCACGTAAGGCCGGCCTGACCCGCGAAGACCTGCTCAAGGGCAATGCCGGAATAGCCGAGGAATTCGGCAAGAATGTAAGACTGTACTGCCCCGATGTCAAGCATATTGTGGTGGTGTTCAATCCCGCTGACATCACCGGCCTTATAACTCTGCTTTATTCGGGCCTGAAGCCCTCGCAGGTTACCACTCTGGCCGCGCTCGATTCCACACGCCTGCGCAGCGAACTGGCCAAGTACTTCAATCTGGCTCCCGACGAAGTGGTAAACTGCCGTACCTACGGCGGACACGGCGAACAGATGGCCGTATTCGCATCTACAGCACGTGTGGCCGGCACTCCGCTGCTCGAAATTATCGGTTCCGAGAAGTTGCCGGTAGCCGACTGGGAAGGAATACGCCACAATGTGGTGCAGGGCGGCAAACACATTATTGACCTGCGCGGTCGCAGCTCGTTCCAGAGCTCGGCTTATCTGTCGGTAGAGATGATTCGTGCAGCCATGGGAGGTGAAGCTTTCCGCTGGCCTGCAGGAGCATATATCAACAACGGAGAGTTCAGTCACATTATGATGGCCGCTGAAACCACCATAACCAAAGACGGCGTAAGAGCCGAAATTGTAGGAGGTACAGCCGAAGAACATGCCGAACTCCAGCGCAGCTACCGGCACCTTTGTGCCCTGCGCGACGAAGTAATCGCCATGGGTGTGATGCCCCCGATTGACAAGTGGAAAGAAATCAACCCCAACCTTTGATATTACTAATAAGCAAGCGGGCTGTCCGGATTCCGGACAGCCCGCTTGCTTATTATCTTATAGTAACGTTATTTTAGAGTGAAGGTCTGCGACTGCAGGCGTTCGCTGTCGGGGCCTGCCATTACGGCGAATTCGCCGGGTTCGGCCACATATTCGAGTTCGAAGTTATAGTACTTCAGCAGGTCTACTGTTATGTCGAAGTCCACCACGGCAGTTTCGCCGGCCTTGATGTGCACACGCTTGAAACCTTTAAGCTCCTTTACGGGGCGGGCCGAAGTGCCTACCATATCGCGGATGTAGAGCTGTACAATCTCGTCGGCGTCATACTTGCCGCTGTTGGTTACTTTCACGCTGGCACGGATGCTGCCGTCGGCTGTCATCTCGGTGGCCGAGAGGGTGAGGTCGGAGTAGTCGAAGGTGGTGTAGCTCAGACCGTAGCCGAAGGGATAGAGCGGTGAGTTGGGCGAGTCGATGTAGCCCGAGCGGAATTTCTCGAATTTCACATCCTGCTGTTTGGGTCGGCCGGTGTTGAAGTGGTTGTAGTACACCGGAATCTGACCCATGTTGCGGGGCATGCTCATGGTGAGTTTGCCTGAGGGCACTACATCGCCGAATACAACGTCGGCAATGGCGTCGGCAGCTTCCGAACCGCCGAACCATACATTCATTATAGCGGGTACATGCTCACTTTCCCAGCTAAGTATGGTCGGACGGCCCGAGAAGTTAAGCATCACTACAGGCTTACCTGTGGCAAGCAGGGCCTCGAGCAGGCGGCGCTGGGTATCGGGCAGCGAAATATCGCTGCGGCTCGACGATTCGCCGCTGAATTCCGACGACTCGCCCAGAGCGGCTATAATGACATCGCTCGAACGGGCCACGCTCAGAGCTTCGGCCAGCAGTTGCTGCTCGGAACGTTCGTCGCGCATCTCGCGGCCGAACATGGTGGCGTTTGCCTCAAGTTCGGCATCGGCGGTAAGGTTCGAGCCTTTGGCGTAGACTACAGTGGCACGGTCGCCCACGGCATCGCGCACACCTTCATAGAGAGTTTTGTATTTTTCGGCTGCGGCGGCCACGCTCCATGTGCCGGGCATGTTGGCGCGGGTGTTAGCCAGCGGACCAATCACGGCTATGCGACCGCTTTTCTGCAGCGGCAGCAGATTGCCCTCGTTTTTCAGCAGCACAAAGGTTTCGGTAGCTATCTTGCGAGCCTCAAGGCGATGTTCGGGAGTGTAGATGTCGGTCTTTTCGCGTTCTTCCGATATATACTTGTAGGGATCCTTGAAAAGGCCGAGTTTGTATTTTGCCTCAAGTATGCGGCGTACGGCGGCATCAATCTGACCCATGTCGACCAAACCTTCGTCGAGGCTCTTTGCCAGGGTGCCATTGAATCCGTCGGCCACCATGTCCATGTCGGTACCGGCTTTCAGAGCCAGAGCCGATACAGTCTGCAGGTCGCCCAGACCGTGTTCAATCATCTCCGAAATGGCGGTGTAGTCGGTAACGATAAAGCCGTTCCAGCCCCATTGGTCGCGGAGTACATCGGTCAGCAGCCAGCGGTTGGCGGTGGCCGGCACGCCGTCGATGGTGTTGAACGAGGTCATAAACGAGCCTGCTCCGGCCTCAGCTCCTGCCTTATAGGGCGCGAAATATTCGTTGAACATACGCTGTCGGCTCATATCCACTGTGTTGTAGTCGCGGCCTCCGTCGGGTGCGCCGTAGAGGGCGAAGTGTTTCACACAGGCCATGATTTCGTCGTTGCGCTCCAGGTTGTCGCCCTGATAGCCGTGAACCATGGCACGAGATATGGCAGCACCCAGGAAGGGGTCTTCGCCCGAGCCTTCAGAAGCGCGGCCCCAGCGTGCGTCGCGGCAGATGTCGACCATGGGGCTGAAGGTCCAGCAGATACCGGCTGCCGAGGCCTCGATGGCGGCTATACGGGCCGAGCGCTCTATGGCGGTGGTATCCCATGAGCAGGAAAGGCCCAGCGGAATGGGGAATACGGTTTCGTAGCCGTGGATTACGTCCATGCCGAACAGCAGAGGTATGCCCAGACGGCTTTCCTCCACGGCAATGCGCTGCAGTTCTTTGATTTTTGCCACGCCTTTGATATTGAACACTCCGCCCACCTGGCCTTTGGACACCATGGTGCCGATGTTGCTGCTCTGGGCTTGTCCGGTGACGATATCGTCGGAAGCCGGCAGGTTGAGCTGGCCGAGTTTTTCCTCAAGGGTCATTCTGCCCATGAGCTCGTCTATAAAGGCGTTCATTTCCGAATCGCCTCCCGACTGCTTCTGGCCGCATGATGCCATGGCAGTCAAAGCCAGCGCCGCGGCAGCCGAGTAAATTATGGATTTCAGTTTCATATATGGTAATTAAACGGTTTTCGGGTTATGATATAACGCAGATAACAGATTCTTGGTGTTTTGATGTTTCGAAACCGAGTTTACGCAGGCCTTCCTGTATTTCAGGCGCCCCCATAAAGAGGTTCCATATAAGGCCGCTGCGGTAGTTTTCAATCATCGGTGCTATGGTCAGCTGGTCGATGGCCAGATAGCGGGGGGTAATCCAGTTGTCCTGCTCGCTGAAGGCGTCGTAGAAGCCGTATTTGCCGCGCATCTGCTGGCCCTTGGAGTAGAAATATCGTGCGGCGCGCATCGATTCCTCGGGAGTATAGGGCATCGACGACAGTGCTGCTGTGGGGGTAATCACGCCGAGGTCATTGTTGGGAGCATGGGCCGAGTATCCGGCGGTGGAATACGAGGCGGTCAGACCCCAGCAATCCTCGCCATAGCCCTTGTAATTATGTGGATTGGAAACGCAGTAGAGATAGTTCGACTTGGCGTGGTTTACATTTAGCTGCCAGTAATCGGCGTATTGGTCCTTGAGGCCGCGCGGGTCCAGGCCGATATATGAATAGTGGCTCCAGAACAAGGGGCCGCCGGTGGCTTCGGCGCCATTGTGTTTCAGTATCAGGGGCAGGCCCATGAACTTTTTGTCGCTCACTATGCCGCCGTCGCGGGCCCAGCCTTTGTGGTAGGCCGAGGCCGGTATGCTGTGTGTGGGCGACGATGCTGCCAGCACGTAGGTAATCAGGCACTCGTTGTAGCCTTCGAGCGGGAAGTTCATCTCCCACTGGTATTCGGGCGACCAGTGCCAGTACAGCACGTCCCGGCCTCCGCGGGTGTACCAGTCGAATTCCATGTCGCGCCACAGTTTGTCGATACCCTCGGCCACCTGCTTCTCCTGCTCGTTGCCGTCTTTGAGATACTCGCGGGCGGCCAGCAGACTTGCCATCAGGAATGAACTCTCCACCAGGTCGCCACCGTTATCTTTCTGGCCGAAAGGCTTCACCTTGCCGGTGGGGCCGTCGAGCCAGTGAGGCCATACACCGTGGAAACGGTCGGCTTTGCCCAGATAGTCAACTATTTTGGCCAGACGCTCCACACCCTCGCCGCGGGTAATGAAACCGCGGTCCATGGCGGCTATGATACCGGCGATACCGAAGCCCGAGCCGCCGGTGGTAATTACCTGTTTGTCGTTGTCGGGGTACACATTGTCCATGTGGATTCGTTCCGGAGCCAGGCCCGAGGTAGGTTCGGCACCCTCCCACATGTAGTTGAAGTGGGTGCGTTGGAGCCAGTCGAGAAATTCGTCATCGTCAGCAAAGGCGCTTTCCTCGTTGCCGGGTTTCTTTTCCAGCTCTTCGTCAGATGCTTTGGTACAGCCGGTGCAGGATGCAAGTCCGAACGATGCGAGAGCTACAAATAGGAATTTAAAGTTCAATCTCATGTAGTACTGTTTAATCTATTTAATCGGTTTAATTGCTTTTGAAATATCGGAGCGTCCGCTCTCGCCCAGAGCCTCGATGGCAAAATAGTAGTCGCTGTCGCGGTCAAGGCCACGCATGTCGTAGCTTGTGCCGTCGAGCACGGTTATGGCGTTATAGAGTTTGTCGGGCGCTATGCCGTAATATACATTATATCCGTACGCTTTGTCGACAGCTTTCCAGCTTATCATGGCATTGCGAGGGTCGGTTTTGGAGCGTACAGCCTTCAGGCCCTTAGGGGTGGCCGGCGCAGGGCCGTCGGCATTGCCGAACACACGCAGGCCCGATACTGCAAAATGGCCGGTGGGCATGTGCAGGTTCTCCACCTTTATATGGCGTGTCTGCAGCGGGGTGGCCAGCTCTATATAGTCGTGGGGCACATCTTTGTCGTTATCGCTCTTGTCGGCTATCAGAGTCCAGTCGCTGCCGTTGTCCGAGGCATACACGCGGTACTGGTGGTAGAGGTCGCTGGCTCGGTCGTGCTGGTCGGTCTTATGGTCGTAGTGGTTGAGCTGTATGGCTCGCACAGTCACAGGCCGCAGCAGGTCAACGGCAATCCATTCGCCGGGTGCGCTGCCGGCTGCGGCCCAGTATGTGCGCATCGACTCGTCGGTGGCGTTTGCCGCCACATATGTGCTGTCGGTCGACGATACCGTCACCGGTTTGCGGTAGCTTAGCAGCATCCAGCCGGCGAAGCGTGCGGCCGGATTGGTTATGTTGTGCAGAGCGTTGTAGTTGGGATAGTCGCCGAAAGCGGCCGAGGAGTACATCACGCCGTCGGAGTCGAATGCCGTTGGGTATAGGCCGATGCGGCGCTCGAACTTGTATTTGAGCGACAGCATGCAGGTGGATACATGCCAGTAGTTGCCGTTGGAGTCACGGAAGGTGCCTCCGTGGCCCGAGCCTTGTACATATCCGCCGGGCTTGTAGCTCATGGGGTTATGCTTCTGATATACAAAGGGACCAAGAGGGCTGTCCGACACGTACACGCCGTCGGCGTATACCTTGAACTCGGTGCCCGGCGCGCCGTACTGCAGATAGTAGCGGCCGTTGTGCTTGGTCATGTATGCACCCTCGGTAAATGGGGCCAGGGTGGAGGTGTCGTCGTTGTTCATGCCAAAGCGTTCCCAGCCGTGTTCGTCGGGATGCAGGGCCATGACATCGTGTATTTTCGATACCGGGTAGAAGTCCTGACGGCTCACCTGTACTCCTTTGAGCGGGTATTCGTTGCTGGAGCCGTAGTAGAGATATAGTTTGCCGTCGTCGTCGAGAAACAGGCAGGGGTCCCACGAGGGAAGGGCATTGCGGTCGACGGCGCGGCGGAATTTTCCTGATTTGGGGTCGGTGCTGTACCATACGGGCAGGCCCTCGTAGGTAGAACCGGTGTAGAACAGGGTGTCGCCGCTGACATATGCTGCAGGGGCGCACTGGTCGTCGTCGGTCGGACGGCGTTTGAACGAGGCCAAAGCGAATTCCCACTCGGTGAAGTCGCGCGAGTAGTGGAATCCGTCCTGATTGGTTGAGAAGAGGAAGGCTTCATTGCCGTACATCAGGGCCATGGGGTCGGCCGAAGAGCGGAACGAGCCGTTGGGCCGTACATTGTTGTTGTAAGGCTCGAAGTTATAGTTGATGTTGATGGGGTTGCAGAAAGTCTGCGGTTTATAATTGTCGTGGTCGTACCACCGGGTGGCCACGGCCTTGGTGCGGGCTTGCAGAGCGCGAGGCCCGGCGGGGCGCAGCTGCACACGTACGCCATCGGTGCGGCCTGCGGTGAAGTGGTTTTCCAGCTGCATGCCCGGATAGTATACGTAGAGGGCGGTGTCGGCCGGCGAGCCGGTGATGCTGAAACGTCCGTCGGCATCGGTTGTGGCATGTATGGGGCTGGCGAAGAACATTACAGTGGCGCCTTCGAGAGCCCGGCCATCAGGACCACACACGGTGCCCCGTATGGTATGCTGCGGAGTTACGGTGATAAAGTAGTCGCTTACCTGCCCTTTGACCACCCTGATTGAATCGGTGGCAGCCGGGACAGTCAGCGCTGTCAGCGCCATTGTGGCGAGGATGATGGATAAGCGTAAGTTCATGGCATCGGATTATTGAAAAGCAGCGCGGTGCGCGATGCACCGCGCTGCCGTATTGATTATTAGAACAGTGTCAGAGTGGTGAATGGCTCGTTCAGCAAGTCCGGAGCCAGGTCGAGCTGAGTCTGGGGTATGGGGAAGTAGGTTTTGTCAGCAGTCCATCCGTTGGGACCCAGAACCGATGCAGCTTTGCCGGTGCGGACAAGGTCGGCATAGCGCTCGCCCCATTCGCAGCAGAGCTCCATGCGTCGCTCATCAATAATCTGGTCGACGGTTACGTTGGTAAGCTCAGGCATGTTGGCGCGTTTGCGTACAAGGTTGAAAGGAGTGTCGCCGTTCTCGCCAAGACGCACCTTTGCCTCGGCGTTCATCAGCAATATGTCGGCGTAGCGCAGTATGCGCACATTGTTGTTGCTGCCGTAGGTGGTTCGGCCTTCGGTAAACTGATCGAGCGGCAGGTACCATTTGCCGTTCCAGATATTGGTGTTGTTGGGGTTGCCGGCGGGTTTCACCAGGTCGCCTGAAGGGGTGGTGGTGCCGCCCACCAGGAAGGAGGTGGTGGCGCGCACGGTTTCACCGCGGTCGATGGCCCAGTTATAGAAGCTGTCGAAGTAACCCACGAAGTTCCAGCCGCCGGTGCTCTTGAGCACGGTGTTGTCGTTGCTGATGGTGGGGCCGGCGCAGTTGAAGAACTGGTCTACGCCGATATAGTCACCCGAGCCAAGGCCGAAGTCGGTTACCTGACATTCGGCGAGCGATTCGTTGCAGAGGCGTCCGGGTATCTTCCACATTTGGTAGTAGTCGGGGTAGAGCTGGAACAGGCCGCTGTTAATCATCTCGTCGGTGAGAGTCTTTACCTGCTGGTAGTTGCCCAATTGCAGATATATTTTTGCGGCGAGGGCCTGCGCGGTGTAGCCCGAGAACGCGCCCACGTGTTCCATCTGGTTGGGGCGTACCTTGGGTGTGTTCTTCATGGCGTAGTCGAGGTCAATCAGCGCGTACTCATACACCACTTCGCGTGTCGAGGGGGTAAAGTTGTCTTGATAGTTGTTGTTCAGAATAGGCACATTGCCGAAGAATTGGGCCAGGCGGTAGTATGCCAGGGCGCGGATTATGCGCACCTCGCCGCAGTAGCTGCGGTACTTGGCCATGTCGTTTTCGTCGCTGATATGCTGTGCGTAGTTGTCGAGAATACCAAGGGCCTCGTTACAGATACGTATCATCTGATAGTAGTTGCGCCAGGTTTCGTTCACGCCCCACCATGAGCTGTTGTACTGGTAGGCGTTGCCCATGGTCACAAGGTCGCCCTGGTCATCGACACGGCCCGACCATACATCGCCGTCGCGGATTACAGTCATCAGATTTACAATCCAGTGCATGTTGTTGGTGCGGATCGACGAGTAGCAGCCGCTGACGGCTCCGTACATGTCTTCGGTGCGGGTATAGTCGAGGCTCTCGCCGGGCAGAGTCTTTTCCGGTTCGATGTCCAGGTAGTCGCAGGATGGCAGAGCCACCATGGTAAGGCTCAAAGCGGCTGCGGCGAATATGTTTTTGAAATTTATTTTCATTGTTGATAGTTTTTAGGCATTAGAAATCAAGCTGTACGCCGAAAGTGAAAGTAGAGCTGAGCGGGTACACCTGGGTATCCCAGCCCTCGGCGCCGTCGGCTCCGGTGAGTTCGGGCGAGAAAGTGTTGGCTTTGAAGAACGAGAAGGGGCGGTCGGCGGTAAGGCTCAGACGCACGCCGGGCATGGTGTAGTTGCCCATCTTGATGTTCTGGAAGGTGTAGCCCATGGTGATATTCTGGATGCGGAAGAAGTCGGCCGATTCAACAAAGTAGCTATTCGAGGCTGTTGCCGACGAACTTACGTTCCAGCTCTTGGTCAGTGCCTTGGCCGAGGGATATTCGTTGGTCGAGCCGGGGCCGGTCCAGCGGTTTACGTACTGGTCGTGGTCGAAGTTGTAGTTGCTCTGTGCGAAGCGCAGCTGGCGTTTGCGGTTGAACATCTTGGCGCCGGCCTGGCCGTAGGTGCTGAGGGCGAAGTCGAAGTTGCGGATTGAGAAACCGAAGTTGAGTCCGTAGCTTACCGAAGGCAGGTACGAGCCGAGTGTCACGCGGTCGTTGCCGTCAATCTGGTTGTCGCCATTCTGGTCGCGGTATTTGAAGTCGCCGGGTTCGAGGCCGTTGGCCACGGCAATGGGGTCGGCCTTGATTTCTTCCTCGGTCTGGTAAATGCCTACAACTTCATAGCCGTAGAAGGAGTTCATGCGCTCGCCTACCATGTTTACGGTGCGTCCGCCGATAATGTACTGCAGACCGCCGCGGAGAGCTTTCACACGGTTGTGGAGAGTGGAGAGGTTGGCGCCTACATAGTATTTGAAGTCGCCTACACGGTCGTTCCAGTTTACGGAGATGTCAACACCGGTGTTGAGAATCTTGCCCCAGTTGCCGGCCAGAGCGTTGCCGAATATGGGGGTTGAGGGCGAAATCACGGCCTCGGTGGTGAGGCGGTAGAACCAGTCGAGTTCGGCGCTGAGTCGGCCGTTGAGGGTCTGATAGCTCAGACCGACGTTGGTTTCGGCTACCTTTTCCCAGCGCAGCCAGCTGAAGAACGAGTTGTCGTAGAAGCCGGTCACAGGTGTGCCTATGCCGGTGCCCATCGAGCCGAAGATGCCCGAGGCTCCGTTGCCGGTGGTGATGGATGCGAAACCGTCCGACGCGCTCACCTTGTCGTTACCCAGCAGACCCCACGATGCGCGCAGCTTCAGGAAGTCGGCCCAGTTCTGGCCCTGCATGAACTCTTCGTTGCTGATGTTCCATGCGGCACCTACTGAGGGGAAATAACCCCATTTCTCCTGATACTTCGACGAACCGTCGGCACGGAAGGTAAACATAAGCAGGTAGCGGCTGTCAAAGTCGTAGTTCAGTCGGGTGAACACACTCTGGCTGCGGTAGCGGGTGCCGTTGTCTTCGGCCTTGGTGGTGTCGCCGTTGCCGTTCGCAAGGTACCACCATTCTTCGTTTTCATAGGGCACGTTCTGTGCGGTGCCTTTGAGGAAGTGGTAGCTTTCCTGACGCATGGAGTAGCCCACCATGGCGCCGAAGCCGTGCCGGCCCCATTTGTCCTTATAGGTAAGTACGTTGTCCCATACCCACTTGTTCCACTGGCTGTCTTCCTTGATAAGCTCCGATACCTCGCGGTGCTGGTTGTTGCTTACATAGTAGGGTATGCCCATGTTTACGGCGCGGGTGCTGGCGAAGTCGTATCCGTAGCTGGTCTTGAAGTTGAGCTTCTGGGGCAGGATGGTGAAGTCGGCGAAGAAGTTTGTCATCGCCTGATAGTTGCGGTTGCGGGCTTTGTTGTAGAAAGCAGTCGCAACGGGGTTGTAGAAGTTGTTGGTGAATCCGAGGACTTCGGGCGAAGCGAATTTCTCGGGGTATGTCGGTGCATAATTCTGGTCATACACCGGCATGATGGAGGGCATGTTGAATGCCTGCTGCCATGCGTTGGCGTTGGCATTGTTCTGGGTGCTGTTGGAGAACACGCCGTTGAAGCCTACTTTCATCCAGTTGGTGGCCTCATAGTCGAGCTGTGCGCGGAAGTTCAGGCGCTCGTAGTCGTTGGCGGCCTCCATTATACCGTTCTGGTAGAGGTAGCTCATACCCAGCGAGTAGGTAGCGCGTTCGCTGCCGCCGCTGATGTTGAGGTTATGGTTGGTGATTATGGCGGTGCGCAGCAGCTGGTCGTACCAGTCGGTATCGGCATTGAATGTCAGGTTGTCCATATTGCCGCCGAAGTTGTCGACCGATGCCTGCAGGAAGCTGCTGTAAGCCTCGGGGCTGGCGTCCATGAGCATTTCGGCGTATTCGTGCGCGTTACACATTTTCAGCAGGTGAGTGGCTTTCTGCATACCCACATAGCCGTTGTAGGTGATTTTGGCTTTCTGGTGCTTGAAACCCTTCTTGGTGGTTACGAGTACCACGCCGTTGGCTGCCTTGACACCGTAGATGGCGGCAGCCGATGCGTCTTTCAGAATCGAAAGTTCCTGAATGTCGTCGTTGTTAAGCCAGTTGATGTCGTCGTAGAACATGCCGTCGACAACATACAGGGGCGAAGCGGCGGTAAACGAGCCGATACCGCGAATCTGCACTGTGGGGCCGGCACCGGGAGCACCCGAGTTGATAACGTTCACGCCGGGAACCTTGCCTGCAAGTGCGCCCATGGGCGACGAGCTGGGTATGTTGGTAATGTCGGCGCCGCTCACTGTAGTAATAGGGGCGGTAAGGTCCTTGGCTTTGGCCGAACCATAGCCGATTACCACCACTTCGTCGAGGTGCAGGTTGTCGTCTTTCATCACTACATCGAGATTGTTGCGGCCGCCCACCTTGATATCCTGAGTGGCCATGCCTACATAGGAAATGGTGATGGTGGCATCGGAAGGTACGCCCGGCAGTGTGAAATGGCCGTCGATGTCGGTGACTGTGCCTTCGGTCGAACCTTGTACATTTACGGATGCGCCGATTACGGGTTCACCGCCCGCATCGGTTACCGTACCTGTTATCGTGCGCTGTGCCATAGCCATGGCCGAGGTGCACAGCAGCGCGATCAGAAAAGATAAGATTTGCTTCTTCATCTGTGTTTGTTGATTGGTTTGGTATTTAGATTAACTATTGCTCCTTGGTATAGAATATTTGCAGCCCGGCCATAATCGGGCAAAAGATTCGGCGACAAAATTAGATATTGATGCATTTCTTAGCAATTTTTCACCTACTACAATGATACGCCACAGCCATGAAACACTACGTTTTTACTACTTCATCGCGCTGCAATATGTTGAATTGCCGATAATTACTGACTGAAAAATTTAGTAAAAAATTTGCAAGGTTATTTTCTATTTGTTAACTTTGCAGTCATGGCGCCTACCACAGCGGCGCCACTTGTGCTGCTATGAAAAAACTGATTCTGCAACTGATTATCCTCTGCTGGGCCACTGCTGCCGGGGCCTCACTCGACAGGCATTTCCTGCCCGTGGTGAGCAACTACACCGACAGCGACTACGGTGCCATGCTACAGAACTGGTGCGCCGTTCAGGACTCGTGCGGCGTGATGCACTTCGGCAACAATGCCGGAATGCTCAGTTTCGACGGCTACCGCTGGCAGCTCTCGAAGCTGCCCAGAGGAACCATAGCGCGTGCCCTATTGTGCGAGGGCGACCGCATATATGCCGGCACCTTCGAGGGCTTCGGCTACTTTCATCGCGACGAAAAAGGAGCCATGCGATATGTGCCGCTGGCCGACAGCGGCAAGGGGTTCAGCATGGACAACGAAGAAATATGGTGCATACGGAGCATGGCAGGCAAAATTTACTTCCAGAGCTTTGCCAACATTTACAGCTACGACAGCAGCAGCGGCAAGGTTGAAGTGTTGCAGAGCGAAATATGCGAGCGTCCGGACTTTGAGGGCGACGGCATGATGCGCCCGCTGTTTTGTTTCGACATCTGCGGCCGACTGTATGTGCAGCGCACCAACGGCAGCTTTTACCGCTACGAACGCGGAGGCTGGCGACGATACTGGCACATTAGTGCATTCGGCAGCCACATCATGGCTGTGAGTGTTCCCGGCGATGCGCCCGACCACTGCGACAGAGTGCCCGACGGAACTCTGATTTTTACTCAGGACCACCTTATTTTCCGCATCGAGGATGGCTTTCCGCGCGCTTTGCGTACCGAAATAGACAGCGAACTGAAGTTCTGCCGCATAAATCGTGTGGCCGAAGCTGCCGACGGCACACTGTATGTAGGCACAGTGGGCAGCGGCATATTCCACATCGACCGTAACGGACGCAGGCTGGGCCATTTCGACTCCTCCACCGGGCTGCACAACAATTCGGTGCTGGGCCTCTGCTCCGACTCAGGCGGCAATCTGTGGGCTACACTCGACGACGGCATATCGCTGATACACACCGGACTGCCATACCGTATACTGCGCACCGGCCAGGGGGGACCCTATCTGGGCATGGTGTACAGCGTGGGGCGCCATAACGGCCACCTGATAGTCGCATCCAACCAAGGTGCATACGACTTCGACCCGGAGGCCGGTGACTTCTCGCTCATACCCGGCACCAAGGGGCAGAACTGGTGTGTGCGCAGCTTCAACGGCCAGACTTTAATAGGCGGCAACGACTGCACTCTCGCCATAGATTCCGACGGTTCCACGCTTTTGAATCCTATAAGCGGCACTGATATCAAAAAAGCCACCATACATGGCCGCGACATGCTGCTGCAGTCGTCGTACTACCCGTTGCAGTCGTATAAATGCGACAGCGACGGCCATTGGAGCTATGACTCGCCAATATCCGGACTGAACGCGCCTGTGCGCCAGCTCGAAGTCGATGCCGACGGCACAATCTGGTGCTCGCACCTTACCAACGGAGTGCTGAAAGCGCATATCACGGCGCCGCGCGCCGGCAGTGCGTCCACCGTTACCAGACGATTCTACCCCAATGTGAGCGGCGACAGTGTGCCAGCGCAGTGCTTTGTGATGAAAATAAGGGGGCGTATAATATTCACTCAGGGCAACGGATTCTATATCTACGACGAGGACAGCGACTCATTCCGCCCCGAAGAGAAGCTGAACCGCTGTCTGGCCGGCTACTCAACCGTAAGGCATGCCGAGGCTATTGACGACAGTCGCTTTTGGCTGTCGTGTGCCGATTCGTATAATCTTGTGGAGTTTGCCCGGGGAGAATACCATGTACTATACTCCATACCTGTGTCGATATTTCCGCGGCAGAGCAACGGCGATAACTGCAGCATAACACACTTCGGCGACACCTGCCTGTTTACGCTCAACGACGGTCTGGGCATTGTAGATATGGCCTCGATATACACTTCGCGACCCGAATTCAGACTGCGAATCAGGGCTATAGGCTCGTACGACGCGCAGGGCAAGTTTGTGCGGCTGCCTTTGCGGCCCGACGAGTCGCCAGTTCTGGCCGACGACAACATGCAGCTCATACTCAGCTATCCAAACTACGACCATACGCCGTACCGCTACCGTTTCAGAATCGACGGCGACGAGCAGTCCGACACTCTGAGTGCCTTGCCCGAGATGACCTATACACGGCTGGGCGGCGGCAGCCACCGGCTGGAATGTGTCGTACTCGACCCCGACGGAAAAGAAATCGATGCTGTAAGCTACAGCTTCAAGGTTCTTGGGCCATGGCCTCTGCGCTGGTGGGCCATTACTGCATATGTAGTGATTACCATGGCCCTGATTGCCATGATAGCCCACCTGAATGCCAGGCGCAGCATACGGCGTAGGCAGCGCGAGTTCGACGAGGCAAAGGCCGAGCAGGACCGCTGCATACGCGAGCAGGCTCTGATTATCGCCGAGCAGCAGAAGCGGCTGCTGGAAAGCGAGTTGTCCGAAAAAAGCAAGGAACTGGCCTCGATGGCGCTGGGCAACTATGCACGCAGGCAAGCTGTGGAGAATCTGCGTGCGAGTCTGGCCGACCAGAGCCTCAAGGGTGTGCCCTCGCGCGATGCCGAGCGTGTGCTGCGCGAAATAAGCGACGAAGGCGACAGCCGTGTATTCTGGGACGTGTTCGAAAAGAATTTCGACCTTATCCACGAACACTTCTTCCGCAATCTGCGCAAGGCATTTCCGGCTCTGACTGCGTCTGATCTCAAGTTCTGCGCTCTGCTGCGCATGAATCTGTCGACTAAAGAAATATCGCGCTTCTCCAACCTGTCGGTGCGCGGCGTGGAAACTGCCCGCTACCGATTGCGCAAAAAGCTGGCCCTTACCTCCGACACCAGCCTGGTGCAGTTCCTGATCGACTTTGCGCCTGAGGATGCCGCCATGGCGGCATCTCGGCAACGCGTTGCCGAGATGGATACGATGTAAACGTCGCAACCTCGTCGGCTTGCACTGTCGAGCCGCCGGGCTGGAGGCATTCTTGCCTGCGGTTTATAGATCTATATCACCCTCATATATATAAATAAGGCGGCGGAGCAAATGGCTCCGCCGCCTTATTTATATATATGAGGGTGATTATTCCGAGCACTTGGCGTTGATAAACTCGCGGTTGAGGCGAGCGATGTTGCTCAGCGAAATGTTCTTGGGGCACTCGGCGGCGCAGGCACCGGTGTTGGTGCAGTTGCCGAAGCCGAGTTCGTCCATCTTGGCAACCATGGCGCGGGCGCGGCGCTTGCGCTCAACCTGTCCCTGGGGCAGCAGAGCGAACTGGCTGACCTTAGCCGAAACAAAGAGCATTGCCGAGCCGTTTTTGCAGGCAGCTACACAGGCGCCGCAACCGATACAGGTAGCGGAGTCCATGGCAACGTCGGCGATTTCCTTGCTGATTGGGGTGTCGTTTGCGTCGGGAGCGCCGCCGCAGTTGAACGATACATAGCCGCCGGCCTGCTGAATCTTGTCGAATGCATTGCGGTCTACTGTAAGGTCGCGGATTACGGGGAATGCAGCCGAACGCCAGGGTTCGATGGTTATGGTGTCGCCGTCGTTGAACTTACGCATGTGGAGCTGGCAGGTGGTTATGCCCTGAACGGGACCGTGGGGGTGACCGTTGATGTAGAGCGAGCACATGCCGCAGATACCTTCGCGGCAGTCGTTGTCGAATACCACGGGTTCTTCGCCCTTTTCTACCAGCTGCTGGTTGAGCATGTCGAGCATTTCAAGGAAGCTTGAACCGGTCGACACGTTATCGAGGTGATAGTTGACGAACTGGCCTTTCTCTTTGGGACCACGTTGACGCCAAATCTTGAGATTTACACTTATAGTATGTTCCATTTTTTGTCTGAGTGTTACGTGGTTTACGACTTGTAGTTACGGGTCTGAACCTGGATTGCCTCGTAGTTGAGGGGCTCCTTGATGAGAATTGGCTTCTCGGTGTCGCCGGTATACTTCCAGCAGCTCACGTACATATAGTCCTTGTCGTTACGTGCAGCTTCGCCGTCGGCAGTCTGGTATTCCTCGCGGAAGTGTGCGCCGCACGATTCGTTGCGGTTGAGGGCGTCGATAGCCATCATGCGTGCAACTACCAGGAAGTCTTCGAGGCGGAGAGCCTTTTCGAGCTCGGTGTTGAGGTCATCGGCCGAGCCAACCACGCGGAGGTCGGAGTAGAATTCCTTGCGAACTTCTTCGATTTCTTCGGTGGCTTTTACCAGGCTATGCAGAGTGCGGCCCATACCTACGAGGTCCCACATTACGTGGCCCAGACGCTTGTGGATTTCATCGGGGCTCTTTGTGCCCTTGATGCTCATAAGTTTCTGGATGCGGTCGCGCACGGCTTTTTCGGCCTTGTCGAACTCGGGATGGTCGGTGGTGAAGTGAGGCACCTTAATCTGGTCGCTCAGATAGTTCTGCATGGTGTAGGGCAGCACGAAGTAGCCGTCGGCGAGGCCCTGCATCAGAGCCGAAGCGCCCAGACGGTTTGCGCCGTGGTCCGAGAAGTTACATTCGCCGATAGCGAAGAGGCCCTTGATAGAGGTCTGCAGTTCGTAGTCAACCCATATACCGCCCATGGTGTAGTGGCTTGCGGGGAAGATCATCATGGGAGTCTGGTAGGGGTTGTCGTCGGAAATCATCTGATACATGTCGAAGAGGTTGCCGTAGCGGTCGCGTACGACGTCTTCGCCCAGACGCTCGATGGCGTACTTGAAGTCGAGATATACGGCGTTGCCGGTACCTACGCCGAAGCCGGCGTCGCAGCGTTCCTTGGCGGCACGGCTGGCGATGTCGCGGGGGCAGAGGTTACCGAAGGCCGGATAGCGGCGTTCGAGGTAGAAGTCGCGGTCTTCGTCGGGTATATCGGTGGGTTTGAGCTTGCCGGCGCGGATTGCTTCGGCATCTTCTTTCTTTTTGGGCACCCAGATGCGACCGTCGTTACGCAGCGATTCGCTCATAAGTGTGAGCTTCGACTGGTCTTCGCCGTGAACGGGGATACAGGTGGGGTGAATCTGGGTGAAGGCGAGGTTGGCCAGATATGCGCCTTTCTTGAAGGCCTGGATAGCGGCAGAGCCGTTGCAACCCATGGCGTTGGTCGAAAGGAAGAATGCGCGGCCATAACCGCCGGTTGCGAGTACTACGGCGTGGGCGGCGTAGCGTTCGATTTCGCCGGTGACGAGGTTACGCACGATGATACCGCGGGCGCGACCGTCGATGATAACTACGTCGAGCATTTCGCGGCGGTTGAACGAGCGCACCTGACCTTTGTTGATCTGGCGGTTGAGCGATGCGTATGCGCCCAGCAGCAGCTGCTGGCCGGTCTGGCCCTTGGCATAGAATGTACGGCTTACCTGGGCACCGCCGAAGGAGCGGTTGGCCAGCAGACCGCCGTATTCGCGGGCGAAGGGCACACCCTGCTGTACACACTGGTCGATGATGTTGTTCGATACTTCGGCCAGACGGTATACGTTGGCTTCGCGCGAACGGAAGTCGCCGCCTTTTACGGTGTCGTAGAAGAGGCGGTATATGGAGTCACCGTCGTTCTGGTAGTTCTTGGCTGCGTTGATACCGCCCTGTGCAGCGATGGAGTGTGCGCGGCGGGGCGAGTCCTGAATGCAGAAGTTATATACGTTGAAACCCATTTCACCCAGAGAGGAGGCTGCCGAAGCACCTGCCAGGCCGGTACCTACCACGATGATGTCGAGGTTGCGTTTGTTGGCGGGGTTTACGAGTTTCTGGTGAGCTTTGTAGTTGGTCCATTTCTCAGCTACGGGACCTTCGGGGATCTTTGAATCGATGGTGTATTCGGGCAGTTTGCCGCTTTCGATGTCTGCAAAGTCCTTCATGATGGGGCTTGAATCAATCATGCCCTCAAGTTTTTTCATATCTATCATGGCCGGGAAATTAATTTTGTTGTTGGGTTGAGTTGCCGATCATGTAGCCGATCTGCATGGAGGTCTGCTGAACTCCCTGGAAGTTTTCGCCGGGAGCGATGGCGGGGAACTGCACCTTGCTGATAGAGTCGAGCAGCTGTGCTTCTTTAATGAATTCGGGGCCGTTCTCTTCAACATATTTCTGCTGAGCGGTACGCTGTGCCATGGGGTCTTTGGCATCCTTCATGGTTTTGTAGAAGTCGCCCATAAACTCTTTGTTCATCTTCTGGGCGTAGCCGTCCCAGTACTCGGCGTACTGTGCCTGCAGGGCAGGGTCGGTGGTGTAGAATTTGTTCTGTGCGTGAATGGTGAACACGATAGCCTGTGCGATGAACAGCAGTACTACCACGGAGGTCCACCAGCAGCCGATTTTCTTCAGGCGGGGCATCCATATGTTGTTGTTCCAGCCAATGGTGTGGAGCATCGACCAGAAGCCGTGGTTCATGTGGAACCAGAGAGCGATAAAGCCGATAATATACACAATCGGAGTCCATATTTCGCTGAAGGCAATCTGCAGCAGCAGAGTACCCATCGAGGGGGGCACGGGGGTGCCGTTGATTACGGGCAGCACCGAGAGTTCGGCGTGGCGGAGTTCCTGCCACTGCATCTTGGCCCAGAACTGGATGAGGTGAACTACCAGGAAGGCAATAACTACGATACCCAGCACGAGCATGTTTTTCGATGCCCATTCAACCTGGGGCGGACGGGTGGTGACGGCATAGCGGTCGGCGCCACGGGCCTTACGGTTCTGCAGTGTAAGCCACAGGGCGTACACTATGTGAATGATAAACAGAAATGCCAGTCCGGCCGATGCAACCAGTGCATACCAGTTGGCTCCCAGGAACTCGCACACCGAGTTGTAGGCGGTGGGCCAGATCAGGGCTACTGCGTTCATCAACACGTGAAAAGTTACGAATAGGACAAGACAGATACCCGTAAGGGCCATCATGAACTTACGTCCTATAGATGAGCTTGTTAACCACATAAGATGATTTTGATTAGTTAATTATTTGGAATTTATAGTTTGTTGCCTTCTGTCGGGTGCGGGCATACCCCGCGAAATTAACTGCAAATTTAACCTTATTTTTCCGTGTTCACAAATTTTTAGCAAAAAATCGGTGGTCATGAACCGAGCCTCTAAAATCGGCAGCTGAAGGTGAAGCCGAAACCGTTGCCCACCGGGCCGGGCAGCAGCGACGACTCTATGCCGTAGCCCGGCTTCTCCCGGCCAAGATGCAATTTGCGGGCGTTATTGCCCCGGAAGAGGCCAAGAACTTCGTTGACGGGATCGATGAGGAACACTACTATGTTGCCCAGCACCGGCGAGCCGGCGAGGCGGTAGTTGTGGCTCACTATGTTGCGTTTGAGTCTGTAGAACAGTTCGCCAATAATCGAGCCTACCACCGGTGTGACTACGATGTCCTGGTACGACGGACGCTCCATGAAGGCCTCGATGCCGAACTCCCAGCCAATGGTGGAGATGCAGGCCGAGTACAGCATCGACTGCCAGAAATTGAAGCCTTGCGAACGCGCCGACATAAAGTAGGCTGCCCCGGCATATGGGTGTAGCACGTAGTTGAATATCGGGTTGTCGTGGTCCCACTCCGGACCGCGCTTGAACACGTTGCGGAACCAGCGTTTGAAGGGCGGAACCGACTGTATGGCCTCCCGGTTCCATGATGTAGCGTCCTCGGGCAGACATTCGAGTACGAACAGGGTGCTTACAAAGGCTCCGCTGAGTACGGCGGTGTTTATCCACATGCGGTGCCAGTCGGGCGATGAGCCGGTGAGTGAATATGGCATCTGATATATATTGATAGGGGCGTGGCGGTTTGCGGCGTTGAACAGCGCCAGCGATGTAGTGTCGGGCATGGACGGAATTGCTGCTGTTTGCGGGCAGAGAACCTCGGTGTTGTACATGTATACCGTATCGGTGGTCATAGACCGGGCCGATGCAGTCACTACGCCGAGCAACAGCGATATAACGATGAATTGAAGCGTGCGCATAACAGTTAAATTGAATTGTTGTTATTATTATAACGTCGGGAGGTCGGTTCGGGGTTGAGTTAAATTATCAAAACAAAAGTGACACAAATCGGTTACTAAGTTTGCTTATACGGATACTTTTTTGTTACTTTGATTTCAAAATCTGACAGGAATGTTTATCTTCCACATAAAACGCCATTATTCAGCCTCTTAGGCATTACCTATAAATGTCAAATACTCATGTACTTGGAAAAATACTGATAGTCGACGATGACCCCAATATCGTTGACCTGCTGACTATAAACCTGCGCAGCGAAGGCTATCAGGTGGATGTGGTCAGCCAGGCCGCCGACGTTGTCGCTCTTGACCTCAGCGACACTAATCTTGTAATCGCCGATGCCATGCGTCAGGAGTTCAACGGCATGCAACTGTTGATAAACCTCAAAGACAATCCGATGACTTCGCATGTGGGTTATATAATCACTACCTCTGACGACTCCGAACGCCGTGTGATTGAAGCGCTCGACAATGGCGCCGACGACTATGTGGTTAAGCCGTTCTCGCTGCGCGAACTTATGGCCCGCATCCGCTCGGTTCTGCGCCGCCACAGTGTGCGGGCAAGGGTAGCGCCAAGCACCAAGCTTTGCTTCCAGTCGCTGAGCGTCGATACCTCAACGCGTACCGTTTCCGACGACGGCATGCAGTTGCAGCTTACCCGTACGGAGTATCTTATTCTTGTGTTGCTGCTTAAGAACATCGGTGTGCCCACTTCGCGTAAGGAGATTTTCAACAATGTGTGGAAAGACTCGCCCGAAATGAGCAACGACCGCATTGTCGACACCAATATCTCTCGTCTGCGCAAGAAGTTAGGCGATGTAGGCAGTTATATCCAGAATCGTTCGGGTCTGGGATATATGTTTGTGATGTGAATTTTTTGTGTAAAAAATCACATGTTATAAAACATAATTTTAAAACATTTTGTAACTTTGTGGCGTTTTTAGGTAAAAGCAATTTTATGGAAGCGCCCCAATGGTATATGCCGGCCTTCCGTCAGAAGTACAATTTTAAAGGTTTCAACTATGTTACATTTATTAAAGAAAGCAATTGAAAATTATTGCAAGGCTTGCGCCACAGTTTACAGTCCACAACACCGCGAATTTTGATACACCAAATGTAGCCCCCTGTCGTCCCGACAGGGGGCCGGCTCAAAGGTCGGGTACAACATTGTGGCCCGAACCTGAAGTTTAGAGGCTGTTACAATTTCACCATCCGCGACCTGCCGTTCGACAGTTCGACATAGATACCGCACTGAGGCTTTTCCACCTCCAGGCCCTGAAGATTGAAATAACGGACAGTGGTATCGGAAACACCGACATCTTCAACTGATGTCACACCACCGTCATCATGCAAGGGTATAAACTCAACCATCATTGGTGAGCCGTAAACTCCGTCGTGCGATGCTGTCATAGTGCCCTCAAAATCCTCGAGCAACATTACATTTTCATAACTTATTCCCGGCTCAAATGTAAATTTACCTCTTGGTACAATATTTCCGGGCTGTTTGTAGCTTTTCATTGGAATATTTGCAAATAATCTAATCTTGCTTCCTGCTCTGAGTTTATCTTCTCCTATAAAATCATACGAATAAACATACTCATCCACTATTTTAAACTCAAATCTCTTATCAACTCCTTCAAATAAATAGATCGGGTATTCCGGCTTAAAATAAGGCCCGATGGGTGTAAAGACAGCTACTGAAAGGTCCTCGGCAATCTCTATGCGGTAATCACCCACCCAGGGCATTGGCGAAGGTACTGCGGTTATCTTATTGAATTTTTGAGGCACTACCTGCTCACCCAGATTATCAACATCCAAGTCAAAGAAATACATCCCCGCAACGAATCCGGTTCCATCTTCCTCGTTTAATGTTGTAGAGATATAGAAAGTGTGCAAATTCTCGATTTCAAGTGTATACCATCCGTCTACCGGATAAATTTTCATCGGCGGCGAATAGTAATTCCTACTTGGATCGTCGTAGACTCTATAAAAATAGTCATAATATAAATGCTGACCTGCCGCAAACGGTATGGCAAACAGCAGCATAATTATGTATAATATCATTTTTTTCATAGTTGTTCGTTTTATATCGAGTTTTTGCATCGTACGGAAATACGATGCAAAAACTCTAAATTATTATTATGGTAAAGAAATCTTCAAATTATCTATAATCACACCGCACTCAACCAGATTGACTACATACAAGCCTTTGGGTAATCCGGACAAGTTCACTTCACAAACTTTCTCACCTTCGCATACATCAATAGTCTTGACTATACGGGCGGTATTGGCATCGCTGATTGTAATCAATGTAGGAGTAGTCCGGTCAACTATTTTTGTAAGTTCAACTTTTAGAACAGACTGTTGTAGTATATCATTATTTCTCACAAATGATTGGGATATAGAACCATCCTCATCGATTTCAAGCGGGATTGCCATCATAAAGAAAGGAAGTTGCACATGCATTCCGTCAATCGTCTTTCCATTCGCGTCTTTCATAACCAAATCAAAGTGCAAAAAATTACCAAGACCCACATTATTTTGGAATGAAACCACATTGAGAACCACAGATTCATTAGGTTCCAAAGGAATTCTATTACATTGGTAATGTGAACTGATTGGCAAATGAACACAATCGTCATATATGAGAGGTAGGCCTGATTGCCAGCACGAGTCGGCACCAGAATCAACCCATCTGTTATATAATTCAAGGGGCATTTCTAAAAGAGCGTTATGCTGTCCAATCGTTTCATCATCAAATACAAAAGACAGATTATATAGGGCGGTACTACTTAAATTATTTCTCATAATGAAAGCAGTACGAATACATGTGGAACTGCCATGATCCGCATACTTAGGCAGAAGGACGTTACGTACTGCAATACTTCTATCACTCCTGATTGTCTGATTAAAATCGCCATAGGATGGGTGTGTATGCATCTTAATTATGCCGTTGTTTGTCGCAATCTCTGCACAGATTGATACACTGCCCAAAGGATTATCGCTATTGATAACATCCTGTAGTCTAGAAGACAATTGCCAAGGTATTTCAACCACGGTACTTGAGAATGCCGGTATCGAAGGTAATGAAACAGCTCCGATATAACCTCCGGTAGAAATTGATGACAAATGTTCTAGCCCCATAACGACCTCAGAACGCAAATTAAGGCTATTAAAACTCCAGGCTACATGAACTTTTTTATCTTCGGGGCTGGCTTTCCATGAATTATTATGAACTCTGACATAAACATAAGCTTTGCTGGAGCTTATTATATTATTTCCTTCATCTTCCGAACCGGTACGAATCCATATATCCGGACTATTCCAAAAGGTATCCGAATAAAGTAAATAATTCCAACCTTGGTTTTGTTTTTCCTCATCAGCTATATATAGTTCGTCGGACGATAGAATATAATCCATGTTAAGCATATTTGCGAACTTTGATGAACTGCTGTAATACTGCGGATTAGCTGTAAATTTCCGACGTTCATATACATTATTGAATGCCTCAAGCATGGATATGTATCCATCTTCATTATAATCAGAGCCAACATTAGTTCCATACGGGTCAACCCTATTTATTGCGGATATCCATAGATACGGAAAGTCGTAGCATGATTCTCCGTGAAGACGAGTCATTTCTTGCTTCTTTCCGCAGGCAGTTGTTACAAATACTCCCTCTTTCTTGAACTCTGCAGGATAATCGCCGGAATAGTTGTAAGCCAATACAATATTTTTCAAACAATCACGGTCGAGAATCGGCTGTAACATAGTTGCCAACTTATTTTTGGTAACTATATCTAATTCCATTTCCTCGGTTCCCCAAAAGTACAGCATGGTTCCATCTTCATTACTGCGGTCTGCCGGACCTTTTAGAAAGAGGAAGAACATGTCTTCATCCGATATTCTCTCTGCTATACTGTTAACTACATTCTGGAAATTAGCAGATGTTGAAATCCCGGTAACATCTTTTTCTCCGTCACCATCAAGGTCGGGATTCGAATCAACCATCTCATCATCAGAGTCAAGCATGTCGGCAAACGGCGCTCCGCCATCATTAAACAATACCTCGATATTTTCTTTAGGAACACCGTAAGTAATACGCAATGTATTGTAAATGTATGCACAATCATTCCAGTCATACTCAGAATTCAATCTGACATCACCACCACCATTTACGATAAGAGCGTATATATTACCCCGGAATTTTGTCGGTCGTTGTCCTGTGGCAAAACTTGGGGCAGACAGAGCTGGAGTTTTCATTGGCGGCTTCTCAACCTTGTACGGACGCATGCGAACTTTAGGCGGGAAACGGCGTTTTTCTTTCGATACCGACACAGCATCACTTTCTCCCTCTTTTGGAATAGAGATTAGATAACAGTCGTGTGCCCAAGCCTTTGTAGGCTCAACATCTACGAAAAACTGCCACAGACTATCATCGTCAGTTTCACAGATGTAATAGTTTGCTCCGGTTTCGGTTATTTGCCCCGACACAAGTTCGTACGCATCTTCTTCACTGACAGGCCCGGCAATAGCACTTTCGGCGGTCAGGAACAACATCGCAATTATTGCTGCGATAGTGTGATAAATACTTTTTTTCATGGTAAAATCTGTTAGTCCAACTTGATGTGATATTTAGTAAATCCGGCCTTCATATTGATTGCCGTCGGTGGTTCCGTCAGGCAGATATGCGTCAGCAACGGAGCCGATATATTGTGGCTTCATCGTCGGTGCTGAACACGTGTTGTGAACGGAGCGTGGTTCGGATTGATCGACTTCATACGCAGTTGTGTTTTTGTCTGCGGCAAATATAAAGTATATTTTTGAATTTTGCAACTATAATTCAAACTTTTTTTTATTATAGTAGCAAACTTCTGTATATCAAATGGTGGTAATTGCAATTTGTACAGAGGTTGAATAAGTGGATAATATGCAAAACAAATATTGTAGACTACTGATTTATAGGCGTGTATGTGTGAGTTTAAAAATAAAGAAATATTAAAATGACGAAAGCAACATTATCAATATGTCTATATTTTAGAATGACTATAGTACTATAGAGCTATAGTTTTTATGTGGTGTTTGTAGCCTCCTGTCGTCCCGACAGGAGGGCTGGCGCCCGTGTTGCCACGAACATAAAATGTTTTATTCGTTTGCACTGTGGAGGCAAGGATGCTTCCACTTTTGGGGGCGTACGTGGCACCCACCGTCGAGGACGACGGTGGGGTACAAGGTATATTGGTGTTTAAGCCGGTTTTATTAAAATGACGTAAGCTGCATTATCAATATGCCTATATTTGATTTCACATGGCAAAGATATAGTACGAGCTATAGTTTTTATGTGGTGTTTGTAGCCTCCTGTCGTCCCGACAGGAGGGCTGGCGCCCGTGTTGCCACGAACATAAAATGTTTTATTCGTTTGCACTGTGGAGGCAAGGATGCTTCCACTTTTGGGGGCGTACGTGGCACCCACCGTCGAGGACGACGGTGGGGTACAAGGTATATTGGTGTTTAAGCCGGTTTTATTAAAATGACGTAAGCTGCATTATCAATATGCCTATATTTGATTTCACATGGCAAAGATATAGTACGAGCTATAGTTTTTATGTGGTGTTTGTAGCCTCCTGTCGTCCCGACAGGAGGGCTGGCGCCCGTGTTGCCACGGACATAAAATGTTTTATTCGTTTGCACTGTGTAGGCAAGGATGCCTCCACTCCCGGTGGCGTGCGTGGCACCCACCGTCGAGGACGACGGTGGGGTACAAGGTATATTAGTGTTTATGCCGGTTTTATTAAAATGATGAAAGCAGCATTATCAATATGTCTATATTTTAGAATGACTATAGTACTATAGAGCTATATTTTAGGTGTCGTTTGTAGCCCTCCTGTCGTCCCGACAGGAGGGCTGGTGCCCGTGTTTCCACAAACATAAAATGTTTTATTCGTTTGCACTGTGGAGGCAAGGATGCTTCCACTTTTGGGGGCGTACGTGGCACCCACCGTCGAGGACGACGGTGGGGTACAAGGTATATTGGTGTTTAAGCCGGTTTTTTGCGGAACTGCTCGCGGAGGCTGTCGATTACATTTATGATGTAGTCGCCGGTGCGCTCCAGGTCGCTGATGATGTCCATATAGTAGATGCCGGCCTGATATGCATAGTGCTGTTTGTTGATGTTCTCCACGTTTGCGTTGCGCAGAGTGTTGCGCATGTTGTTTATCTCGCGTTCCTTGTTGTACGACTGCATGAGCGTACTCTGGCTTACATTCTCGATGTCGCTCAGCTGGCTGTTCATCAACTCCATGGCCTCCTTGACGTAGTTGTACATGGTGTCGATGTTGTGGTATATTTCGTCGTTGAATTCGGCGTGACTCTCGATTTTTCGAGCCATGATTTTGCCGATACCCAGACAGCAGTCGGCAATGCTTTCGATTTCGGCAATTATGGTGAGCATGCCGGCAATCTTCATCTTGCCTTCGTTTGAAAGCCGGCCTTCGGCGCATCGGTTCAGATACTGGGCTATTTCGAGTTCCATGCGGTCCGATATGTCTTCGTATTTTTCAATGCGCGAATACAGGTTGTTGTATTCCTCGGAGCCTTCCTGGGTGTGAATAAGTGTCTGACCCATAGTAATCATGCGCCCAACACGCTGGGCGTATACGCTGATTTCTTTTTCGGCCTGGGCAATGTTGAGTTCGGCTGCGTTCATAAGGCCGCCACGTATGAACTTGAGGCTGAATTCCTCTTCGTCGCCTTTCTTCTTGTTGGGCACCAGCCACTCTACTATGCGCACATACAGTTTTGTGAACCATATCATTATGCCGAGGTTGACCAGATTGAATGTGGTGTGGAATATCGACAGTCCGAACGATACGCTCATCTGCATCTGTGCCACAGTCATCTGGGCGGCGCTCACGCGCTGATATAGGTCGTTGCCGTCGGGCAGTGAGTTGTTGAACAGGTTGTTGTACACCTGCGGGTCGGTGGCTTCGAGGCCGTTTACGAAGCCGAACAGGGCGTTGGGGTCGCCCTGGCCAATGGTTTCGGTGAGCCATGCGTTTAAATTGGCGAACGGAATGAATATGCACACACACCATATAGTGCCCAGAAAGTTGAACAGCAGATGCCCCATGGCGGTACGCTTTGCGGCCACATTACCGCTCATCGAGGCCAGAATGGGTGTGATGGTGGTACCGATGTTGGAGCCGAGCACAAGCGCGCAGGCCAGGTCGTAGCCAATCCAGCCTTTGCTGCACATAATCAGTGTGATGGCGAAGGTTGCCGCCGACGACTGTATTACCATTGTCAGCAGCAGGCCAACCAGCAGGAATATCAGTATGGAGGTGACGCCCATCGAAGCGTAGTGTTTCAGGTAGGCGAACATATCGGGGTTGCTCTGCAGGTCGGGCACGTAGGCGCTGATCATGTCCAGACCCATGAACAGGAAGCTGAAGCCTATAAGGAATTCACCCATGCTCTTGGCCTTGCTCTTATTGGACAGCAGCAGCACTACTGCCACGGCAATAAGCGGCATCACAAAAGTGGAGATGTTGACTTTGAATCCGAACAGGGCTATCACCCATGCTGTAAAGGTGGTACCTACGTTGGCACCCATTATCACCGCCATCGACTGAGCCAGGGTCATCAGGCCGGCATTAACGAAACTTACCACCATTACAGTGGAGGCTGATGAACTCTGAATCAATGCGGTGATTGCGAAGCCGGTGAGTGTGCCGGTAAAGCGGTTGCGGGTCATGGCCGACAGAATGTTACGCAGGCGGTCGCCGGCGGCCTTTTGCAAACCTTCACTCATTACCTTCATGCCGTAAAGAAACAATCCTACAGCTCCGAGAAGGCATAGAAAATCAAAAATACTATAGTCCATTATTGTACTGTAATTGGGCTTTGTGGTTGCGAAGAGGAACTTCGCGGCACAAAGTTAATGATTTTTTAATAATAATTAAACAAAAACCGATTAGTTTTGCGAAATAATTTGTAATTTTGCTATATGTGACCTCAGCAGTGGCTACTTCACGCGCTGAGGAGGTATCGAATATGCTCAATCTTACTCCGTTATTAAAATATTATTTCAACCGCCGGGTCAAGGCTGCACGCAGCTGGACCGGACATGTGAAGGCCGTGCAGACGGCCCAGATGCTGCGTCTGGCGGCTATGGCCCGCGATACAGCTTACGGACGGCTGCACCGCTTCGACGGCATTAAGTCATACGCCGACTTTGCCGGACGCCTGCCGGTGACTGACTATGAAACCCTGCGGCCCGACATAATGCGTATGCTGGCCGGCGAAAGCGATATCCTTTGGCCCGGACGGTGTCGGCGCTTCGCCCAGTCGTCGGGCACTTCGGAGGGTAAGAGCAAGTATATTCCGGTGACGGACCACTCGCTAAGGCTGAACCACTACGCCGGCGGCCGCGATGTAGTGGCGCATTATCTGAACCTGTACCCCGACTCGCGTCTGTTCGCCGGCAAGGCTTTTATACTCGGTGGCAGTTTCGCCAACGAACTTAGCAAGGCCGAAAATCCGGCCGGGGCCAGAATCGGCGACCTCTCGGCCCATCTTATAGAGGCCATAAATCCGCTCGCCGGCTTGCTGCGCATACCCTCGCGCGATGTCGCCCTTCTGCCGGACTGGACTCGCAAACTAACTCTGCTGGTGCAGGACTCGGCTCACGAAGATGTCACCAATATCTCGGGAGTGCCCTCATGGTTTATGACTGTGTTGAGGCAGGTAATCGAATACATCGGCGCCGACAATATCCACGACGTATGGCCCAATCTGGAGGTCTTTTTCCACGGAGGCATATCATTCGAGCCATATCGCGAGCAGTATGCCCGCCTGACCGACCCCGCCCGCATGCGCTATCTCGAAACCTACAATGCCTCGGAAGGCTTCTTTGCCGTGCAGACTTCGCGCGAACACGGTGCCATGCAACTGCTGCTCGACACCGGCGTGTTCTATGAGTTCCGTCCGCTTGATGCCGACCCGGCCGACCCCGAAGCGCCCCTGCCGGCATGGAAAGCAGAGCCGGGTGAAACATACGCTTTGCTGATAAGCTCGTGCAACGGACTATGGCGCTACTCCATAGGCGATACAGTGACTGTACATAGCGTCGACCCGCTGATGATTTCCATTGCCGGGCGCACCAGCCACTACATCAATGCCTTCGGAGAGGAACTGATGGTACACAACGCAGACAAGGCTCTGGCCATGGCTTGCGAAGCCACCGGCGCAAGAGTGTCGGACTATACCGCCGCTCCGGTATATACCACTGATTCGAGCCGCGGTCATCACCAGTGGCTTATAGAGTGGACTACTCCGCCGCACGACATTGAGGCATTCGCCGACATGCTCGACAGCTGCCTTTGCCGCGTGAACTCAGACTACCAGGCCAAGCGCACCGGCGACATTTTTCTGGCCCGGCTCACCATCACCACTGCGCGCACCGGCCTCTTCGACAGCTGGCTCGCAAGCACCGGCAAACTCGGCGGCCAACGCAAGGTGCCCCGCCTGCAGAACGACAGACGTATAATCGAGGCCATGCTCCGCCTCAACAACTGACCATAAATACATTATATAGTATCAACAAGTATGAAAAGCTATAAAGCAATAATAGGTTCAATAATCCTCGCTGCAGCTCTCTCTACAAGCGTATTCGCAGCCGGAAACAATACTGCCGGGCCGCAGGCAAAATATATATTTTATTTTATTGGCGACGGCATGGGCATGGGGCCGGTGATGGCAGCCCAGAACTACAACCGTATGGTACTGGGCAATTCCACTCCGCTGACCATGATGCAGATGCCGGTGGTCGGATGGTGTCAGACATACTCTTTTTCATCGCCGGTGACCGACTCGGCAGCCGCAGGCACCGCCCTCTCGACCCGCACCAAGACCCGCAACGGCATGCTGGGCATGGGCCCCGACACAGTAGCCGTGACTTCCATAGCCAAAGAACTGCACGACCTGGGATACGGCGTAGGTCTGGTTACCACCGTAGCGGCCGACGATGCAACCCCGGGCGCTTTCTACGCCCATGTGCCATCGCGCAAAATGAGTTATGAAATCGACGTACAGGGTGTGGAATCGGGCTATGAATATATAGCCGGTGCATCGTATGGCGGTTTCAAGGACAAGGACGGCAAGCCAACGGACCTGCAGCAACGCATGGACGCGGCCGGAATCAGCGTAATGTACGGAGCCGATGCCCTTGGCCCCCACGACAGCCGCCGCGTGATGATTTTCGGCGACCAGACCTCGCACCCCTGGGACCTGGGCTATACCGTTGACTCAATAGCCGGCGCCCTGACTCTGCCGGCTCTTACCGCCGACTGTCTGGCACATCTGGAGAAATACTCGCCCGACCGCTTCTTTATGATGGTAGAAGGTGGTAACATAGACCACGCACTCCACGGCAACGACGGCGGCTCCGCCATTAAGGAGGTGCTCAACTTCGACCGGGCTCTCGCCCTGGCCTTCGACTTTTATGGCAAGCACCCCGACGAAACCCTGATTGTAGTCACCGCCGACCACGACACCGGCGGCATGGCGCTTGGCACGAATTATCTCGGCTATAACAACAAGCTTGAACTTTTCGACCACCAGCGTGTTTCAAAAGAGGCTTTCAGCGACTATTGCAAAAGCATACTCAATTCGCGCCGCATCTACACTTGGGACGACATGAAGGAATATCTTGCCGACCGGCTTGGCCTTTTCGGGGCTATCAAGGTAAATCCGGAGCGCGAAAAAGAACTCAAGGATATGTTTGACATCACATTCGAACAGCGCAACGGCCAAGACCAGAAGACCTTGTATGCCAACTTCAACGAGTTTGCAGTTGCGGTTTTCCGAACCCTCAACGACATGGCCGGAGTGGGCTTCACAACAACCAATCACAGCGGCAATCCGGTGCCTGTGTTCGCCGCCGGTGTCGGTGCCGACCTGTTCAAAGGCTTCAACAACAACATTGAACTGCCTCAGAAGATAATGCAGTCTGTAAGACCTTAAAATTTAATACCAACCCCTTTAATCTCTCTCATTATGATCATCGGAGTACCAAAAGAAATCAAAAACAACGAAAACCGCGTGGCAGTGACTCCTGCGGGCGTAAAAGAACTTGTAGCCCACGGCCACACCGTGTATGTACAGCATACAGCCGGTGAGGGCAGCGGATTCAGCGACGACGAATACGCTGCAGCCGGCGCAACTATCCTGCCTACCATCGAGGACACCTACGCGATAGCCGAAATGATCATCAAGGTAAAAGAACCGATCGAACCCGAATACAAGCTTGTGCGCAAGGGCCAGATTATGTTCACCTATCTCCACTTCGCTTCCGACGAGGCCCTTACTCTTGCCATGGTTGAATCCGGTGCCACCTGCATCGCTTACGAAACCGTACGCGACCGCCAGGGCACACTGCCCCTGCTCATACCCATGAGCGAGGTCGCAGGCCGAATGTCGGTACAGGAAGGCGCCCGCTTTCTCGAAAAGCCCCAGAGCGGCAAAGGCAAACTCATAGGAGGTGTGCCCGGTGTAAAGCCCGCCAAGGTTCTCATTCTCGGTGCCGGTGTAGTTGGCCGCAATGCCGCGCTGATGGCTGCCGGGCTGGGCGGTGATGTAACCATCACCGATATTTCGCTGCCCACGCTGCGCCATGTGGCCGATACCATGCCCGCCAATGTCAAGACCCTTTACTCCTCGCGCCACAACATAGAGGCCGAACTGCCTTCGGTCGACCTGGTTATAGGCTCTGTGCTCATTCCCGGCGCAAAAGCTCCGCATCTGCTCACAGCCGACATGCTGAAACTCATGCAGCCCGGCACCGTAATCGTCGATGTGGCCATCGACCAGGGCGGCTGCTTCGAAACTTCGCACCCCACCACCCATGCCGAGCCTATATACGTGCGCGACAACATTGTACACTATGCCGTGGCCAATATCCCCGGCGCAGTGCCTTATACATCCACACTGGCCCTTACAAACGCCACTCTTCCATACGCCCTGCGGATCGCCGACATGGGTTGGATAGACGCCTGCAAAGCCGACCCCGGTCTAGCCGAGGGTGTGAACATCGTCGACGGCAAGGTCACCTTCAAAGGCGTGGCCGAGGCCTGGGGGCTCGATTACCACGAACTCAAACTGTAATAACGGAAGGTGTTGCAGAAAATAGACAAATCATGTAAGAAATCCCACACAGAGTCCACGGAATCTTTGCGATAATGTTTTATTTTTTTCTGTGTGTACTCTGTGTGAGATTTCTTCAGTTCTGCAACACCCTCGCTTCCAACTATAATTCATCGCATGAAACGAATCTTTACCCTACCGCTTGTACTGCTGCTGTCGCTCCTGGCCTCAGATGCCATGGCTCAGATTCCCGACGGCTACTACTCATCGCTCAAAGGCAAAAAAGAAGGCGAACTCAAAACCGCCGTCCACAACCTTATCTGCAACTTCACCAAGGTGTCGAGCTACAGCAACCTGCCATTCTATTTTCAGTCGACCGACGTGTACCCCGACTCGCGCCGCTGGTGGGACATGTACTCCGAAATTCCGCTGTATGCTCCAAGTTTTTCAGGCCTTAACCGCGAACATTCATTTCCTAAAAGCTGGTGGGGTGGCTCTACCACAGTAAGCGCATACGTCGACTTAAACCATCTTTACCCGTCGGAGGCCCGGGCCAATCAGGCAAAAAGCAATTATCCGCTGGGCATAGTGGACCGCACAAGCTCAATAAAATTCGATAACGGTATCACCACCGTAGGCTATCCGGTGAATGGTCAAGGCGGCGGAGCCGGTTTTGTGTTCGAACCCGACGATGAATATAAAGGCGATTTCGCCCGTACATATTTCTACATGGTCACCTGCTACCAGAATCTCACCTGGAAATATACCTTCATGGTGAACCAGAATCTTTATCCAACGCTCAACAACTGGTCGGCCTCGCTGCTTATGGAGTGGCACCGCAATGACCCGGTAAGCGAAAAAGAAACACTGCGCAACGAAGCCGTGTATAAAATCCAGAACAACCGCAACCCCTTTATCGACCATCCCGAGCTGGCCGAATATCTGTGGGGCAACCGTGTGGGCGAAACATTTACCCCGGGCGCCGATCCCGGTCCGGTAGGCGACCCCAACCTTATCACCCCCACGCAGGGCATGGAGCTGGAGTTCGGCCAGGTGGCATTGGGCAAGAGTGTTACCACCCGCCTGTTTTTCCGTGGAGAAAACCTCACAGGCTCGTTCGACCTGGTTGTAATAGGCGACGACAAAAGTCAGTTCAACATTCCTTCGAACAGTATTGCCGCCTCGCTGGTGAATGCCGCCGACGGCTATTGGTTTAATGTTACATACACCCCCTCCGAACTTGGTACCCACGAGGCACGCCTGATTGTAAGTGAAGGCGGCATTACAGGCTCGCGCGGAGTAGTGCTGCGCGGCGAATGCCTTGAAGTGCCCACTCTCACCGCCTGCACCGCTACCGCACCCACCGACATCACCTCCGACTCATATGTGGCCAACTGGGAAAGTCCGGCCGACGAAGTAGTGGACTACTGGATTGTAACCCGCACACGCTACAGCGGCGGGGCGTCGGTACAGGAGGAACTGCTGGCCGAGGAATGTTCGCTGCTGATTGAAGACTTCGACGCTTCCGACAGCGAATCGTATTCTGTGCAGTCGGTGCGTCTGGGCTATCGCTCGCCCATGTCGAATGTAGTGTTTGTGGACCATGCAGGCATAAGCGGCGTGAGCATCGACGAGCCGTTGACGGTGAATGTGTTCGAAGGCCTTGTACGACTGAATATGAGCCGTCCGCAAACCGGTCTGCGTGTTTACGATGTCACCGGACGCCTGATTCTGACGATTCCTCAGGTCGAAAACAACTTTGAATTTGAACTTCCGACAGGAGCATACCTCATCGTTACCGACCAATGCTCGTCGCCGTCCAAAGTTGTGCTCTGACATCAGACTCTGATTCGCATTTTTTTAGTAACTTTGCAACATGAATGCACCCGAAGCAATAATAGCCGTGTATTGCGCTTCCAGCGCCAGTCTGGCTACTGAATATTACGAGGCGGCCCGCGAAACGGGCCGCCTGCTTGCCCTCCACGGTGCCGCCGTTGTGAACGGCGGCGGCAAAATGGGCCTGATGGCTGCCGTAAGCGACGGCGCCCTTGAGGCCGGAGGCACCGCCATAGGCGTGATTCCGCAGTTTATGGTAAACAACGGATGGCACCTCAGCGGTCTGACACGCCTCGACGTGGTATCAGGCATGCACGAGCGCAAGGCCTCCATGGCTTCAATGGCCGCTGCGGCCATAGCCCTGCCGGGAGGTATCGGCACATTCGAGGAACTCACCGAGATTATAACATGGCGTCTGCTGGGACTATACGACGGCAACATAGTGATACTTAACCTTAACGGTTATTACGACCCTCTGCTGCAGATGTTCGAGCGTGCCATAGGCGAGCACTTCATGAAGCCCGACCACCGTCAGCTGTGGTCCGTGGCCTCAACCCCCGACGAAGCTGTGCGCATGGCTCTGGAGCCTTGCACCGTACATAAATTTACCCAGAAATTCTGATGCCTGCGCAGGCCGACAGCATATCGCCCATGACTATGCCTGTGGCAATCGCCGACTCGCTGCTGCCACAGGCCGCCCCGCAGGCCGACTCTGTGGCAGGCGCCCGTCTGCCCGAACCATTCGCGCCGCTGCTCGATACACTGCGCATACAGCGGTTGCAGGATGCCGGCATATATGCCCGGCCCGCCTCCGTGGCCTCCACCGATTTGCCACCTGCATGGCTCTCGGGCATTGAGGGCGACAAGCGACAGCACACAGGCGGCACCGATTCGGGCCTGCTCACCATACTTACCCTGATATTTGTGGCTCTGGCCCTTAACTTCCGCCATTGCCCCCGGATATTCGCCAACCTGTCGGGCGAACTGCTGAGTGTACGGCACCGGGCCAATGTATTCGACGAGCATACCACCAACGAAACCCGTGTGCTGTTGCTGCTTATAGTGCAGTATGTGGCCTGTCTGGGTATTCTGCTATATGCCCTGGTGGGGCAGGTGCGTCCGCTTGGTTCCGACCACATATTCCGCACCACCGCCCAGTTTATGGCACTTGCCGCAGGCTATTACTGCTTCCAGCTCTGCGCATATAATCTGCTTGGCTATGTGTTCAGCATCCCCGACGGCCGCCGGCAATGGCTGCGCGGTTTCAACGCCTCGCAGTCGCTTGCCGGACTCGCGCTGATAATACCGGCGCTGCTGACCATATTCTATCCCGACGCCGCCCGGCCCACACTCATAGTGGCCGGCTGCATATATTTTCTGGCCCGTGTTATATTCATAGCCAAAGGTTTTAGAATTTTTTTCACAAGAATTACATCTTCGGTGTATTTTATTTTGTACCTTTGTACCTTGGAAATTATTCCTGTGATTTTAGTTTATCAGACAGCGATGTTTCTGGTAGACCGTAGCACGCAATAACTGGGCTTGTGCCCTAACCAAAATATACAGTAGAGTGAACATAAAGAAAATCTTAGTTTCCCAACCCAAGCCTTCGAGCGAGAAGTCGCCGTACTTCGAAATCGCCCGCAAGCATGCGGTAGAGATTGTATTCCGCCCGTTCATCAAAGTTGAAGGACTGACCTCTAAGGAATTTCGTCAACAGAAGGTGTCAATAGGCGAACACACCGCTGTCATATTCACTGCAAAGACAGCCATAGACCATTTCTTCCGTCTGGCCGAAGAGATGCGAGTAAACATTCCCGATACAATGAAATACTTCTGCACCAGCGAGTCTATCGCCAACTACCTGCAGAAGTATATCATTTACAGAAAACGCAAGATTTTCGCAGGCAAGACAGGAAAGCTGCCCGAGCTGCTGCCGTACATGCTCAAGCATAAAAACGAAAAATTCCTGCTGGCTGTATCAGATGTAAACAACGGCTCGGAACAGGAATTTCTGGCGCAGAACAACCTCACGTACACCCGTGCCGAAATGTATCGTACCGTCAGCAACGACTTCACCCCCGACGAAGCTTTCGACTACGACATGCTTGTGTTCTTCAGCCCTCAGGGTATAGAATCGCTGCTGAAAAATTTTCCCGACTTCAAGCAGGACAACATATGTATCGCCACTTTCGGCGCTACTACCGCCCAGGCTGCACGCGATGCCGCACTGCGTGTCGACATCGAAGCTCCCTCGGTGAAGACTCCGTCGATGACCGGTGCCATCGACCTTTTCCTCAGCGAAAATAAGTGAAAGGCCTCAGATTATATAAAAAAGAAAAACTCTGCAGTACTATAGCCATAGAACAGCTCTTCGGCAATAGTGCAGACACACCTACGCACGGCGCGCTGGCTTATCCCCTGCGCGCCGTGTGGCGTGATAATCCGACCCGGCACTCCGATGCCCCGATAGCCTTTCTGATTTCTGTGCCCAAGCGCCGCCTGCGCCATGCCGTAGACCGAGTGACCATGCGTCGCCGTATCCGAGAGGCATATCGTCTGCACCATCAGGATTTCGACTTGCCGCAAGGATGTCGCATCGACTTGGCCTTCGTGTACGTGGGCAACGGCCTCACAAGCTATGCGGCAGTAGAAAAAGCCATGCTGCGCCTGCTGGCCGACGTGGCAAAATCAGCCGCACAATGAATGTGCTCAGCAGCCTGGCAGTGAGGATAATGTCGCTGCCCATACTATTCTACAGGGCCTGCATCTCGCCTATGTTCCCGCCAGCATGCCGATACACCCCCACATGTAGCCAGTACGCGCTTGAGGCACTGCGCCGCCACGGTCCGCTTAAAGGCAGTTGGCTGGCCATAAAGCGCATATGCCGCTGCCATCCCTGGGGCGGTTGCGGTTACGACCCGGTGCCATGAAACGCTTTGCAAACATACATACCCATCTGCCCGAAGACAAAGCCGTGGTCAACCTCGAACCGGAGCAGCTGCCCGATGACAGCGGATGGTTCTCCATCGGCATACATCCCTGGCGTGCCTGTGAGGCCGATACCCTGTGGCCGATGGTGGAAAAAGCTGCCCTGCACCCTCATGTAGTGGCAATAGGCGAATGTGGCCTCGACGCCGTGCGTGGCCCCGCCCTCGATATTCAGACACCGGTGTTCGAGCGCCATGTGCAACTTAGCGAAGCACTCGGCAAGCCCCTCATAATTCATGCCGTACGCACGTGGCCACAACTTATATCCGTGCGAAAACTACTGAAGCCACAGCAGGAATGGATTATACATGGCTTCCGCGGCAAAGCCGCACTGGCAGCCGAACTACTGCGCCATGGCTTCAGTCTGTCGTTCGGAAAGATTTATAATCAGCAGGCTTTCGACATTACGCCGCCCGAACGCCGCTACCGCGAAACGGACTCAATGCCCGACAGCCTCTAACGCCTCCTCCAGAGTCTGCTCCGGCACTTCGGCCGCAAGAGAGTCGGTGCCTCCGACAACATCTTCGGTTTCTGTGGCGACGGTATATGAATCAGGCAACTCCACGCCGTTAAGCATATCCTCGTTACGCGCGAAAGAAGCATGTATATCAGCTACGCTCAGGCGGTATTCTTTGCCAAAATTAGCGAACGCATTGTTTACTGCGGCAGTATCGGCCGCCATAGCGGCCTTATAGGCCTTTATGGCATTCTCCATATAGCGCTGCGAATTTTCAAAACTCTTGTCGCTTGACTGAGCATAGAACAGAGCCAGATAAGCCTGATTGGAGGCTCCAAGTGTGTTCAGCTCGGCAAAAGCCGAATCGGCGCGGGCCACATTGTAATCGTTGTAGGTATTGACAAAAGTTATGTCGAAATGCGTGGCGACGTCGTCAGTTGCCACCGGTTTGTCCTTACCGGAACAGGCGCACAACGACAGAATCAATAAAGCAAAGGCGTAATAAAGTAAGTTTTTCATTGTCAGTGAAATTTAGTACTGCAAAATTAGCGAAAATACACGTAATGTACAAATTAAAAAGCCGCACCCGGTCGGGTACGGCTATGGGAGCTGTTATGTAAAGCAACAATAAGGTCAGAGATGTATCAGCGGTAGTCGGAGAAACGCTGCTGGAGCTTTTTGCGGGCGAAGAATATGCGGCTCTTGACAGTGCCCAGAGGCAGCTGCATGTGCTCGGCGATTTCGTTATATTTGTAACCTGCCACGTGCATCGAGAAGGGGATGCGGAATTCCTCGGGCAGGTCGCTGATGGAGTCGGAAATCTCGCTGACGCTGTACGAGCCTTCGGGAGTTTCCATGCCCGAATCCTGCGCAATGTTGAGCAGGTATAGGTTTTCGGTGGTGTCGACAACAGTGGCCTGGCGTGCGCCGCGGCGGTAGTTGTTGATAAATATGTTGCGCATTATGGTGAAGACCCAGCCCTTGAAGTTGGTGCCTTCGGTAAACTTGTCCTCATTGTCGAGGGCTTTCAGGGTAGTGTCCTGGAGGAGGTCGTAAGCGTCGTCGCGGTTCGAAGTAAGCATGTAGGCAAAGTTAAGCATGTTGGCCTGGAGGCTCATCAGATTGGATTGAAATTTAGCAGTTCCCATAATTGTGAAAATTAGTGATTCAACAATAAATTCATATCGTTTTGCTTAACGATTACGATGCAAATTTACGGCGTTTTTGACAAATGCAAGTATTTTAAAGTTAATGTGTGTTAAAACGGCAAATAATTTTATTTCGCAGCCGTATATAGCTATGCCATAGCTATTTAAAAATGACTACTGCTGTTACACAAATGTTACAAACGCCGTATCATATTGTTACAATCTCACTCCGGAGGGGGCTATATGTTGCGGACGAACCACCATAGAAGCAGGGCGGCTACGAGGGTGTAGAGGGTAATGCGATGATAAAGGATGGCCTCCATACGTTGGTTGCGGTAACCGCACAATTCATGGGCTGAGTATGCCACAGCAAGTGGAACAAGGAAAAACAGGGCAGGATTAAAGTGCCACGCATCGGCTATGCGACCGTGCAGCAACGCATGCAGGGCTCGCTGGGCGCCGCAGCCCGGGCAGTCGTAGCCGGTGACAGTCTTCAGCAGGCATTTGGGAGAGGGTGTGGTGGCCGGATCATTAAGGCCATAAAATAGCATAATGGCCACCGCCACAAGGCAGATGACCATCAGTATTATTTTTTTGCCGTATGGCAATCTCATATTAGAAAAGAATGGCGAGCGGGGACAACAGCAGTGAGATGGTTACTGATAAGATAATCAGCAGCTGGGCGGTTTCGGATGCTTTGTGTGCGCCGCGTTCATCGCCTTGTTGCCAGCAGGGTTTCACCTTGCCTGAGTATATTATGGCGGCTATGCCCAGCGGCAGACAGCAGCAGATGGTGGCTATAATCGACCATGCCAGATATGTGGGCGGACATTCGTTCTGTGGCCGTGACTGTTCGTCGGCACGGCTGCGGAGAGGTTCTTGTGCCTGCTGTTGCCGGAACTGGTTGCTGCTGAAAGCTGTTCCTGCGGAGTTGTCGGCCTCGGTATATTCCACGTCTACCGGACGGTTATCGGCTCCGTCGTTGCGTGTGGTCAGGAACGGGGCCAGTCCGGGCGACTCGGCGGCTGTAATCCAGTTGTCGAGGCCTTCATACCATACCGGAGTATCCGGCGTGAGGTTCATGTTTGCAAGTTCTTCGATAGTGAACGGCCCGCGCTGCAGTCCGTCGCGATATATCCAGTATTTCATTATTTGATACGCATGCGTTTATACCGCAAAATTACGAAATTTTTTTCAGTTTATAACTTAGCGGACCTCTTTTTCGTCGCATAAGAACTTTGCCCGCAGCGTTCGGATGGCCCGATAGCTCCAAAATAACTCTATTTTACTCTTTTTGGCACAAAATTATCCGGTGGATGCAGAGAAAAATATTAACTTTGCATCCACAGCTTATTACAAACTAATACCTTTGAATCCGTTAATCATGGAACTTAAAGAAAAAATCAGCAACATATTCACCGAACGCTTAGGTGGCGAAGGCACTTTCTATGCCTCGGCAGGTCGTATCAATCTTATCGGCGAACATACCGACTACAACGGCGGCTTTGTGTTCCCCGGCGCAATCGACAAAGTAATCATGGCCGAAATCCGTGCCAACGGCAGCGACAAGGTGCGTGTGTTCTCAGTCGATATCAACGACTACGCAGAGTTCGGCCTCAACGAAGCTGATGCTCCCGAGCAATCGTGGGCCCGCTACATCTTCGGCGTATGCCGCGAGATTATCAAGCGTGGCGGCAAGGTTGGAGGTTTCGACGCCGTATTCGCCGGCAACGTACCTCTGGGTGCCGGTCTGAGCTCGTCGGCAGCTCTCGAATCGTGCTTTGCATTCGCCATGAACGATATGTTCAACGGCAACACCATCGAGAAATTCGAACTCGCCCGCATCGGCCAGAGTACCGAGCACAACTACTGCGGTGTGAATTGCGGTATCATGGACCAGTTTGCGAGTGTATTCGGCAAGCAGGGCAACCTCATGCGCCTCGACTGCCGCAGCGGCGAATTCGAGTACTTTCCCTTCAACCCTCAGGGATACACTCTGGTACTGGTCGACTCTGTGGTTAAGCACGAGCTCGCCGACTCGCCATACAACAAGCGCCGCCAGTCGTGTGAACGTGTGGCCAGGCGCCTGGGTGTGGAAACTCTCCGCGACGCCACTATGGAAATGCTCGAAGCTGCCAAGGGCGACATCACAGCCGAAGACTATTTCCGTGCTAAATATGTAATCGAGGAAAAACAGCGTGTGCTCGATGTATGCGATGCCCTCAATGCCGGCGACTACGAAACAGTAGGCCGCTGCATGTACGAAACCCACCGCGGCCTGTCGAAAGACTACGAGGTAAGCTGCGAGGAACTCGACTACCTCAACGATTTGGCCAAGGAATGCGGCGTTACCGGCTCGCGTATCATGGGCGGCGGTTTCGGCGGCTGCACCATCAATCTGGTGAAGAACGAGCTGCTCGAAAAATTCACCTCCGAGGCCCGCGCCCGCTTCAACGAAAAGTATGGCCACGAACCCAAAATCTACGAAGTAATAATAAGCGACGGTGCCCGCCGTCTGTAATAACAGTATGCTTACACAGAACAGACACGGCGAAATAACACTGCTGACCATCACCAACACTATTGGCGCCAAGGTGGTGCTCAGCAGCCTCGGTGCCGGTATTGTGAGTATTGTTGTGCCTGACGCAAAGGGCTGTATGGCCGATGTGGTGATAGGCTACGCCAATCCCGACGATTACCTCGCCGACGGCCCCTGCGCCGGCAAGATTCCGGGCCGCTATGCCAACCGCATAGCCAAGGGCCGCTTCGAACTCGACGGCAACGCCTATTCGCTGGCTATAAACAACGGTCCGAACGCGCTTCACGGCGGCCCCACCGGCTTCCAGAACCGTATATGGCAGGTTGAGGACGTGTTCGACAACTCGGTGACATTCCATTATACCTCGGCCGACGGCGAAGAGGGCTATCCCGGCAAACTAAATGCCTATGCCCGCTACATCTGGACCGATGACTGTACCCTCCGACTCGAAATGTGGGCCACCGTCGAAGGCCGTCCCACCGTGATAAACCTCACCAACCACGCCTATTTCAATCTTGGCGGACATGAAAAGCCCTCGGTGCTGAATCATCAGCTGCGCCTGAACGCCTCGCACTGGCTACCTACCGACGACACCCTCATACCTCTGCCCTCGGCTCCGCAGCCTGTGGCCGGAACACCCATGGACTTCACTGTCGCCAAGCCTATAGGCCGCGACATCAAGGTCGATTTTCCTGCGCTGGTCTATGGCAAGGGCTATGACAACTGCTGGCTTATCGACGGTGCCGACGGCAATATGGCCGTGGCAGCCGAACTCACCGACCCCGAAAGCGGACGCAGCCTTACCGTAAGCACCGACCAGCCTGCCGTGCAGGTATATACCGGCAACTGGCTCGAAGGATGCCCCGCAGGTAAAGACGGTGTGACATATCACGACTACTGCGCCGTGGCAATTGAATGCCAGAATTGCCCCGACGCTCCAAACCGCGGCGATTTTTCCTCGCCACGGCTGAATCCCGGCGAAACCTACCGGCGTACGATTGAATTCAGATTCTCATAAACTCTTTTGCAGCGGCGGCCTTTTTGGCCGTCGCTCTTATTTGTCGTAAATTAGCGGCAAAAAAATGAATGACACTCTTTTCGTGTTTATGGAGAGGCTTATCGCCGGCTTCAAGAACAACGGCAAATACCGCACTGCAGAAACCTATCGTTCGACTCTAAACAGTTTCAAGAAATTCCGTAATAACCTTGACATCAACTTCATTGCCATTGATTCAGAGCTTGTCGAATCATACGAAGCATGGATGAGAAACCGCGGCCTCATTCCAAACACCACATCGTTCTACATGCGTATATTGCGGGCTGTATATAACCGTGGCGTGGACCTTGAATATACCGACAACCGCCGTCCCTTCCGCCACGTTTACACAGGTGTGGACCGTACCCTAAAGCGGGCACTGACCCTCAGCGCCATGCGGCGTATAAAGACTCTCGACCTCACCTCCTATCCTTCGCTTGATTTTGCCCGCGACATATTCATGCTCAGTTTTTATCTGAGAGGCATGAGTTTTATCGACATGGCTTTCCTGCGGAAGTCCGACCTGCGCTATGGTCAGATTGTGTACCGGCGCCGCAAAACAGGCCAGTTGCTCACCATTGGCTGGACCGGAGAGATGCAGCAGATACTCAATAAATATCCTGTGAATCCAACCCACTATCTGCTGCCTATACTCCACATTCACAAAAGCAACGAACGCAACTACTACCGCAACCTGAGCTACAACATCAACTACAACCTCAAGCGAGTAGGCTCGATGGCCGGGATAAGCATTCCGCTTACTCTGTATGTGGCCCGCCACAGTTGGGCAAGCATAGCCCACTCCAACGGTATACCGGTGAGCATAATTTCGGAGGGTATGGGCCACGGCTCCGAGGCTACAACGCGCATATATCTGGCCGACATCGACACTGCCACGATTGACCGTGCGAATGCCCGTATAATGAAAATGCTCTAAGCCCGCTCCTGGCGCTCCAATGAATAAGAAGCTGTTTAAAATGTCCTTGCAACTTAACTTTAAGGTGAATTTATTTGTTGTATTGGAAAAGAGTCACTAACTTTGCGTAGTTAATCTATAAGTTAAGTATGATACAGAAATATTCCATAGAACTGATTGAGGAACACAACGCTGTAAATTTTTACAGTATTCATCTTAACGAGGAAGAACTCTCAGAACTTGAAAGGTTCTTTGAGAAATACCCCGAAGGGTGTGAGTATGATGAAGATGTAGACACCATAATCGCATGGCTTGACAGGATTGGTGAAAGCGGTGCGTTGGAAAGATATTTCCGATACGAAGGCAGATTTGGCGATGGTGTAAGCGCGATACCGATTGAAACAAGCAATCTGCGTCTTTACTGCATCAGGCTTTCAGACAAGATTCTAATTTTCGGTAACGGAGGTGTCAAAGACTCCGCGACATGGCAGGATAGTGAAACTTTGTCGGATTATGTGGAGATGCTTGTCGATACAAGCCGGTTCATATCATCCCGGCTGTCAAACGGCACACTCTATATTGTTGACAAGAATATTATAGGAAAACTAAATTTTACCCGCGATGAAAAGAAGTAGCATCATAGAGGCTCGCCGGGCTAAAGTTTCGCCCGAAGTCCGTCGGCGTGTTAACCTGTCATTCCTGATAGTGGACAGGATTCACAGTATATTGGAAGAAAAAGGTCTTAAACAAAAAGATCTGGCCAATATGCTCGGCAAGAAGGAGTCCGAAATCAGCAAGTGGATGAGAGGAACCCACAACTTCACTATTGATACAATCTCTTCAATCGAGAATGTGCTGGGAACCCCGATTCTTCAGGTTGCAAGTGTTTGAAATGTTTACTCGTTCTGACAAATTAGACTGATATAATCATTTCTTAACCTGTTTAATATTTGGCTCCCGACACTCCAATCTTCATTTCAATATTATTAAACTCTAAGGTTTGGTAGTTTGTTGAAATTATCGTAACTTCGCCTATTCAAACCACTTGACAATGAAAAAAATTATATATTCGCTGCTGTTATGCCTGCTGTTGTCGCCGGCAGCCTCGGCTAAGAACGATACCAAAAATGATATATCGCGCAATCTGCGTATATTCAACTCGGTGTACAAGGAGTTGATTTCCAATTACGTGGATACCATCGACGCTCAGAAGTCGCTGGCTACGGCCATTAATTCGATGCTGGGCGAGATTGACCCATACACCGAATACTATCCGGCCGATATGCAGGACGAACTGCTGTCGCTCTCCACAGGCAACTATGCCGGTGTGGGCAGCTATCTGCAGAAGCGCAAGCAGGGTATAGTGTTCTCGCAGCCCCGCTGGGATTCGCCCTCGCGCAATGCAGGCATACGCCACGGAGATATAATTCTGGCCGTCGACGACCTTACAGTGACCGACGAAACGGCTATTGACGAGGTGAGCAAACGCCTTCGCGGCCAGGCCGGTACAAAGGTGAATGTGAAGGTACACCGACCTTATGTCACCGACTCGATTCTGAATTTTGAGATTACCAGACGTCAGATTGAAGTGGATCCGCTGCCGTATTACGGCATGCTGCGCGACGGCATTGGATATGTTGGCCTAACCACGTTCAACGCCAACAGCGCCGATGCGTTAAAGGATGCCATAATAGACATGCGCTCCAAGGGCGACCTGAAGGCTCTGATACTGGATTTGCGCGGCAATGGCGGTGGTCTGCTCGAGAGCGCCGTGAGCATCGTGGGCAATTTTGTGCCCAAGGGTACCGAGGTGGTGACCACCCGCTACAAGGAGCCGGGCAATTACAAGACATACAAGACAACCCGCAAGCCTATTGACACAGAACTGCCTATTGCCGTGCTTACTGACGGCGGCACAGCCTCGGCCTCTGAAATCGTGGCCGGTGCCCTGCAGGACCTCGACAGGGCTGTGATAGTAGGAAACCGCAGCTATGGCAAGGGCCTGGTGCAGAACACCAGACCGCTGCCATACGACGGCCTGCTCAAGGTGACGGTAGCACGCTACTATATACCTTCGGGACGTCTGATTCAGGCCATCGACTATAGCCACCGCGACAGTCTGGGCAATGTGACCCGCATACCCGATTCGCTCACAAACGTGTACTATACTGCCGCCGGACGCCCCGTGCGCGACGGTGGCGGCATTACACCCGACGTGACGGTGAAGCAGAAAGAAACCAACCGTCTGCTGTTTAATATAGTGCGCGACTTCTGGGCATACGATTTCGCCACCAAGTATGCGGCCGAGCATAGCGGCGAGTCGTTCTCTCCGGATTCTTTCGAGGTCAACGACAGCATATTCAATCGGTTCAAGGCCTTCATAGACCCCGAAAAATTCCAGTATGACCATTACTGTGAAACCGGCATCAAGTATCTGCGCGAGGCCGCCGAAACCGAGGGCTACATGACCGACGAAGTGCGCGAGCGCTTCGATGAACTCGAACAGTTGCTGAAACACGACCTCAACCACGACCTTGACCATAACCGCAAGGACATAATCGACCTTCTGGACTACGAACTATGCGACCGTTTCTTCTCCGAGTCCGACATAGTGCGTCGTACCCTGCGCCACGACGACGACGTGGACGAGGCTGTGGCTATACTGATATCGCCCGAACGATATAAAATGTTGCTCACACCGGCCAAAGTCAGCGATAATAAATGAAACCGCTCGACGCCAAAGAATTACAGAAGCGCTTTCTGACCCCTGCACGGCAGAAAGCGCTTGCTGCGCCTGTCGCCGACAGGCGCAGCTGTGTGTGCGGTGTCGCAGGCTCGTCGGCCGCATTGCTGCTGAGTGTACTGCCTCATGGCAAAGCGCCGCTGCTGGTTATTGCCGATAGTCCGGACGATGCCGGCTACCTTTTCCACGACCTCTGCCGCCTCTTCGGCGAGGACTCAGTGGCAATGCTGCCCAGCGGCTACAAACGCGACATCAAGTACGGGCAGGCCGACCCGCCTTCACAGATACTGCGCACCGAAACACTGCGGCGCATCAGCGGCGAAAAGTCGCTGCAGGCTGTAGTGACATATCCTGAGGCTCTGGCCGAACGTGTGGCCGACCGCGATACTCTCAGCAGCCACACAATGCGCATTGTGCAGGGTAAGGATTACGACATAACGGAGCTGCAAAAGTGGCTGCGGGGCGAAGGTTTCGCCGAGGTCGACTATGTGTACGAGCCGGGTCAGTGGGCTTCGCGCGGCTCCATACTCGATATATACGGCTTTGCCGACGAGATGCCGGTGCGCATCGACTTCTTCGGCGATGAAGCCGACAGCATACGTTCGTTCGATGTCGAAACACAGCTGTCGAAGCAGAAACTCGACAGCTACGATATTGTAGCCAACGTGGCCTCCGGCAACAACGGCACTCCGTTGCTGGACTATATCGATGCCGATACTCTGATAGCCATGCGCGACAGTCGTTATACCCTCGAGCGAATACGAGCCGTTTGCTCCGAGGAATTCTCGCAGAGCGCTTCGCTGACCGGCGAGGGCGACGCATCGGCCATGCAGCAGCTTATCGACCCCGACGAGTTCGCCTCACTTCTCGACAAATTCCGCCTCATCGAATTCAAAGCCGGAGGCCGCGGCGGAGGCAAGGATGCCTCCGCCGCGGTTGATGCTGACCTCGACCTGGACTGCTCGCCTCAGGGGGTGTATCACAAAAACTTCGACATGATTGCCGAGTCGTTCACACGATTCATGGCCGACGGCTACACACTGTACATACTCTCCGACAACCGCACGCAGTTCGACCGCCTGCGTTCAATATTTGAGGATCGTGGCGACAGCATCAGTTTCACTTCCGTCGAAACTACACTGCACGAGGGCTTCGTGGACCATCAGACCAAAACATGCGTGTTTACCGACCACCAGATTTTCGACCGCTTCCACAAATACACCCTCCGCAGCGACCGTGCCCGTTCGGGCAAGGTCGCATTGTCGCTCAAGGAATTAGGGCAGATTGAACCGGGCGACTACATAGTGCATATCGACCATGGCGTGGGCAGATTCGCCGGTCTGCTGCGCACCGAGGTCGGAGGCCGCATGCAGGAGATGATAAAGCTTGTGTACCAGAACAACGACATAGTGTTTGTGAGCATCCACGCCCTGCACAAATTGTCGAAATACCGTGGCAAAGAAGGCGTGCCGCCCAAGATAAACCGTATCGGCTCAGGTGCATGGCAGAGAGTAAAGGAGCGTACCAAGAGCAAACTCAAGGATATCGCCCGCGACCTTATCCGCCTGTATGCCGCCCGAAAGGAGGAAAAAGGATTCGCATTCTCGCCCGACAGCTATCTGCAGCACGAGCTCGAGGCATCGTTTATATACGAGGACACCCCCGACCAGCTTACCGCCACTCAGGCCGTGAAAGCCGATATGGAAAGCGAACGCCCCATGGATCGCCTGATTTGCGGCGATGTGGGCTTTGGCAAGACCGAAATAGCTGTCCGTGCGGCTTTTAAGGCCGCCACCGACGGCAAACAGGTGGCTGTGCTCGTTCCCACCACGGTGCTGGCATATCAGCACTACCGCACATTCAGAGAGCGTCTGAAAGAGTTCCCGGTGCGAGTCGACTATCTGTCGCGCGCCCGTTCGCCCAAGCAGACCAAAGAAATACTCGCCGACCTGGCCGAGGGCAAAATAGATATCATCATAGGCACCCACAAACTCATAGGCAAGAGTGTGAAATTCAAAGACCTGGGCCTGCTGGTAATCGACGAGGAACAGAAGTTCGGTGTGGCGGTGAAAGAAAAGCTCAAGCAGCTGAAAATCAACATCGACACCCTCACCATGAGTGCCACCCCCATACCGCGTACCCTGCAGTTCTCGCTGATGGGCGCCCGCGACCTGTCGTCGATCAACACTCCGCCGGCAAACCGTTATCCGATTATCACCTCGGTCGACACCCTCAACGACGACATAGTGGCGGAGGCTCTCAACTTTGAGATTTCGCGCGGCGGACAGGTATTTTTCATCAACAACCGCATCGAAGGCCTTTACGACCTCGAGGCCATGATACACCGTCTGGTGCCTGATGCCAAGGTTGCCGTAGCGCATGGCCAGATGCCCCCCGAGCGCCTTGAGAAAACCATTGTGGACTTCGCCGCTCACGACTACGACGTGCTGCTCAGTACCACTATAGTCGAAAGTGGTGTCGACATGCCGAACGTCAACACCATAATAGTGAACAACGCCCAGAATTTCGGCCTGAGCGAACTGCACCAGTTGCGTGGACGGGTGGGGCGCAGCAACCGCAAGGCATTCTGCTACCTGATGGTGCCTGCCCACATGCCGCTCACGCCTATAGCGCGACGCCGTCTGCAGGCTATAGAAAGTTTCTCGGACCTCGGCAGCGGCATACACATAGCCATGCAGGACCTGGACATACGCGGCGCCGGAAACCTGCTGGGCGCCGAACAAAGCGGTTTCATAGCCGACCTGGGCTACGAAACTTATCAGAAGATACTGCGCGAAGCCGTAATGGAACTGCGTACCGAGGAGTTCGCCGGTACATTCACCGCCGATGACGGCGTTACTGCCCGCGGCGAGGAAGAATTTGTGGCCGACACCGTGATAGAAACCGACCTGGAACTGCTATTCCCCGCCGACTATGTGCCGCAGGAGAGCGAACGAATAGCCCTGTACCAGCGCCTCGACAACATAGAGCGCGAAACCGATCTGCTGGAATTCCGCCGTCAGCTCGAAGACCGTTTCGGACGCATTCCGCGCCAGGCCTCCGAACTGCTGCGTGTGCCCACACTGCGCAGGCTTGGCCGCCGTCTGGGCGTGGAGAAGGTGACTATGCACCGCGGTTCGCTGTACCTTTACTTTGTCGACGACAGCAACGCGGCCTTCTACCAGTCGGCCATGTTCGGGCGGCTGCTCAACTACATGCAGCTGAACATGCGTCGGGCCCGTCTGCGACAGAAAAACGACCGTCGCAGCATGGCTGTCAGCGATGTTCCCGATGTCGAAACCGCCGTGGTTCTGCTGCAGGAAATCATCGACCTGCCGACACTGTGAAACCGGCAATGACAATTTTGACCGGCATTATGCACTATATCAGGAAGCCTGATGGCTCACTATGCAGTCAGCCGGCGTAACAGCAGCCATACAGCAGCCAGAGCTGCGATAGCAATTAGAATAGTCAGCCAACCGTAGCAGTACAGCCTATTAGGAATTCCATCAAGTGTACGCTTCTTTTTTTCCGGCACAAGGTATATGGTGTCAGGATTGTCTTTTTTCATGTTCCTAATTCCAGCTGGTTTTTGACGAGGTTGTAGTATATGCCGCGAGCGGCAGTCAGTTCGTTGTGGTTGCCCGATTCTACTATACGACCTTGGTCGACAACCAGAATCCGGTCTGCATTTTTCACAGTCGATAGCCTGTGTGCAATCACCACAACTGTACGCCCTTTGAAAAATTCGTTAAGATTGCCTATTATCAGGTTTTCGTTACTGGCATCAAGCGCGTTAGTGGCTTCGTCAAGAAATATGAACCGGGGATTGCGGTAAATTGCGCGCGCTATAAGAATCCGCTGTTTTTGCCCCTGGCTCAGTCCGATACCGTCTTTGCCTATCTCGGTATTATATTTCAAAGGCAGATTCATCACATAATCATGGATGTTGGCCAATTGTGATGCGTATTGAAGCCGTTCGAGGTCTATATCGTCATCATCTGCAGCTATGTTGCGTGCGATTGTATCTGAAAAAATTACGCCGTCCTGCATAACTACACCGCAGTTCATTCTCCAACGCCTCAGATTGTATTCTCCCAGACTGCGGCCGGACACTCTGATGCACCCCTCTTCTGCAGGATAATATCCCCGCATAAGCTTGAGTATTGTTGTCTTGCCGCTTCCTGAGGCCCCTACTATTGCCGTGACCTTGCCGGGTGGCACGGTAAGGCTTATGTTGTGCAGGGTTTTATAGGGAGAATGTTTTTCGTACCTGAAACTGACGTTGTCGAACTCGATTGCCGGACAGTCGATTTCAGTAACCGCATCTTCCCGGCCTTTGTCTTCGTCGTCGCAGTGATGTATCTCGCCGATACGTTCCAGTGATATCTTCACGTCCTGCATCGAATATACGAACCCGATAAGCTGGTTTATAGGCGAATTTAGTTGGCCTATGATATATTGTACCGCCAGCATGGCGCCGAGAGTAAACTGTCCGTCAATAACAGCCGAAGCAGCCAGCACGGTAATCAGTATGTTTTTCAGTTCGTTGATAAACAGGGCGCCGGCTTCCTGAGTCTGCTGCATGCGCAGCGACTTCATCTGTACTTCGAATAGTTCTATCTGTATGTCTTCCCACTTGCCGCGTCGGCGCTCCTCGCAGTTCTGCAGTTTTATTTCCTGCATGGAGTTCACGTACTGAAATGCCATATCCTGGCTACGAGCCTGCACCGAAAAAGTTTCGTAATCTATTATACGGCGCCTGCGCAGGAATAGAGTTACCCACACGCCGTAGAGCAGGCTCATAAAAATGAACACGGCAAAAATAGTACTATTGTATATTAACAATACTATGCCGAATACCAATATACTTATCAGGGTGAATATCACGCCCAGAAATTGGGTTGTGAGGAAGTTGCGTATCCGGTCCTGGTCGGCCAGGCGCTGCAGTATATCTCCGCTTTTTCGTATTTCGAAGAAAGACATCGGCAGCCGCATAAGCTTGATGAAAAAGCTGTTCAGCAGCGACAGGTTTATGCGCATCGAAAGATGCAGCAGCAGCCAGCCGCGTACAAACTCAGTGGCCGTACGCCCCACAATTATTGTGAGTTCGCCCAGCAGTATCAGCCATATAAGTCTTAACGACGAATTTTTGATGCCTGCATCGACTATGGCCTGTGTCAGGAACGGCATCAACAGCTGCATCAGGCAAGCTACCGACAGCCCGAAAAGAATCTGAATAAAGTACCGGCGGTGTTTTTTTATAAAGTCGTATATTACCGACAAGTCGGCGCCTCTATGCCGGTCGGATTCCGGAGCTGATGAATAATACGCTTCGGATGGATTGAAAAACATGGCAATCCCTTTTTCCTCTTCACCGTTTCGTGAGCTTATCCAATGTTCTCTGAGTTCATCGGCGCTGATGCGCATTTTACCTTTGCCGGGGTCGGCGATGTGGAAGCGCCGCCCCCGGTCTGATATTTTATACAATACAACGTAGTGCCGCTGGTCCCAATGCAGAATGCAGGGCATTGGCATCTCAGCCAGTTTTTCGACAGTCAGTTTTACAGTGGCGTTTTCCAGCCCCAGTTCGGTGGCGGATTTTGATATGGCCAGCATCGAAACGCCTTGTTTCGATGCTCCGCACAACCGGTCGGCATGCCTCAGCGATACGGGCATGCCGAAAGATGTGCCGACCATGGCCAGACAGGCCGCGCCGCACTGCATCACTTCCTGCTGGCGTATGAGTCTGAATCTCATCGGTCTGAATAGTCGAGAATGCCGGAAGCTCCGCCCTGAAGCGGACCAACATGATTGTCTTGTTTTATTTTCTTACCATAGGAGAATGAATACGATACATTCAGCACAAAGAGTCGATGGTACGCCGATGAATAGCTCTGATTACGTGAGGAAAACTCCGCAGTATCAATAAGCGAATATCCCGACTTATAACTACTTACCGAAGGGTTAAAAGCTGTGGCCGAAATGTTCCAGTTACCATTGCCCCAGCCGGCTTCCAGACTGTAATACGCCGGAGTTTTGCTTATGGAAGAATTGCTGATATTTGTACGGTGGTAGTTATACGATGCCGAGGCATAGAACTGACCGAAAATATACATGGCCTGGCCAAAGAAATTCAGATGGGTGGCGCTGTAGTTCTGCAAGGAATGGCGTGCGACACTATTTCCGCGTATACCACCGTTAAGCCGCAGATTGGAGTTCAGGCATTTTACCGAAAGGTTGATTCCATAGTTGTGAGTATTCATGAAGCCGTGATTCAACCAGCTACGCACCATTATAGGATGACCATGGTAAATTTCAGGGGTATATCTGTCAACAATCATATTGCCCATGCGGGTGAACGTCCAGTAGGACGACAGACTGAAAATTTGGTTAGGCATAAATTTGTATTGTAGGCCGATATTGAAGAATGTGCCATTTTTTAGCGATGGATTGCCACGCACGCCGTCCAATTTGTCGGTAAGTACGAAATTGTTGGTCTTAGCGCTCATCGGCACTGTATATGGAGTAAAGTTTGAGAACATATTTATGCTGCTTTGACCGCTAAAATTATATCCTAATTTAAAATAATACCACGGCGAAATCGATTTATAGTTTACATCGGAAACAGTCTGTGAAAAGAATTTCGCGCCGGTGTTTATGGCACCCCAGAAATTGCCAAATGAAAGATTGGCCGACAAATCGGCTAAACCGCCGTAGGTCCTTCCTTGCGACTTGGAGGATTCGGTTCCTGTATAGGTTACAGAATTACCATTTCCTTCGGTAGATATTCTGACACCTATACTCTGATTGCCAAATCTCTTTTTTAACTCTGCCAGAAGTTTATATTGCCATGTCTTGTCGCGCGAATCGCTCCGGAATGTATTGCCTTCAGTAAAAGAGTAAGCACTTCTGTATTTTGAATACGAAGCAGATGGAGTGACAGAAAGTGAGAATCCGGAGGGTAAGTCAAAAAAATAGTTTCCGTTCCATACTGCACTCAGGTTGCTGGTGTGCGAATATCTTCGGCTTTCTTCTTCGGGGTATAAAGCCGGATTATAACTCACAATACCGTGCGAGAGTATACGAGGAGTGTTTGCGCCTGAAAGACTCAAAGTATTTGCAATATTGATTTTATTGCTCCGGTATATTGCCCTGAAGGATCCGTAGCCGCTTCGTTTGCTTGCCGATGCTCCGTCGCTGACCGAATGCTTTTCCACAGACAGGTCGGGGAAGTTATATACGCTCAGGTTGTCGCGTCCGATATGAGAATCGCTCTCATACCCGAATCCACCGCCAAAATCATATAGCATCTTCCCGGAGGTAAACCGTGAATACGCGCGATAATTACCATAATTCTGTATGAAATGCTGTTGGCCGCTCAACGACGTATATCCGCCGTAATCGTATTTAACAAGAACGTAATTTACTACAAACCTTGCCCCGTGGAATCGTGGGTCGGCCGGCGACTCGAGATATTCAATAGTCTGTATGTCCGTGGAGCGCAGCATTTCTACCTCTGCTTGTGTGGCCGGCTGCATGTCGATAAAAAGCTCTACGCTCATACCTGAGGCGGTGGTGACACTCTTGGACATGGGGTCGACATATAAATCGGCGAGTGCCATCGTACGGATCAGTTCGATACCTCCGTGAGAAATTTTTTTCTCCTTTTTAGTAGGTATGAAAGTCGTTTTGTTCTCTTCGATGTATCGGGTGCGACCTTCAACTTTAAGTTCTGCGAGTTCAGTGGCTTCGCCGGTCTTCGGCAACAGTCTCTCGGGTACATACACATTAAAAACTTCTTCACGCGGTAAGGATACAGGTTCACCGTAGTGTACATCTCCTATCTTGTATATTACAGCAAATATCCCTTCAGTCGGCACTTCATTAATTATAAAAGTGCTGTCGGGCTGTAGTTCTGAGGTACCATAAACGCTCCTGCCGTCTTCTGAGCCAAGAATCGGCTTAAACTCGGTAAGGAGCTTATCGGTCCCTTTTAATATCATTCGTACTTTCAGCTCGTAAGCCGAAATACAAAGTGTGATATTAAGCATGCCAAAAAACAATATAAATCTAAGTACTATGCCCTTTAAGTCTTTCATTCACTGTTTTGTTTTGATGATTTCGCAAATATAATAAATTTATAAATAATTTAAAACAAATGCAAAAAAATATTTTTTGTGGAGGCTTATAGCTGTTCGGGCTTTATACCGTTCAACAGCGCGCGTTTGAGTTTCTCCAAATCCTTGAAAGAAGAACAGACAGGGAAGCATGTACCTTCTTTCAGATTACGCAAACGGTAATATGCGCATCCGCCATCACATATCGGAAAGGCATGACAATCTCGACATTCAGAATTAAATGGGAGCGACTCAGTCATAAAATTCAGAAGTCGGGTACTCCCGTTCATTTCCATGGATGAAATATTACCGATAATCATCTCCGGATTTGATACATCGTTCCAACATTTATATAGTTCTCCTTCCGGGCCGATTATATAAGAGTTCAAGGACTGAGCCATGCATCCACGATGTTGTCGTTTAGGATATATGTTGGCATCGTAGCCGGCTTCTTTTATTAATTGGTTAAGTTCTGATACGTCTTCAGAAGAAAAACAGTCGCAAGTGAGTGACTTTTTATCCGGTGTTTCTTCTCTTATAAGACCGGGATAGACGCTCAGTTTTTTATTGTCCGGGTATTTCTTTATGAAATAATCTAACAGATGCAGATATTCTGTAAAAATTGATTTCTTGATATTTACCCTTATAGAAAGATGCGTTTCGGGCATTTGCCTTAAAATTCGCTCGATGTTGTTCATAATTACATCGAAAGTGGGCTTTCGACCGGCCTTAAGGCATCGCGTTGTATTATGATATTCTTTACTACCATCAATAGTAATCTGTATATTACCCAAATTTTTTTCCTTAAAGTATTGTATTACATCTTCAGTGAACAAATAACCGTTTGTAACAATTGAATGAGACACTATTTGGGGCATTCCATCTGCAGTCAGCATATCGTGTATAGTTTTTATTCGATTGAAAGCTAAAAGAGGCTCGCCGCCATACCAGGTCAAATCAATTTTTTTTACGTCGATAAACGCTTTGATAAAATTTCGTAAGTTGTTTATGATTGCCGTAGTTACAGTTTTAGGATTCATTTTGGGCTCAAAACAATAGGGACAATCGAAATTGCATGCTGTCGTAGGTACTATAACGAGCCCCAAGTGGGTATTGTTATATTTTTGGACATTGAACTTCAGTCGCTGAGAATTATAGTAATCGTACTTATAGCCTGTTTTTACTATAATCTTCCGTGATTTAAGTTGGTTCACTACTGAATCCGGGAGTTCCTGCCAAGTTCGATTCTTAAGCGACTTATATAACTCCTCGGAAATTTCAGAAAAGAAATTTGTCTGAGAGTTATATAAATAGAACTTTCCGTTTTCTATAAAAGTAATGCTGTATATTGAGAGTTCCATATTAGGCTGTATTATGCAAATACATCAGGTACCGGATGTCGGTACCTAATGTATTAGAACCGGATTATTGAATGCCTCCGCCTCCGATTGTTGTAGCCGGAGGGCACTTTTCTCTTAAATCGCAGTCACGTAAGCAAAAATCTATTGTACACAAATCGGGGCATGTGATGTAACTGCCATCATTACAAGGACATTCTTCCTCATTCTTAGAGCATACATTTATGCCACCGTACCCGCCTACCAGTTCGTGCAAAGATAACTCTGCAACTGGTTCCTCGTGAAGAACCTTTAAAAAGAATTTTTCCATGGTTAAGGTGTTTTAGATGGTCGTTTTTATTGAATTGATTATCTCGGCGGACTCGTGTGAGTTGGCCCCTTTGAGCAGTAAGGTCTGCGTTCAAACGTTTGATTATTTGCAATTAGTAAATCCAGCCTTCGTATTCGTGGCCGTTTGAGGTTTCGACCAGCAGATATGCGTCGGTAATAGAGTATGATCTTGATTGATCTGTTTCGTATGCAGTCGCTTCTTTGTTTGTGGCAAAGATAAAGTATATTTTTAAATCTTGCAAATAATTCAAGTTTTTTTATTATAATAGCAAATTTCCGTGCATCAAATGGAGATGGTTGCAGTTTGTGTAGAAATTACATGAAAGAACAATATGCAAAAGCAAACATTTTCTGCAATGAGTTCACGTACTGAAATGCCATATCCTGGCTACGAGCCTGTACCGAAAAAGTTTCGTAATCTATTATACGGCGCCTGCGCAGGAATAGAGTTACCCACACGCCGTAGAGCAGGCTCATAAAAATGAACACGGCAAAAATAGTACTATTGTATATTAACAATACTATGCCGAATACCAATATACTTATCAGGGTGAATATCACATCCGGAAATTGGGTTGTCCTGCTGGCGTAAGAGTCTGAAACCCATCAGTCGGTTGTGTTAAGCAACCCTGATTCGGCGCCCTGTACCGGGCCGAGTTTTTCGCCCTGCTGCACTTTCTTGCCGTAAGAGAACGAATATCTTACCGAAAGACCGAACTGGCGGTGATACGAAGAGCTGTAGGTTTCCGACCACGAGCTGTAGGGGCCGATGTCGGTGAGCATGGAAGTGCTGCGATAGTTGCCTACCGATGGGTTAAATGCAAAAGCTTCGATGTTCCAGTTGCCATTGCCCCAGCCCGCCAATATGGTGTAGTAGTCACGGACTTTTGTCCTGCTGCCGATGCCTATCATTGTGCTGCGTGAATTATAGCTGGCTCTGAAATAGAACTGGTTCAGGATATAGGTGGCTTGCCCGAAATAGTTCAGATAAGTACCTTTGTAATATGCCAGAGTGCGATTCAGTTGAGTGCTGCCTCTTACGCCTACATTGAGGCGGAGATTGGAGTTGAAACATTTGAACATCATATTCACGCCATAGTTGTTTGCGGCACAGAAACCGTTGTTGACAAATCTCTGCACCATTACGGGTCTGCCCTGAAATTCTCCGGGTTTGTAGTCGCTTACTATTATATTCGACAAACGTGTGAAAGTCCAAAATGCCGAGATAGCGTATTGCGAAGTCGGATTGTAGTTGTATGATAATCCGGCTGTGAAATATTTGCCCTGTTCCAGATAAGGATTACCCTGCACGGCGTCGATATTGTTTTTCAGCAATAACTGATCCGATTTATTGTTTGTAGGCAGTCCGGTAGGCGTATAGTTTGAGGATAATTGTATACTGCTCCGGCGGTTGAAGTTATAGCCGGCATTTATATAGTATTCAGGCGCAACATTGTTATACGCCACTCCGTCGACAGTCTGGTGAGAATATCTTATTCCTGCATTTGCATATAGCCATAGACGACCGAAATTCAGGTTGGCATACAGGTCGGAAAGGCCTCCTGAATATGCGCTGTGCGACTTTGTTGCGGTCGTGCCTGAATATGTCATTGAATTGCCGTTCTGTCCTATTATCAAGCGGATGCCGACTTGCTGCCTGCCAAGCTGTTTGCCCGCTTGGGCAAGAACTTGGTATATCCAGGCTTTGTCGTGCGAATTGTTTATAATCTCTGTGTTTTCGATGTAGCGGGAAGCATTTTTGTACTTGGAGTAAGATGCCGAAGGCGCAACCGAAAGCGAAAACTGATTAGGCAGATTGAAAAAATAATTGCCGTTCCACGACAGGCTTAAATCGCTGTTATGGGTGTATTGCATATTCTCTTCAACAGGATATACTTGCGGATTATAACTTACCAGACCGTGAAGTCTGTTGCCGGGCGTGTTCTGGCCCGAGAGGCCCACGGTATTCACAATACTCAGCTTTTCGCTCTGGTATGTAGCCCGCATCGAGCCGTAGCCTTTGCGATTGCTCTTGTAGCCGCCGTCGTTGGTGGTGCGCTTTTCGAGTGTGAAATCCGGGAACTCATACCTGTTCACTTCTTCACGCCCGTAATGCGAGTCGGTCAAATATGAAAAGCCTCCGCTCAGGTCATAAAGCATCTTACCTGTGGTATTGCGGGTATATACGTTGTAAGAGCCCTGGTTTTGTATAAAACGCTGCTGACCGTCCACAACCGTATAACCGCCGTATTTATATTTCACCAGCACATAATTCAACGCATAGCGGGCGCCCTGAAAGCGTGGGTCGGCAGGCGACACCAGAAACTCCACTGTTTCGATATCCATGGCACGTAGCATGCCTATCTCCTGCTGCGACGACGGGCGCATGTCGATAAACAGGCTTATTGCTTCGCCCGAGGCCGTAGTAACCGAACCCGACATCGGGTCGACATTAAGTTGAGCCATAGCCATGTTGCTGAGCAGGTCGATACCGCCGCGCGATATTTTCTTTTCCTTTTTGGTGGGTATGAAAGTAGTTTTATTCATCTCCGTATACTGGTTGCTGCCCTCCACATTCAGCTCGCCTAACATTTCGGCCTTGCGGTGGGTGTCTACCAGCTTCTGAGGCACATATACAAAGAACAGTTCCTGCGGTATCGGCAGCGGCACCGAGTCGCACCATAAGCTTTGGTCAATATGATATCCGATCAGCAGTTTCCGCTCCGGCAGATTCTTGAACATGAAGGTGCTGTCGGCCCGGAACTCACCTGTAGAAATATAATCCATCGTTTCGGTTAGAGCCGACGGTACAATGTCTGTCAGCACCTCACCGCTTTCCTCCACCACCATCTTCACCCTCAGGTTGTGGGTTGCAGCTGCGTTTATTGTATTAGTAGCAACAGATACAATAAATAAACCAAGTACTATGTTTTTTAAATGTGCCATAAGGTAATTTTTTAGGGTTGTTTGCAAATGTAATACTAATAAATTGCCTATGCAAGCAAATTGCCGCTTTTTTGAGTTTATTATGCGAATTCCGGCTTGATTCCGGCCAAGAGCCCGCGCCTCAGTTTGTCATAATCTTTGTATGGAGAGCATATTGCAAATTTTGCATTTTCCTTGTAATTCCTAAGCCGATAGTAGCCGCAGCCTCCACCACCTGAGCCGACGGAGCTTTGGGTCTGCCCGTTTTTGGGGGTTCTTTGGGTTTTAGCGGCGTAGTAGTTCCGCCTCCTATGGTACCTGTGGTAGTTCCGGGAGTTTCTGCCATAATGCCTGCCGTTGCAAGCATAAGGCAACTTGATACAAATAACAGTCTTTTCAATTTCATAATACAACTTTGCTTTTTGGCAAAATTATTGATTCTCCAAATTATTTGCAAAGATTTCTGCAAAAATCAGATTATTCAAATGTGTTGTAATATGCTGAAAATCAACAGTCATTTTTTTGAATAATTATTCAAAACCTAAAACGCAGTATTTTAGGTGTATCTTAGGTGGGTTGAATAATAGAAATTGTGTTAAAAAGTGTAAAAGCTGTTTTATCCCAAAGCAGAGAGGAATACATCCTTATGGGGAGAGGACGATTTTCTGATTTCTTCCACAATTCTTTTTCTTTTGGTGTAGATTGTCTGCTCCGGTTTTTGCAATATCAAGGCTATAAGGCGTGGTTTGGTTCTTGTTATCAGTAGTATTAATAAGCCGTAATTATCCTGGTAAATTTTTGGAAAGTCACTTTTGAATTTTACAAGAATATTATTGTAGGCTTCGTTGATATTTTTTTCTTGCTGAGTAAGCGATGCGGCGGAATTCAGGGCTTGTAGAGTCTTGATAATTTCATTATAAGTGGCGGTTTTTTCCTCAGAGTTAAGGCTTTCGACGTATTTAAGACATATTGTGGAAAGTGTACCGCTTTGTGATGAAAATATATCGCGGAGTCTTAAATGATTCAGACAGTTGTCAGTAACCGATATTTCCATCTTGTCATTTTTGTCATTCTTGCTCTCGGATTCAGCCAGACTATGGCTGAGTTTTGCAATCTGTTGTTCAGCATTTTGTCGGTAATCAGCCAAAAGCAGTTGCTGTGCAGCGAGTTGGGAAGATATATCGTTTACTATAGCATCTCTCCTGTTCTTTACTCTGATTATAGTAGTTTTGTAGGCAATTATTAAAAGAATGGTTAGTCCAGCCGATAAGCCTAAGGCATAGAGTAATTTTTGGTTTTTATTTTCAAGTTTATTGGTTCGAGCTGTCTGAATGTCGAGTTGTGTGCTTATAATCGATTGTTTCAAAGCCTCCCGTATTGCAATATCCTGATAATATAGTGCGCTATCGACAGCATTTTTCGCATTGAGCCATTCTGCTCTAAGACAATAATAGTCATAACATGTACGAAAATAATAAGATAAAGTAGACGGATTTTTAGAAAGTTGAGATAATTTGGCCAAATTGTCTTTAACTCCCGTTGTATCACTATATATCTGAATATAAATATAGTTTCTGAGCTGATGCCAGTCAGGATTAGGGCATATTGTCTTGAAAACTCTAATTAAAGAATCTGCCTGTAAAAATTTATGTTCTCCTACCAGATTAGAGATTTTTAAATCCAGCAGATATATCCTAAGAGTCTCCGACAGACGTAGTTCATTACTGAATAGAATTTGAATACTGTCGAGCAATTCATTAGACTTTTGGAAATCTGCTGAATTATAATATATATTAGCGATATCGCCATACAGAAAAGCCTCATTCATACGCATTGATCTGGTACGGTAAAGTGCAATCGCTTTTTTCGCACAGTCAATCGATTCCTGCAGATACCCGGTGGAATTATATATCAAGGCTTTCTGTTCATATATTTTGGCGAGCCAGTAGTTGTCGTTTATTTTAGAAGCAATGTCTTCGGCATGGAGAAGGCTTTTTATTCGTTCGCCATTATTGTTTGTGAGTGAATAAATTTCGGCTTTATAGAACGCGGCACGCATGCGGTCGAAGTCGGGGCCGTGGTCGCTGTAGTAGTCGAGCAGTGGCAGAGCGGCAGTATCTGAAATTGAGTTCCGGTAAGTTTTTACGCGGGCCTGGATTGTGAGCAGTGCGTGGCGTGCGCACAGTTTTGCGCCCGTAATGTTGGTTGAATCAATGCCTTGCAGTATGGTTAGGGCCGAATCGGGGTATTGCTCTATGAGCGAATCGGCGGTGTCCATACGCTGCCACGTGTCGCCGTTGCCGCACGATGCCAGCAGCGAAAGCAGCAATATCAATATGCCAACAGTAGATTTCACACGGCAAAGATAAGTATTTTTTTAGACTATAGTACTATAGAGCTATAGTTTTTAGCCGGCGTTTGTATTCCGTGTCGTCCCGGCAAGGAGGGGGCCATTTGGTTCTGAAGGCATGTGCTGTTGAGGCAAGGATGGGGTGCCCGCCGTCATCCCGACGGCGGGGTACAAACGCCCGGCAGGGTACAATAGGTTATATCATGTCGGCGAGGCGGCGGAGGCCTTCGGAGGCGCCGCAGCGCAGTACGGTTACGCCTGCCGGAACTTCGGCGGGATTGGGGTCGATGTAGTACACGGGCACTCCGCGGCGTACGTAGTGCAGCAGTGAGGCTGCCGGATATACGGCCAATGAGGTGCCGATGATTACGAAGATGTCGGCTTGGGCGGCAAGCTCGGTGGCGGGCTCGAAGTTGGGCACGGCCTCGCCGAAGAATACTATGTGCGGGCGCACACGGTGACCGTCGAAGAGGCTTTCGACGGAGGTTACATACGACTCGGGTGTGAGCCGGAAGGTGAGGTTCTCGTCGTCCATGGCGCGGGCTTTCATCAGTTCGCCGTGCAGGTGGAGTACTTTCGATGAGCCGGCGCGCTCGTGCAGATCGTCGACGTTCTGGGTTATGACGTATACGTCGAAGCGTTTTTCCAGCTCGGCGATGATGCGGTGGCCTTCGTTGGGCACGCAGCTGATGAGTTGTTTGCGTCGTTCGTTGTAAAAATGGTGTACCAACGCGGGGTCTGCGGCGAAACCTTCGGCCGAGGCCACCTGCATTACGGGGTACTGTTCCCACAGTCCGCCTGCGTCGCGGAAGGTGCTGATGCCGCTTTCGGCGCTCATGCCTGCGCCGGTGGAGATTACGAGTTTTTTCATATTCTGAGGAGTTGAGTGTATTTTGGGGCGTACGTGCCGTCGGCTCGGAGTGGAGGCATTCATGCCTCCACTCCGGGGAGGGGGTTATTCGTCGTCGGAGAAGAATACAACGTTGTTGCCCGGTTTGGCTGTAGGCTGCTGTCCGCGGGCGCTTTCCTCGTGGTGCGGCGTCGGATTGGGTACTGCCTGTCCGGGAGCTTTCACGCTGCGTGCAGCCATCTTCTTGTCGCGGTTGTAGGCGGGGGTGCGCTCGAGGGTTTCGATTATGTCGTCGTTGTCAATCTGGTCGGGGCTCAGGATTATGTAGCGCTGCTGCTCCTTGAGCCGCTGGAGGTCGTCGATTTTTTCGGTGCCGTAGTAGTCGGCAATCTTTTCTTTATCTATGGGTTTGCGGCTGACATCGGCGTCGGCAGGGCGTGCGGCAGGCCGGACGTCGAGCTTGGCTTCGGAGGCATCGTTGTCGCTGTCAGCGTCGAATCCGGCGGCGAGAATTGTGAATTTCACGCGGTTGCCCAGAGTTTCGTCGTAGGTGATACCCCATATGACGTCCACTTCGACCTGAGAGTCGATTTTGGTGATGAATGCCGACAGCTCGCGAGCTTCTTCGGCCTTGAATGCCTGCTCGGCCTCGCGCGAGTAGCAGAGGTTGAACAGCAGTCGCTGCGACGAGAAAACGTTTGCGTTTTTCAGCAGCGGCGAGTGCAGGGCGTCGTTGATGGCGTTTGTCACACGGTTTTCGCCCTCGCCGTAGCCCACCGAAATCAGGGCGGTGCCTCCGTTGCGCAGAGTGGTGTCGACGTCGTTGAAGTCGAGGTTTATGTAGCCGTCGTTGGTAATGATTTCGGCAATAGAGCGTGCGGCGGTTGAGAGGGTGTCGTCGGCCTTGGCAAAGGCTTCCTCAAAACGCAGGCTGGGGTATATTTCCGACAGGCGTTCGTTGTTGATAATCAGCAGGGTGTCGACATATTTGCGCATCTCTTCGGCGCCAGCCAGGGCCTTGTTGATTTTCTTCATGCCCTCGAACAGGAAGGGTATGGTTACAATGCCCACAGTAAGCAGACCGCGCTCGCGTGCTATGCGTGCCACCACCGGAGCGGCTCCGGTGCCTGTGCCGCCGCCCATCGAGGCGGTGATGAACACCATGTCGGTTTCGTCGGTAAAGAGGCGGTCGATGTCGGCGGCGCTTTCTTCGGCGGCCTGGAAGGCTTTCTCGGGAATGTTTCCGGCACCGCGGCCTTTGGTTACAGTGGGGCCAATGAGAACTTTGGTTGGCACAGGCGAGCGGCGCAGAGCCTGCTGGTCGGTGTTTATTACGACGAACGACACGCACTGGATATTCTGCTTGAACATGTGGTTGACGGCATTGCTGCCGCCACCGCCCACGCCAATCACCATTATACGGTCGGGGTCGTAGTCGGGCTGGTTGTATTTGTCGATATACTGGAGGTCGTCGGGCGACATATTTTCACTTGACATAGTTGCTTGTATTTTCGTCAGGGGAGTGGTGTGGATTAATTGTTACGGTCGTCGAGGTCGGCCTCGGTGCCGCGTTCAAGGTAGCTTGTAACCTTGTTTTTGAATTTGCCGATAAGGCTTTTGGTTTCGGCATAATCAATTTCGGCCATGTCGTCGGAGTCGTCTTCATCGGCCATAGGGTCGATGGTTTCCTGGTCTTCGCGGCGTTGGCGTTGGCGTTCGCGTCGTTCCTCCTCGTCGCGCCGGGCATCTTCCAGGAGCTGTTCGCGTCGTTCGTCGGCCTTGCGCCGGTTTAGCATGCGGCTGAACCAGCCCTGCTTTTTAGGAGGCCGAGCTTCGAATTCGTCGTCGGGATCATCGTCGAGCAGGTCGCTGTCCGATTCATTTACGGGCCTGCGGTAGTTGTCGGCTGCTGCCTCATCGTCGGGACGGTGTCCGGACTCCGGTTCGGTTTTTTCTTCCATAGTCCGGTCGAGGAACAGGCAGGAGTTGCCGGGCATGGCTGCAGCTGCCTTGAGCAGGGCTATGATGTCGACGTCGACATCGGGGTCTAATCCGTGGCAGAGGTGTATCTGTGGGTCGGCCACGCCATGGCGCACTCGCATTTTCGACTGAGTGGACAGGGCAGTGAGGAAGTTGCGCATCCGTGCGCCGCCGCCCACGGCAATTATTCCGGCAGGCAGGTCGCCCACCTTGTATCCGGCGGCCTCGGCCTGGTGTATCACATTGGCTATGATTTCGCCTGTACGGGCGTGAACAAACTGGTTGATGTCTACCTGGTCGGCCGAGAGAGGAGCGCCGCAGGGGCGTTCGTTAATGGCGTTGCCGTGTTCGATTTTAAGCTGTTCGGCACGGTCCTCGGTCAGTTTCAGGCCGCCCATAAGGTCGCGGGTCACGTTGCGCGAACCCAGCGGCAGAGTCACGGCGAACTGCAGGGCACCCTCTTTGTATATGCTCAGAGTGGTGGTTTCGGCTCCGAAATCCACCAGTGCGCAACCCAGCTGGCGCTCGTTGGAGTCGAGTACCATGTCGGCTATCGCCAGGGGGCGTATCAGATAGTTGCGCCGCCGCAGCAGAGGAGAGTCGAGCTTTATGCGTTCGAGGTTTGCGCGGTTTTCCTGGGCGCATATTATGGCAGTGAAGTCGATGCTCGCACGCGAGCCGAAAGTTCCGGCCATGTTGGTTACCTCCTTGTTGTCGACGTAATATCGCCGCGGCAGCAGGTCGAGTATGCTTTTGGTTGTGGTAAGGCCGAATTCAGCCTCCTTTTTCAGGCGCTTTATGGCATCGGCGGTGATTTCGGTTTCGTTGGCGAAGTCGATGCTTGCCTTGGCCGGCACGGTAGTGAGCGACCGGCCGCCCAGACTGATGTAGATTTCGCTGATTTTGCGTGGCATCACGGCCTGGTTGTTCTCGAGTTTGCGTACAATGCCGTTGACCAGGTCGGACACTTCCTGAACATTGCTCACTCGCCCGTGGCGCACGCTGTTTGCAGCATGCTGCACCTCCGAGGCTATCACTTGTATGGCGCCGCTGTCGGAATCCACCTGCGCCACTGCGCCGTGAATCTTGCTGCTGCCTATTTCTATTGCTACTATATATCTGGGTTCCATGCGCTTGGATTAAATCGATTAGCTCTTTTAGGAATGCTTTCGTGTATAAAGGTAGGGTTATTGCCGGTTGATGAGTTCTTGGGGGTAAACGAGCGGCGTGGTCAGCATCGAGTCGGGAACTTCGTTGTAGTCTTCGTTGGTGGCAAGATTCAGCACCGATGCCTTAGGCTTGTCGTAGCGCGTGGCCACTATCTGGCCTCGCCATTTCACCGACAGGCTTTCGTAGTAGTCCCATCCTTTTACCGGCATCACATTGTTGTAGAAGCTTTTGATGCGGGCGAACTTGTCGGCTATCAGCGATGTGTCGCCGAAGTTCACCACATGGCCGCGGATTACCGGCACAAGTATAATGTCGTGATTGCGGTCGGAGTTCACTGCCGATACCAGATTATTGATGTCGGGGTGCGATTTTATGTAGTCGAGCACCGGCAGCAGTCTGGCCGGATTGTGTATTGAGTCGAAGTGTCCGCTCACCACCGGCACGTCGATGTGGTATTCGATATTGGCGTCGATACGTTTGCCGCTTCGGTTGATGTAGTATGAGCGGTTGTGCTCGAACACCCGCGCCACTGGCATCATGGGTACAATGTCGAGGCGCAGTGTGCCGTTGCAAAGTACCGCTGCGTTTACACTTTCGATTTGCGGCAGATTGCCCAGCACGCGCTCTATTTCGTGGAGGCGTATGTGGTGCGAGCTGATGCTGTCGAGGCCGCCGAAGTGCCGTTGGCATTCGCGCCGGATGTCGTCGGCGTTTACAAAGCCTGTGCCCAGCGAGTCGGCTATGGCGAATTGTACCCCTGAGTACGGGCGTGAGGCAGCGTTGCCCTTGGCCAGGGGCAGCATCACTGCCAGATACACCATCATCAGCAGTGCCAGCACGCATCGTATTACGGAGGTTTTCGTCAGCATTTCAAACTTTCCACTAACTTTGGCAGGTAGAGGCTTAGGTCGCCCGCTCCGGCTGCCAATAGAATTTCAAAGTTACGATTTTTTAATGTATCTACAAAGTCTTCTTTGGAAATCAGCAATTTTTCGCTGTTTTTTATTTTGTTGAAGATTATTTCCGAGCTGACGCCGGGTATTGGTTCTTCGCGGGCGGGATACAGGTCGGTAAGAATCACTTCGTCGGCCTGCGAGAGGGCTTGGGCGAATTCGTCGGCAAAGTCGCGGGTGCGGCTGTACAGGTGGGGCTGGAAGGCTACGGTGAGCCTGCGCTGCGGATACAGGGCGCGCACCGACTGTATGCTGCGGGCCAGTTCGGCGGGGTGGTGTGCGTAGTCGTCGATTATCACGTGGCCGCCGGGTGCCTGCTCTTTGAGGTGGAACTGGAAGCGGCGCTCGGCGCCCAGATACGATGCCATGGCGGCAGCGGCGCTCGCCGGTTCGAGTTCGCCGGCCAGATGACAGGCTGCCAGGGAAGCCACGGCGTTCTCGATGTTGATGTCGACAGGTACGCCGAGTTCGATGCCGTCGATGCGTCCGCCGGGATATACAAAGTCGAAGTGTATGGAACCGTCGCCGCTGCGCACGTTCTCGGCGTGGTAGTCGCCTTCGTTGCGCGAGTATGTGCGGACTTCAACTGAAGCGGCGGCCTCAGGAACGAGTTTCAGCCCTGTGTGCAGCAGCAGTTTGCCGTCGGGGCGAATAAGCCCGGTAAAGTGGGCGAAGCTCTCCAGATAGGCCTCCTCGGTGCCGTAGATGTCGAGGTGGTCGGGGTCGGTGGCCGTGATTACGGCAATGTATGGCGTGAGCTGATGGAAAGATCGGTCGTACTCGTCGGCCTCCACCACCGAATAGGGCGATGTAGCCGACAGCAGCAGGTTGCTGCCATAGTTGCGCAGAATACCACCTAAGAAAGCGTTGCAGCCTGCATGGCCGCAGTGGAGTATGTGGGCGCACATGCTCGATGTTGTAGTCTTGCCGTGGGTGCCGGCAAAGCAGATGGCTTTGGAGCCGCGAGTAATCATGCCCAGGGCGGCTGCTCGCTTAATGATGTTGAAACCGCCGCTGTGGAAGAATGTCAGGGGCACGTTGGAGGCCGGTACTGCCGGGGTGTATATCACCAGTGTGTCGGCCGGATTGCGGAAGGCCTCGGGCACAGCGTCCATGGAGTCGTCGTATGATATTTGTACGCCCTCTTCGGCGAGTTTGCCGGTAAGGGCCGAAGGAGTGCGGTCGTAGCCGGCCACATTAAGGCCGCGCGAAAGGTAATATCGTTCGAGGGCGGCCATGCCTATGCCGCCTGCTCCTACAAAGTATATGTTGCTGTATTGCATTGCGTTCAGTGGGTTTTGCTGGTGTGGCGTCGTCAAGGGTGCTTCAGGCCTCAGCGACGGCTTTTATAATTTCGTCCACAATCTTTTCGGCGCTGTCGCGCAGGGCCATAGCCGATATTGCATCGCTCATGACCTTGAGGCGCTGCGGCTGCTTTACCAGAGCTATAGCCTCGGCGGTAAGGCGGGCGGGAGCATCGGCATCAAGAACCATTTCTGCGGCCTGATGGTTCACCAGGGCCTGGGCATTTTTGCGCTGATGGTCCTCGGCCACGTTGGGCGACGGCACCAGCAGTACGGCTTTGCCCAGCAGCTGAAGTTCGCTGATGGTGCCTGCTCCGGCCCGTGCCACCACCAGGTCGGCGGCGCGATATGCCAGGCCCATGTCGTCGATAAAAGGAGTGGCCTTTATGCTGCCCGGCATGCCGTTGAGGGCGGCCGGGATTTCGTTTTCGTATGCTTTGCCGGTCTGCCACAGCAGCTGTATGCCGTTGTCGACAAACTGCTGCAGTCCGGCGGCCATGCTGCGGTTGATGGTGCGTGCGCCCAGACTGCCGCCTACTACCAGCACCAGCGGCCCGGCGGGGTCGAAGCCAAGCTTGCTTTTGGCCTCGGCCTGAGTCAGGTCTACGTCGAGCAGGGCTGCACGTACCGGATTGCCGGTAAGCACTACTTTACCCTCGGGAAAGAAGCGGCAGGCATCTTCGTAGGCGGTGCATATCACGCGGGCGTTCTTGCCCAGCATCTTGTTGGTTACGCCCGGGTATGAATTCTGTTCCTGCAGTACGGTGGGTATGCCTTTTTTCTGGGCGGCTTTCAGAGTGGGCCCCGAGGCATATCCGCCCACGCCCACAGCCACCTGCGGCTTGAACGATTTGATAACCGATTTGGCCCGGCGCATGCTCTTCCACAAGCGCCACAGCACCTTGAAGTTGCGCAGCAGGTGCTTGCGGTCGAAGCCGCTTACCGGCAGGCCCACAATCGGATATCCGGCTTTGGGCACCCGTTCCATTTCCATGCGTCCTTCGGCTCCTACAAACAATATGTCGATGTCGGGGAAACGCTTGCGCAGGGCATTGGCAATCGATACCGCCGGAAATATGTGTCCGCCGGTACCGCCGCCGCTTATTATCACTTTTTTAAGTTCGATCATTTGCAAAATCAGAGTTGCGATGGATTATCACTGTGAAGATTTTCGGGCAGAACTTTCATTTCGGCCCGTATGGCCTCTTTGTCGCCCTTTACAGCTGCGTGCCTGCTCACCGACAGCATTATGCCCAAGGCAATCGAGGTGACTATAATGGAGGTGCCGCCCTTGCTTATCAGAGGCAGGGGCTGACCTGAAACCGGAAATACACCCGACACAATGGCCATGTGGAACAGGGCCTGATAGACTATGTACAGCGCGCAGCCAATGACCAGCAGACAGGGGAAGGTCTGCTTGAAGCGCACGGCAATGCTGCCGGCGCGGGCCAGCAGAAGCAGGTAAAGCAGCAGCACCACCACCCCGGTGACCATGCCGCATTCCTCTATGACTATGGCATAGATATAGTCGGAGAAAGCCAGTGGCAGGCGAGCGTTCTCGCGCGAGTTGCCGGGGCCTACGCCAAACAGGCCGCCATGAGCCTGGGCCATATACGAGAACTGTTCCTGCTTGTTGAGGTTGTTTATGGGGTCTTCGTATTTGGCAAGCCTGAAGTGTCGTTCCAAACGGCCTATCCAGGTATCGGAGCGGTTGCCTGCCGAAGTTTTCACTTCTTCCTTGTTGAGCTCGGCTATGCGTACGGCCTGCTCTGTGACATTGTCGTTTCGTCCGGCCAGTTTATATATTATGGCACCGCCGCCCGCCAGAATGAAGCACAGTGAAACAATACCGATTTTTTTCATGCTCACGCCGCCTACTACCATCATGCTCAGGCTTATGGCCACAATCAGCAGGGTGTTTGTAAGGCCGTGCGAGAACAGCAGTCCGCAGCATACCGCTACCAGAGCCAGGCAGTACGCCACACCGCGAGTGCTTACGTCGTTGCACTTCTTAAGCTGGTTACGGGCCAGAATCCAGGCCATGCCCAGAGCCGCCGCCAGCTTTATGAACTCGGCCGGAAGCACCACAAAAGAGCCTATGCCCAGGCCTCGCCGGGCGCCGTTGATGTTCACACCCACCAGCAGCACCAGCACCATGGCGCCGATACTGGCCACTACAAAGGCCGGTGTGCAAAAGTAAATCCAGCGGTAGTGCAGCCGCTGCAGGCCCAGCATAATCAGCAGGCCTATGCCCAGAAACTGGGCGTGGCGGATAATGGGGCCGTAGATGTTGTCGGCTGTGACTTCCTGGCTCGATGCGCTGAAAAGCTCAACGAGCGAAACCAACAGCAGCAGCAGGTAAATGCCCCAGATGTAGCGGTCGGTGCGTTTTTTGTTCGGCTCCGTCAATGTTTCATAGTCTGCCTTGGCCGATGCAGCGGGTGCTTCCGCCGCATCAGTCCCGGCGCGATCAAGAATTGTGTCGGATTGGTTCATTATTGTTTGTTCAGTTTTAAAACTTCGGCTTTGAATTTGTGTCCTCGGTCCTCGTAGCTGCTGAAGAGGTCGAAGCTGGCGCAGCAGGGCGACAGCAGCACGGTGTCGCCTTTGACGGCGAGGCGGCTGCATGCCTCCACGGCTTCCTGCAGCGAGTGTGTGTCGACTAACTGCGGCCCCTTGTCGCCGAAGTATTCCATAATCTTGGTGTTGTCTACACCCATTGCCACAATAGCCTTGACCTTCTGCTGTACCAGCGGCAGAATCTCGCTGTAGTCGTTGCCCTTGTCCTTGCCGCCGAGTATCAGCACGGTGGGAGTGTTCATACTTTCGAGGGCGTACCAGCAGGAGTTCACGTTGGTGGCCTTGGAGTCGTTGATCCAGCGCACGCCGTCGATGGTCGCAACCGGTTCGAGGCGGTGTTCCACGCTGTTGAAGTCGCTGAGGGCCTTGCGCACGTCGTCGTTCTTTATGTTCAGCAGGCAGGCCGAAATGCCGGCGGCCATGGAGTTGTAAAGGTTGTGGAGTCCGTGGAGCGACAGGTCGGCCCGCGGCATCGACAACGATGTGCCCGGAGTGTTTATAATCATGCGGGCCTCGGCGTCGACGTATGCGGCGTCGCCTTCCTCGGGTTTTTCGCTGAAGGGGTACATGGTGGCCTCGGTGCTTACCTGCTTGAGCTGTGCTGCAATCACGGGGTCGTCGTTCCAGTATATGAAGGCGTCGCCCGGGGTTAGGTTCTGCAGAATGCGGAACTTGGCGTTGACGTAGTTCTGCATCTTGTAGTCGTAGCGGTCGAGATGGTCGGGCGTAATATTCAGAATCACTGCAATGTTGGCCTTGAAGTCGTACATGTTGTCGAGCTGGAACGAGCTAAGTTCAATCACGTACACATCGTGGTGTTCGCGTGCCACCTGCAGTGCCAGACTCCGGCCCACATTTCCGGCCAGACCCACATTGAGGCCTGCGTCGCGGAGTATGTGGTATGTGAGCAGAGTGGTGGTGGTTTTACCGTTGGAGCCTGTAATACACACCATCTTGGCATCGGTGTAACGTCCGGCGAATTCAATTTCGGAAATCACCGGAATGCCTTTTCCCAGTATCGCCTTCATTACCGGCGCCGAGTCGGGGATTCCGGGCGACTTCACCACTTCGTCGGCTGCGAGGATGCGGTCCATGCTGTGTCCGCCCTCTTCCCAGGCAATGCCTTCGGAGTCGAGCATATCCTTGTATTTGGGCGCTATCTTGCCAAAGTCGCTCAGCCATACGTCCATGCCTTTGTCTTTGGCCAGAATGGCGGCTCCGGTGCCGCTTTCGCCGCCTCCCAGCACCACTATGCGGCGGCGGGGGGCTTGGTTATCAGAATGATTCATCGTTATCGAATCTTAAGAGTTACAAATGTAATGGCGGCCAGAATAATGCCGATAATCCAGAAGCGGAGTGTGATTTTCGACTCCGGTATGGGTGCCAGAGGGCGCTGAATCATGGCCTGGAACGAGCCGTCGCCGGGTTTCTGAAAGTGATGGTGCAGGGGTGCCATCTTGAATATGCGTTTGCCGCCGGTGGCCTTGAAATAGGCTACCTGAAGCAATACCGACAGGTCTTCGATATAGAACAGCGCGCACAGTATGGGCAGCAACAGTTCCTTGTGGATGAGTATGGCGAACACGGCTATGATGCCGCCCAGGGTCAGCGAGCCGGTATCGCCCATAAATACTTGCGCCGGGTAGGCGTTGTACCACAGGAAACCCACCAGAGCACCTATGAACGCGGCCATATACACCACCAGTTCCTCGCTGCCCGGCACGTACATTATATTAAGGTACGACGAGTATATGATGTTCGAGCCCAGATATGCCATCAGCAGCAGGGCCACGCCGATTATCGCCGATAGACCGGCGCAGATGCCGTCGAGTCCGTCGTTGAGGTTGGCGCCGTTGCTCGTGGCGGTAACAAAGAACATCACGAAAATGAAGAACACCACCCAGGCGGCGGGTTCGGCATACTTTCCCATCCAGCCGGTGAGCGACTGGTATTTGAAGTTGTTGTTTTTTATAAAGGGCAGGGTAGTCTGGGGGTCTTTGGTGTCGTTGCCGCTGTACACGACCTCCTCGACCTTATGGGTGCTGGAGTTGACAATCTCCCGGTTCTCCACTATGGTCATGTCGGGCGAGGCGTACATGGTGCCGGCCACAATCAGGGCAATTCCCAGCTGGCCCACAATTTTGTATTTGCCTTTGAGTCCGTCTTTGTTGCGGTACTTGAACTTGCGGTAGTCGTCGAGAAAGCCAATGGTTCCGAGCCAGAGCGTGCTTACCAGCATCAGAATCATGTAAATGTTGTCGAGCTTGCCCAGCAGCAGGCAAGGCACTATTATGGCCAGGATAATGATAATGCCGCCCATGGTGGGTGTGCCTTTTTTCTTCTCCTGTCCTTCGAGGTCGAGGTTGCGCACAATCTCGCCAATCTGCATTTTCTGCAGGCGGTGTATTATGCTGCGGCCTACGAATATGGCCATGAGCATGGCCAGCACAAAGGCCGCGCCGCTGCGGAATGTAATGTATTCCATCAGTCGCCATCCGGGCAGCTGATATTCCCTGAGATATTCAAACAGTGAATAAAGCATTTATATTCAATGTTAAATGTTGAATGTTAAACTTTAAATGCGGCCTGCAGTTCTTCCAGGTCGCTGAAGTGGCGTTTCACGTCGCCTATTATCTGGTAGTCCTCGTGGCCTTTGCCTGCCACCAGTATCACATCGCCGGGCTGAGCCAGGGCCACTGCGGTGCGGATTGCCTCGCGGCGGTCGCAGATACTCAGGGTGCGGGCGGCCTGATCGGAGTCGAGTCCGGCGCGCATGTCGGCCAGGATAGCCTCGGGGTCCTCGTTGCGGGGATTGTCTGAGGTCAGTATCAGGCGGTCGCTGCGGCGGGCGGCGGCTTCGGCCATCAGTGGGCGTTTGCCGTGGTCGCGGTTGCCGCCGGCTCCGCACACGGTAATAATGCGTCGTTTGCAGCCGCATACCTCGCGGAGAGTGTCGAGTACGTTTATCAGTGCGTCGGGCGTGTGGGCGTAGTCAACCACGCCGGTGATGGTGCGGTCGGTGTTGGTCACTGTCTGGAAGCGGCCTGCCACCGGACGCAGACGGCTCATGTTCAGCAGAGTGCTTTCCTTATCGTAGCCCAGCAGGCGCCATGCTCCGTACACGGCCAGCAGATTGCTGGCGTTGAAACGGCCTGTAAACATGGTTTCCACTTCGGTGCCGTCGATTTCCAGCAGCATGCCGTCGAGGCGGTCCTCCAGCGGGCGGGCGGTGAAGTCGGCGTCGCGCTGTATCGAGTAGTCGGCTTTGCGGGCGCAGGTGTTCTGAAGCATCACTGTGCCGTGGCTGTCGTCGAGGTTCACCAGTGCGAAAGCGTCGGCGCCAAGGCCGTCGAAGAAGCTCTTTTTGGCCTTGAGGTATGCGTCGAAGGTCTTGTGATAGTCGAGATGGTCGCGGGTAAGATTGGTGAATATTCCGCCTTTGAAGTGCAGACCGGCAATTCGGCGTTGCTGTGCGGCATGGCTGCTTACTTCCATTGCGGCGAAGGTGCAGCCGGCCTCCACCATATCGTGTAGCAGACGGTGTATGCTCAGAGGGTCGGGTGTGGTCTGCACGGCCTCGTACACGGTGGTATCGACTATGTTGCTTACGGTTGACAGCAGTCCGGCCTTGCAGCCGCTCAGGCGAGCCATTTCATAAAGCAGTGTTGCAATGGTGGTTTTGCCGTTGGTGCCGGTCACACCTATCAGGGTGAGCTTCCGGCTGGGGTTGCCGTACCATTGCGAGGCCAGGCGGCCCAGTGCGTCGGCCGAGTCGGCCACACGGATAAAGCAGACATTCTGAGGCATTTCGTCGGGGAATTCCTCGCAGACTATGGCTGCGGCGCCTGCGGTTACAGCCGCAGGTATGAAGCGGTGTCCGTCGACGTTGACGCCACGGACGGCCACGAACATTGTGCCTGGTGCTGCCAGGCGTGAATCGGCGGTAAGCTGGCTTATGTCGGAGTTCTGCGGCCCGGCAATTTCTACCGGGGTGATTGCTTTTAGCAGAGCGTGCAGATTTTGTGATGCTTCGGTCATTTTGTTGATTATGAATATGTTTTTATCTGCCAGGGGCTTTCTGGCTGAGAGTAAGCGTTACTTTGGAGCCCTTTGGGGCCGGGGAGCCGGCTGCCGGAGTCTGTGATACCACCGAACCCTGGCCGTTGAAAGCCACGTTGTAGCCAGCCTTCTCCAGTTTTACCAGAGCCTGACGCAGTCCCAGATGTTCCACGTCGGGCACGGTGCCGCGCACGGTTTTGCCCGGTGTTCGGCTTATTTTGGCCGCGGGGGCATAGTTCTGTATCACAGAGGCGCCGGTAGTGGCGTCGTCGAAAGCATACAGGTTGGCCGGCGAAGGTTCGGCGGGCGCGTTGTCGCGGTAGTCCGACGGATTGCCGAACATGCCGCGTGAGTACATCTTCATGGCAATGTTCTTGAATACACGTCCGCTGGTGCTCCATACTCCGTAGCCGGGCTTGGGATGCGACACCAGTACCATAAGGGTGTATTTGGGTTTCTCGTAAGGGAAGAAGCCGCAGAACGACAGCCTGTAGGCGCCCTGGATGTAACCCGGTGCCACAGGAATCTCAGGGTGGCGCGGGTCGCGTTCGCGGGCTATCTTTGCGGTGCCGGTCTTTCCGGCGAAGTTGAAGGGGTCGTCCTGACCTTTGAGGCGCCAGGCGGTGCCGCCCGGTTTCATGTTCACCACACCATAGAGCATCTCGCGTATTATGCGGGCGTTGGCCGGTGAGCAGATGCTGTCGCGCACGTAGCTCACTTTCAGCAGCGAGTCGGTGCCGTCGGCCATACGCAGAGCCTGCATCAGGCGAGGCTTCACAAACTTGCCGTCGTTGGCAATGGCGTTATAAAAGGCGCAGGTGTACAGCGGGGGCACCATACATCCGTAGCCGAATGCCTGCTGGGTCAGAGTCACCAGACCGCCGGCCTTGGGGTCGAGGGTGGGGAACCAGGCGGGGCGTTCGCCGGCTATGCCGGTGCCCCAGCGCTCCATCAGGCCCAGTTTGCGAACTCGCTCGCGGTAGCTGTTGAGGTCGCTGCGGTACTGCGGCACCATTAGTTTGGCGAAGCTGATGTTCGACGAGTATGGTATTATCTCCATCAGGCTCAGAGTGCCGGATGGCGAGAAGTGGGTGTCGCGAACACGGTAGTTCGAAATCAGATAGCCGCCGTGTTCGGTGGTAAAGCTCTGGTTGAGGTTGGCGAAGCCGTCTTCCAGGGCAATCACCATGCTTACGGCTTTGAGTACCGAGCCGGGTTCATAGGCCTGTACGGCGCGGTTCATGGCCTCGATGTAGCGTCCGGAACCCGGTATGGTGTCGCGCTCGAGGTTTGATATGGCCTTGATGTCGCCGGTGGCCACTTCCATCAGTATGGCAGTGCCCCATTCGGCGTCGGTTTCGCGCAGGATTTCTTCGAGTTCATGCTCCATTATGTCCTGCATGGTTATGTCGATTGTAGTCAGCACGGTGTATCCGTCCTGCTGCGGCTCTACGGTCCAAGGCGCCACACGGTTGGTGAACATCACCTTGGTGGCTTTGCCCGGTTTGCCGTACAGCAGCGAGTCGAGTGCCCGTTCCAGGCCCGATATGCCGTGCTTTTCGCCGCCTTTCACCTCGCCCACGCGGCCTATGCTCAGCTTTGCCATCTCGCCGTAGGGGTAGCGGCGTACCAGCACCGGCTCGGCGGTGAGTCCGGTCTTGTTTGGGTTGCGGCTGAGCTTGAAGAATGGGAAGTTGCGTATGCGCTCAACCTGGTCGAACGGAATCTGTCGCAGCAGCAGGTAGCTGCGCGAGCGTTTCGAGCGGGTGAGTGTAAGGGGGTACTCGAGCTTGGTTTTCCACTGCTCGCGGGTGCGGACCGGAAAATAGCGGCTGAGCGAGTCGGCCAGCGAGTCGATGGCGTTGCTGTATGCTTCTACCATGAATCGGTCGGCGCGGAAGTCCATGCGCACGTTGTAGTAGTTGAGGTTGGTGGCCAGGATGCTGCCGTCGCCGGCGAGAATATCGCCTCGTTTCGGTTTGATTGCTATGGTGTCGTTGAGGGTGGCCTCGGCTTTGGCGTTCCATGCTCCGGCGTTGATTACCGTGGTGTTGAACAGCATGAACACAATGGTGCCGGCAATGAACACAATGGCCAGCGACAGCATGGCCAGCCGGCCCAGAATGTGGCTGCGGCGGCTCTGGGCTGATACTGCTTTTCTGTTGTTGTCGGGGCGTCGTCTGCTGGTACTCATTCTGCCGGGGTATAAGAGAGTTTGAAGGGAGGCTGCTGCTGTACTGCCAGACCAAGACCGAGCGAGTCGGCTTTGTGCTGGATTGCCGATTCGCGCACCGAGGTCATGTAAAGGGAGCGTTCACGCTGCAGCTGGGTACGCACCACCTGGTTTTTGGTGCGCAGCTTGGTTATGGTTTCCATGCCGGTGACACAGTCGTAGCGATTGGCAATGTAGGTCATCAGCAGGGCCAGAATCAGCACTGTCTGCACCATGTAGCGGCGGAAGAAGTGGCTCGATACAAGACTGCCGTGGGCAATGCGCTCGGTGGCCTTGCTCAGTTGTTGTCCGCCCTGTTGTGTGAATTTGCTTAGTCGTTTAGGCATCGTTTTTTCTGTGATGGGCTGGAAAGGTTTAGAGGCTGTTTTTCGGCCACCCGCAGTTTTGCGCTTCGGCTGCGCGGGTTGCGCTCCACCTCTTCGGCATCGGGCACAATGGGTTTGTTGTTTACGGCTCGCAGCGGAGTATTCACGCGACCGAAGAAGTCTTTGTCCTGACGCCCCTCGATGTTGCCGCATTTGACAAAGTTCTTCACCAACCGGTCTTCGAGCGAGTGATAGGTGATTATGGCCAGGCGTCCGCCGGGACGCAGGGCGTCGCAGGCCTGCTCCAGAAAGCTGCTCAGGGCCGAGAGTTCGCCATTGACTTCTATGCGCAGTGCCTGGAATATCTGGGCCAGTTCTTTCTTTTCCTGACGAGGGTTCACCATGGGGCGCACAATGTCGAGCAACTGCGAAATGGTTTGCAGCGGAGCGGCCTCGCGGGCCTTGACTATGGCTGCTGCCAGGCGGCGCGACTGTCGCAGTTCGCCGTACAGGTACAGCAGGTCGGCAATGCGCTCGGGGCTGTAGCTGTTGAGTACGGTGGCGGCGGTGAGGCGGGCGCTACGGTTCATGCGCATGTCGAGAGGGCCGTCGCTGCGGAACGAGAAACCGCGTTCGCCGTCGTCGAAGTGGTGGAACGATACTCCCAGGTCGGCCAGGATTCCGTCGACCGGCAGGGCCTTGTAGTAGCGCAGAAAGTTGCTTAGAAAGCGGAAATTGCCATGGATAAGTGTGAGGCCGGCCTGAGGTTTGGCGCGTTCGAGCGCGTCGTTGTCCTGGTCGAACGAATATAGCTGTCCGCTGCCCTGCAGAGCCTCCAAAATAGCGCGTGAGTGGCCGCCTCCGCCAAAAGTGGCGTCGACATAGTGGCCGTCGGGCTTTATAGCCAATGCTTCGATGGTTTGCGGCAGCAGTGCGGGTATGTGATAAATTTCCTGATCCATAGCGTTTTGACCTTTGGGCTTCCTTGACGTTGTTTTTAGAGTGTAAAGTTAGTGAAAATCTATCAATAATTTGCAACGACAAATCGTTTTTTATATAAATTTATGTGATTTGACAAAAAACGCTCCCGGAATTTGCATTTGCAAATCCGAGAGCGTGCATGGTTTCTTCATCCGCCGTTATTCAATCGATGCCTTCGACGGGGCAAGGGCACGCCAAGCCAGAGTGGCCAGTATTGCGCCGATGGCAGGGCCTGCGAGCATGATCCAGAAGTCGCCCCAGGCGGTGGGGTCGAACACGGCCGGGCCGAACGAACGGGCCGGATTCACTGAACAGTTGTCGACCGGAATCCCCACGATATTAACCAGGCCCAGGCCAATGCCGATGGCCAGGCCGCCGAACTTGGTGAAGGAGGTACGGCCGTCGGTTGCGCCGAGCACAATCAGTACGAAGAAAAATGTGAGCAGTCCCTCGGTGAGCAGCGCCATCATGGGTGTGGCGCCCGGCTGCAGTACGTTGGTAGCCAGAAAGCTGTGCGAAATCTCGGTGGTGCCGCCGTATTCATAGCCCACGCCCATCTCGGTGAGGCAGAACAGAAAGCCCGCACCTATGGTGGCGCCTATGAGCTGGGCAATTATGTAGCCGACCATTTCGCCGGCTTTCATGCGACCGCTGAGCCACATGGCAAGCGATACCGCCGGGTTGACGTGGCAGCCCGATATGCCACCTATGGCATAGCAAAGACACAGAAGTACCAGACCGAAACACAGTCCGATACCAAGAACTCCGATTTTCGGGCCGGCCAAAACCGCACTGCCGCAGGCGAGAATCACCAGAAACATAGTACCGATGCCCTCAGCTAATAATTTCTTCATAAAATAGTGTTAGTTTAGTTAAAACATGTTTCTTTATATAAAACGTCGCCCAACCTGTTTTGTTTCGGGCTAACTGATTTCCTGCCGGAGTTTGCTGAATATTTAAATTTATTTAAAATGGCCGTCATTACAGGTATTATGACTAACTTTGTCAATTATTTAAATTCCAAGATGAGAAAGTACAATATTATAAACAACTCGCTCGGTTGGTTCTGCTTCCTTGTGGCGGCTGTGACCTACCTGCTCACTATCGAGCCTACAGCGAGTTTCTGGGATTGTCCCGAATTCATCCTGCAAGGTGCCAAACTCGAAATCGGCCATCCGCCGGGCAACCCCATATTCATGCTTGCGGCCCGATTTTTCATCACTCTTTTCGGCAACAATATGGCCACTGCCGCCGTGGCGGTGAACTGTATGTCGGCCCTGCTCAGTGCCGCAACCATATTGCTGCTGTTCTGGACTATAACACATCTGATAAGGCGTCTTATAGTGCGCGACGACGCCACCGAAATATCATGGCCGCGCATGGCCCTGATTATGGGCGGAGGCCTCTGTGGCGCACTGGCATATACCTGGAGCGACACCTTCTGGTACTCGGCCGTGGAAGGCGAGGTATATGCTTTCTCCAGTTTCTGTACAGCCCTGGTATTCTGGCTTATACTCAAATGGGAAAACCGCGCCGACCGGCCCAACTCCGACCGCTACCTGCTGCTTATAGCATATGTGATAGGTATTTCCGTAGCCGTACACTTGCTCAACTTGCTGTGTATTCCGGCCATCGGTCTGGTATTCTACTACCGTAAATATAAAAAAGTCAACGCCGTAGGTTCGCTGATTGCCCTCGGTGTCAGCTGCGTGGTCGTGGCCCTTATACTCTACGGCCTCGTACCCGGCGTGATGAAGATGAGCCAGTTCTTCGAGCGTATGTTCGTGAACGGCTTCGGCACTTCGTACAACCTTGGTGTGCTTGTGTATGCCATAGTGCTTGTGGCAGTGCTGGTATGGAGCATGGTGAGCTTCGACCGTCAGCGCAGCGCCCGGGCCATGAAGTGGTCGTTCTTCCTTGGCGTGCTGCTTTCGGGCATATTCCTTATAGGCCACGGAGCGATACTGCCCTGCCTGCTGACTGCCGCTCTGGGCGTGTGGCTGATGTTCTTCTGCCACAAAGTGCCGGTGCGTATTCTCAATCTGATAGTTACCTCCATACTGGTGATATTCATAGGCTATTCGTCGTATGCGCTGCTGCTTATCCGCTCCAACGCCAATACGCCCATGAACCAGAACGCTCCGGACAATGTGTTCACTCTGGCCTCGTATCTCAACCGCGAACAGTACGGCGAGTCGCCCCTGTTCTATGGCCCGACGGTTATCGATGAACTCTATACCGAGCGCTATCAGGACGACAACGGCGCCGTACACGAGCTGATGTACTTCGACGACAAGGGATACATCCTCACCAAAGAGGAAATGGACGGCAACGGAGTGTATCCGCTGCTGTACGGCGACGACGGCTACCCCGTGAACGACTCCGAGCCCCGCTATGTGAAGAAAACCAAACTCTCGCCCGACGAATCCGACGAATATGTGGAGGTTCCCGGCGACCCCCGCTATGTGTATTTCCCGGCATCGAAAGTCCTCTTCCCACGCATGCACAACGCCGGCTCCAACCGCGGCTACCGCTCATGGTCCGAAATGCCGTCGAAGAAAGTACCGCAGGAAGTATTCAGGCAGTTCGCAGTCGACGAGCTGTCGATGGACGACGGCCACGGCGGCAAAATATATGCCGCGCCTCTGGATATGGTGCGCCCTGTGCTTGAACACGAAGGTATTACCGAAATGGTCGACCGCAGCGCCACCCCCGGCATATATCCCTACTTCGACATGATTAAGTCCGATTACCAGTACAACCTGCGCTACTTCCTCAACTACCAGCTCAACCATATGTACTGGCGCTACTTTATGTGGAACTTCGCAGGCCGTCAGAACGATATTCCCGGCAACGGCGAACCTCAGTATGGTAACTGGATTTCAGGCATACCCTTCATCGACAACGCTCGTCTGGGCGACCAGAGCCTTCTGCCCGCGGAATATGGCAGCGGCAACAAGGGCCACAACGTATTCTACATGCTGCCCCTGGTGCTGGGTATAATTGGTCTGCTGTGGCAGTCGCTCTACCGCCACCGCGCCGATGCCGAGCGCGGCATACAGCAGTTCTGGGTGGTATTCTTCCTCTTCTTTATGACAGGCATAGCCATTGTGCTGTATCTCAACCAGACTCCCGGTCAGCCGCGTGAGCGCGATTATGCTTTCGCGGGGTCGTTCTATGCCTTTGCAATATGGATAGGCATGGCAGTACCCGCCCTGGGCGTGATACTCGGCGACTTTATGCGCAAACTCAAAAAGCAGAAGAGCGATACCGAAGAAAGCGGCGACAGCCTTCACTGGGCATGGGTGCTGCCGGCTGTGCTGATTGGCATGCTGGTGCCACTGCAGATGGTGTCGCAGACCTGGGACGACCACGACCGTTCCGGACGATACACAGCCCGCGACTTCGGCATGAACTACCTGTCGTCGGTCGATGACAACGCTATCATATTCACCTACGGCGACAACGATACCTTCCCGCTGTGGTACGCCCAGGAAGTTGAAGGATACCGCACCGATGTAAAGGTGGTAAACCTCTCGTACTATACATCTGAATGGTATGTCAACTCGCTGCGCATGCCGCACCATGGCAGCCTGCCAATCGACATCATGGCACAGCCCCGCAACCTTGCCTACCGCTCGCTGATGATTCGCCCCGCTGAACAGCAGGCGGCCAAAACCGAGCGTGTCGACGCCGTAACTGCCTTCACCGACTATTACAGCCAGGATCCCGAAACAGCGGTATGGCGCTACCCCAACTTCTATATCGCCAGCGACTCGGCAGGTGCCGTCAAGGCATTCGACATGGCTCCCGGCTCGGTGAACCATGAGCTCGGTTTCCGTCCCGTTGACCTGCAGCATAACTTCAACACCGGCGCAAGCCGCTATCAGAACGGCGCACTGATGATGGACCTCGTGGCCACCAATGCCGCCAAAGGCTGGCCGCGCCCCGTGTACTTTGCCGTGACAGTGCCCGAAAGTGAGCGCAGCGGATTCGGCCGCTACGTTTACTCCACCGGTATGGCCGACCAGATTACTCCATTCGACCAGGCCGCAGTGTCGCCCACCGTCGAGAAAGCATATGCAAACATAGTGGAGAAATACCGCTGGGGCGGTCTTGACGCTCCCGACGCCGACCGTCTTTACCTCGACGAAACCGTGCGCCGCATGGTAATCTCCACCCGCGAAACCCTGCTCCAGACCGCCCTCGACCTGAGCCTGACAGGCTCGCTGCCCGCTTCGGAACAAGCCCGCGAATATGCACGCAAGCATAACCTGCCGCTGCCTGAAACCCGCTACGACATGGCCCGCTACATGCTGCAGCTGCTCGAGGAGAAACTGCCCGTGAAAGCCCAGCTGCGCGCCGGAGCGCACGCCGTGCGTGAGATACAGATTTATCTCGACCTCTATGCCGCTACCGGCAACAAGGCTGACCTGCAGGCAGCCCGCGACATTATCGACCGGGAACTGCCTCGATACAATCGCATCAGCGAATATGCCGAAAGCCTCAGCCCCGACCGCTACCGCAAGGCCGGACGAGATCTCGAATACGACCTCCAGGTATATCATTCGCTCCAGAGCCAGGCCGACCGGATAAAGGAGTACGAGGAGGGCAAGAAACCCGAAATCACTCCCGATTACGCACAGCAGCTCAAGCAGATGGCTCTTGAGGAAGACTCTGTAAAAGACTCCATACTGTAGGCGATGCTCATCGAACAGCCGCCACTGCCATATCGCCTCCTTTTTCCGGAGGCGATATGGCGGATAAAACAGCGCGGACGCAAGGTGGTGTACCTGACTTTCGACGACGGGCCGATACCTGAGGTTACACCCTGGGTGCTCGACCTGCTCGACCGCCACGGCATAAAAGCAACCTTCTTTATGGTGGGCGACAACGTGCGGAGGCATCCCGAACTGCTTGAGCAGGTGCGCCGACGAGGCCACAGCTACGGAAACCACACAATGCACCACCTGCAGGGCATGAAGGTAAGCTCGCACCGTTATCTACACGACATAATGGAAGCCGACAGCCTTATCGACTCGCCTCTGTTCAGACCGCCCCACGGCATTCTGCGCTGGAAGCAGGCGCGCATCATAAAGTTGCGCTACAACCTGATAATGTACGACCTGGTGACACGCGACTACTCGCGTCGCCTTGGACCGCAGCAGGTATTTGACAATGTCAGGCGCTATACACGCAACGGCTCGATTATTGTTTTTCACGACTCCCTTAAGGCACAAGTAAACCTTAAAGAGGCCCTGCCCCGCGCCATAGAGTGGCTAAAGTCTGAAGGCTATGAATTCTTGTCCATCCCTATGTGAATGCCATCCGGCTTGCTTTGCCAGGCATGCGGTTCTTGCTTGTGGCGCCTGCGCCTGCGGCATAGCGCGTGCATCGGAGGTCGATGCCGCCGATACCGCCGCCTATGACCGCTGGCTGCACTGCGGCAATAACGCGGATATGGAATACATGGAGCGTAACAGGCTCGTGCGGCTCGACCCGGCTCGGCTCCACGAAGGCACCCGCACCGTAATCGCCGCAGCCTTCAACTACCGTCCGGTCCGTCGCTCGGTTTACTTCGCCGACTATGCCATTGGTGCTGACTATCATTATGTGCTGAAACAGCGTCTGGGCGAAGCCGCCGACGCATTGTGCCGCCGTTTTGGCGGCAGTAGCCGTATTGTGGTCGACAGCGCTCCCATGCGCGAGCGCTATTGGGCGCAGCGGGCCGGCATAGGCTTTGTGGCCGACAATGGCATGCTCTGTGTGCCCGGCTACGGCATGGCTGTGGTACTCGGTTTCATACTGTGGACAGGCGAGGCCCTGCCGGATACACCATCCGCAGGCGAGTGTCTGCACTGCGGACGCTGCCGTAAGGCCTGCCCCGGAGGAGCGCTCGGCCCCGACGGTCAGCTCGATGCCCGCCGATGCCTGTCGTATCTTACCATAGAACACCGCGGCGAATTTCCGGACGGCATGTTCCGCATGCCCAAGGTGTATGGCTGCGACAATTGCCGCCGCAGTTGTCCGCTCGACTGCGGTCCTGCAACGGATATTCCTGAATTTACTCCTGTAGCGGAAATTATGGATTTGACACCGGAGGAAATGGCCGAACTTGGCCCGGGACGCTTCCGCAGCATTTTCGGGCCTACGGCTGTCAACCGCCTGCGTGTGCAGGGGCTACGCCGCAATGCCCTGCGCTTTATTGGCGGTCTTCCGCCTGCTGAATGAACTTCGCAACCGAATCGTCGGTATTCGGGCTTATGACACGTCCGGCGGCCTCTTTTACCTCAGGCAGTGCATTTCCTACAGCCACGGCCTCGTCGGCTATGGCGAGCATGGAAAGGTCGTTGATATTGTCGCCGAAAACCACCAGACGGTCAGCGCCTATGCGCCGTTGCAGACTTTTGATGGCTGCAGCTTTCGACACTCCCGGGGCGAAAACCTCCAGCAAAGCAAGCTCCGGATTAAAAATGTCGGGGTAATACGACACTGCGCATTCAGTGGCCTCTGCCAGCCGCTGTCCGGCCTTGTAGATGCCTTGTTTCGGTCCCATGGCAAAATACAGAATTTTGCGTCCGACGACACTCTCGGGCGAGCGCGAGCCAAGATTGAAGTGCTTCAGTAGCAGGTCGCGTCGCTCCTGATAGAAACCGTCTTCGATATGGTTCAGTTGCGGCAGTGCGTGGTACACCTGCATTATGCCGCTGTTGTCGTCGGGCAGGGTGTACACAAAGGGGCAGATGCCGGCTGAACTGCATTCGCGCTCCACCTGCTGCTCCAGTTCCACGGGCATGAAGTGTATTTCTTCGTATGAAGCCGTGGCACGGTTCCACATGGCCGCGCCGGTCATAACTATTGCCGGAATCGAGGTGTAAGTGTCGGCCAGCAACGGCACTACGGTGGCCGGGGTGCGTGCCGTGGCCACGGTAATGAGCGCACCGCGGCGGCTGAGCCTGCTTATAATTTCGGCGCTGCGTGGGCTTACCAGGCTGTCGGCGCCAAGCAGGGTGCCGTCCATGTCGCTTACATATAGTGTTTTCATTGCAGCATCATCACTGCGCGTTGCAGTGTCTTTATGTAGGAGTCGATTTCGTTTTCAGTGTTGTACATGGCGAAGGATGCGCGCACGCAACCTTCGATGCCCAGATGCTCCATCAGCGGCTGGGCGCAGTGGTGGCCTGTGCGTACGGCCACACCCATCTTGTCGAGCAGCATGCCCAAATCGTAGGGGTGGATGTCGCCGACAACAAACGAAATGAGGGCGCATTTGCCGGGTGTGGTGCCGAATATGCGCATGCCGGGTATTTTTTCCATCTGTTCGGTGGCGTGGCGCAGCAGGGTGTGTTCGTGTTCGGCCACGGCCTCTATGCCCGTCGATTCCAGATAGTCAATGGCAGTACGCAGAGCTGCGGCATCGACGAAGTCCGGCGTGCCGGCCTCGAACTTGAAAGGCAGTTCAGCCCACGATGTACCACTGAAGCTCACATGGCCAATCATTTCGCCTCCGCCCTGATAGGGGGGCATTTTCTCCAGCAGTTCGCGTTTGCCATAAAGTATTCCCACGCCACATGGGCCGTACATCTTGTGCGATGAGAAGGCGTAGAAGTCGGCGTCGAGGTCGCGGACATCCACTCTTTGGTGTGCTACTGCCTGGGCGCCGTCGATGCAGCACACGGCACCGTGGGCGTGGGCCAGACGGACTATTTCCTTAACCGGATTTACCGTGCCAAGGACATTCGACACATGGCAGACACTCACCACACGTGTGCGCGGTCCGAGCAGTGCGCGGTAGGCATCCATGTCCAGACTGCCGTCGGATAGCATCGGCACCACTTTTATCACTATGCCTTTGCGCTGTTGCAGCAGTTGCCAGGGCACAATATTGCTGTGATGCTCCATTATGGTGAGTATCACCTCGTCGCCCTCGCCGAGCAACTCGCCGTAGCTCGAGGCCACCAGATTGATGCCTTCGGTGGTGCCACGGGTGAATATCACCTCTTCGCGCGAGCCTGCGTTTATAAAGTCGCGCACTCTGAGCCTTGCGGCTTCCATGGCGTCGGTGGCTTCCTGCGACAGGCAGTGTACGCCGCGGTGTACGTTGGCCTTGTACTCGTAGTACATTTTCTCGATTTCCTCAACTACACAGCGCGGAGTCTGCGACGTTGCCGTGTTGTCGAAGTAAATCAGCGGCTTGCCGTAGATGTTGCGCTGCAGTATCGGGAAGTCGTGCCGTATTTTATCTACATCAACCATTTTGAATGTTAAATTTTAAGTTGCAGTCGCCGCAGATGGCGTCGGAGCCGCACAGTCGTCGCTCTACCAGGTGGCGCAGGCGTTCGCGGAGGCCTTCGAGGCTGATGGTGTCGATGACATCGGCCATAAAAGCCTGCATCAGCATCATGCGGGCTTCGGCCATGGGTATGCCTCGCGACTGCATGTAGAACATGGCACGCTCGTCGAGCTGACCGGTAGTAGCGCCGTGGCTGCACTTTACGTCGTCGCAGTAGATAAGCAGTTGCGGGCGTGTGTGCATTCTGGCACCCGGGGCGGCCAGCAGGTTGCGGTTGCTCTGGTATGCCTCAGTTTTCATGGCGCCTTCGTCAACAACTATAAGGCCTTCGAATGCACCGGAGGCATCGTCGGAGAGTACGTATTTGAACAGTTGCTCGCTGTGGCAGTACTGCCCGTGGTGGCGCAGCAGAGTGGAGTTGTCGGTCTTCTGCTTGCCTATGGCGGTGACCATGCCTGCCAGACGGGTTTCGCAGCGGTCGCCGTCGACATCCACAATGTAGTCGTTGCGGGTTACTCCGCCGCTGAGTGTGGTGCCGTTGACAATGAGTCGGCTGCGGCTTTGCTGCCTGCCGTAGAAGCGGCTGACGCGCGAAGTCAGTTCGTTGGCTTCCTCGATTTCGTACACGTCGAGGGCGGCGCCTTCGGCCAGCACGGCCTCTACTACCTGCGAGTTCACATATTGGAAACCGGTGTCGCGGCTGTGGTCGCACAGCAGCACACGAGCTTCCGAGTCGGGTTCCATCACAATGAGTATACGGCGCAGTGCCAGCATGGGCAGCGGCGCGTTGAATATGGCCACAATCTGCAGCGGTTTTTCGAGTTTCACGCCTTTGGCCACATGCAGCAGTATGCCGTCCTGCAGCAGCAGGGTGTTGAGGGCGGTTGCGGCGTCGCTGTTCATATCGGCCGCCGAGCCCAGATACTGTTGTAGCACCTGCGGGCATTTTTCGGCGGCCTCGCTGAAACTGCACAGGGTTACGCCCTGCGGCAGCTGGTTCAGTAATGAGGCCGTGGGGCGGTATATGTCGTTTATTACCAGGCCCAGCAGAGTGCTGACCTTTGGAACATCGCAGCGGAAGGTGTCGGCCAGGTCGGCTTCGAAGCACATACGTTGCAGGTTCACGCCCAGGTCGGGTGCGAACAAGTCTTCGAGCGACGTGCGCTCGTAACCTTCATCGCCTTTGCGTGGCAGACGGCCTATGGCCTCGAGGGCCGAGAGGGCCGCCGGACGCAGCCGGCGTACGGCCTCGGGCGAGGCGGCATCGAGCGCCTGATGCTGCGAGCGGTAAAGCTCAATGTATTGTCGTAGCGAAGTATCTTTCATAATTATATTTCACCGTCAACCTGTTCTTTAATCCAGTCGTAACCCTTTTCCTCGAGTTCGAGAGCCAGTTCGGGGCCGCCCGAGTACACAATACGGCCCTTGTACAGAATGTGTACGAAGTCGGGCTTGATATAGTCGAGCAGGCGCTGGTAGTGAGTGATTACGATGGTGGCGTTGCGGTCGGTCTTGAGTTTGTTTACACCGGATGCAACAATGCGCAGGGCGTCGATGTCGAGGCCCGAGTCGGTTTCGTCGAGAATCGACAGGCGCGGTTCGAGCACGGCCATCTGGAAAATTTCATTGCGCTTCTTCTCGCCGCCCGAGAATCCTTCGTTGACCGAGCGCGAGGCGAGTTTGTTGTCGAGTTCGACCACTGCGCGCTTCTGGCGCATGAGTTTGAGGAAGTCGCCAGCCGACAGCGGGGCCTCGTTGAAGTATTTGCGCTTGGCGTTTACGGCGGCACGCATGAAGTTTACCATCGACACACCCGGAATCTCCACCGGATACTGGAAGGACAGGAACAGGCCTTCGTGGCTGCGGTTTTCGGGCGAGAGGTCCAGCAGGTCAACTCCGTGAAAGTCGGCGCTTCCGCCGGTGACGGTAAAACGGGGGTCGCCGGCCAGCACACCCGACAGGGTGCTCTTGCCCGAGCCGTTGGGGCCCATTATGGCGTGTACTTCGCCGGGGCGTATGGTCAGGTTTATGCCCTTGAGAATTTCCTTGCCTTCGATTCCGGCATGAAGGTCTTTGACCTCCAATAATATATCGTTCATTTAATGTTGAATGTTAAATGTTGAATGTTAGATTTTTCAGCCTACGCTGCCTTCGAGAGTGATACTTAGCAGTTTCTGAGCCTCTACGGCGAACTCCATAGGCAGCTTGTTCATCACCTCTTTGGCGTATCCGTTCACAATCAGACCTACAGCCTCCTCGGTGGGTATGCCGCGCTGGTTGCAGTAGAACAGCTGTTCTTCGCTGATTTTTGAGGTAGTGGCTTCGTGCTCCACTATGGCGCTGTCGTTCATCACGTCGATATACGGGAAGGTGTGGGCGCCGCAGGTGTCGCTCAGCAGCAGCGAGTCGCACTGTGTGTAGTTGCGCACTCCGGTGGCGTCGGGGGCCACTTTCACCAGACCGCGGTATGAGTTCTGGCTGTGTCCGGCCGAGATGCCTTTCGACACAATGGTTGAGCGGCTGTTCTTGCCCAGATGTATCATTTTGGTGCCGGTATCGGCCTGCTGCCTGTTGCGGGTCACGGCCACAGAGTAGAATTCGCCTACCGAGCCTTCGCCGGCCAGAATGCAACTTGGGTATTTCCATGTTATAGCCGAGCCGGTTTCCACCTGCGTCCACGACAGTTTGGAGAAGTCGCCCCGGCAGAGTCCGCGTTTGGTCACAAAGTTATATACGCCTCCGCGGCCCTCGGCATCGCCTGCATACCAGTTCTGCACGGTAGAGTACTTCACTTCGGCGCGTTCTTCGACTATGATTTCCACAATGGCCGCGTGGAGCTGGTTTTCGTCGCGCTGCGGTGCCGTGCATCCTTCGAGGTAGCTTACGTATGCTTCGTCGTCGGCCACAATCAGGGTGCGTTCGAACTGGCCTGTGCCGGCTGCGTTGATGCGGAAGTAGGTGCTGAGTTCCATCGGGCACCGCACACCTTTGGGTATGTAGACGAACGAACCGTCGGAGAACACCGCCGAGTTAAGGGCGGCGAAGAAGTTGTCGCGGTAGCTCACCACTTTGCCCAGGTATTTTCGCACCAGTTCGGGGTAGTCGCGTACGGCTTCGCTGAGCGAGCAGAATATCACGCCGAGCTCAGCCAGACACTCGCGGTGTGTGGTCTTTACCGACACCGAGTCCATCACGGCGTCGACAGCCATGCCCGAGAGCAGTTTCTGCTCTTCCAGCGGAATGCCCAGCCGGTTGAAGGTGTCGAGAACGGCGGGGTCAACCTCGTCGAGGCTCTTGGGACCTTCCTTTGTCTTTGGGGCGGCGTAGTAGCTGATTGCCTGGAAGTCGATTTCCGGAATTTCCAGATGTGCCCAGCGGGGCATTTTCATGGTCTGCCAGTGGCGGAAGGCCTTGAGGCGAAATTCCAGCAGCCATTCGGGCTCGCCTTTTTTTGCTGAAATCAGGCGCACGACTTCCTCGTTGAGGCCTTGCGGAATGATTTCGCTGTCGATGTCGCTCACGAATCCGTATTTGTAGTCGGAACTGGTGGCGGAGTTGATTATATCCTCGCTGTTGCTGCGTGCGGCATCTCTGTCGGCAGATACAGAGGCGTTTGTTTTTGAATTATCTATTTCTTGTTGTTTCATGTCAGTTCAGAAATCCCAGCAGAGCCGGGGCTACATTGTACACAAATCCACGGAGGCCTTCGGTGGTTGCGTCGGCCGGAGCGGTCGAGGGCGATACCATGTGCCAAAGGTTCATGAACAAGCTCAGTACCACCGCAACCTCAAGGGCGCAGAAAGCGGTTCCGCACAGTCGGTTCACTATCGTCAGGTGAAGTGCCCGGAACAGCGACTGCAGCAGACGGCCCAGCAGGAAGCAGGCCAGATAGGCTACGACGAATATAAGCACGTTGGCCACCACCATATCGGTGGCGTCGGGGCCTATGTGCCGGGCCAGCTCATGGGCGAACATGCGGCAGGCGACCACGCCGGCTATAAGGCCGATTACCTGTGCAGCCATGGCTATGATGCCTTTGAAGTAACCGCGCAGAGCAGCGGCTCCAAGTAATACAACCAATAAAATGTCGAATGCGTTCATTATGTTGCTTTCTTTAAACCGCAAATATACAAATTTTTTTGCAAAGCGAGGATAAGAAACTATCCGGAGCGCCCAAAATTTGCTCCGAGCGGCCTCAGACGGGCAGTGTGGACGCTTTCAGACGGGCTACAAGTTCCTGTTCGCGACCCTGACAGTAGTGGTTGCAGAGTTCGTGGAAGCGTGGCGAGTGGTTCATCTCCGACAGATGAGCCAGTTCGTGGTAAATCACATAGTCGCGCAGTGGCTGCTCGTAAAATACCAGCATACAGCTCAAGGCTATGTATCCGCGGCAGTCGCAGCGCCCCAGTGTGCGCTGGCCTTTGCTTATGGTCCATCCGATGGGATGGCGGCCTATGCGGTCGGCCAGTTCGTTTGCCCGCGGTATGAGTATTGCGGGAGCCTCGGCGGCGGCTATCTTGCGCAGCACGCGGCCAATGGCAATTACTACCGCCGGGCTTGAAATGTCGAGCGAAGCGGGCACATACAGGGCCCAGCCGCCGGTGCAGCGCCGGGCTTCTATGAGTTTGCTGTTGGTTTCGAGGCTCTCGATTATCACTTTGAATTCGCCGCAGTCGATTACTTGTCCGAGGTAATATTTGTTGTCGGCGGGTTTGCGTGGCAGCAGGCGTGGCTTGAGTTCGTCGAGAGCTTTGTAAAATTCGTCTTCGGTCACGCGAGGTGGTACCGAAAGGTGCAGCTCGCCGGTTTTCCACCGGGCCACAAAGCGTTTGGCCTGGCTGCGTACAACGTAGTGTATCACGCCCAGTTCGTTGTGCCTTATGCGTCCGCTGCCTGTCAGTACCAGCCTGCTCATTCCCATCCAAGTTTTGAATTCAGTACGGCGGCGAAGCCACGGTCGCGGTGCCGCAGCACACTTACTGTATAGGGGGCCTTGACCACCGATATGCCGGTGCCCATGGCAAGACTTACACTGCGGCCGTCGACACTCAGGCGGAAGCGGTCGGCGCGACCGTGAACCTCTATGTCGATGCGCGATGCGTCGCCTACCACCAGCGGGCGCACGGACAGTGAGTGTGCCGCTATGGGCGCCAGCACGAAGGCGGGGGTGTCGGGCGCTATAATCGGGCCGCCTACCGACATGGCGTAGGCGGTGCTGCCGGTGGGTGTGGCCACAATCAGTCCGTCGGCGCGGTAGTCGCAAAGGCGGTGTCCGTCGACGTGGGTACAAGCCTGAATCATCGAGGCGTTGGCATCCTTGGCCACGGTTATTTCGTTGAGCGCGTATTTGCTGAACGGCAACTGAGGCTCAACCACCTGCAGCAGGCTGCGCTGCTCGGATATGAAAGCGCTGGCGCGGTATTCGTCGAGCAGCCGCGGCAGTTCGTCGATGCCTATGGCGGTGAGGAAGCCCAGGTGACCTGTGTTCACGCCCAGTATGGGCAGCGGACGGCTGTCGGTCCACTGCACGGTGCGCAGGAAAGTTCCGTCGCCGCCTATGCTCAGTACCAGATCGACATTGCAGTCGAGTAGCTCCATCACGCGCCGAATCGACGACATTGCTCCCGGTATGCAGTGGATAAGGTAGTTGTACAGCTTAGGGTGCATCACTACCTCTATGTTTTCGCGTGCGAGCTGGTGCAGAAAGTCCCGGAGTATGCCCAGATAGGCATCCTGATGTCGGCTTCCGTATATAGCTATTTTCATTTGAATCAGATATTAAGATAGTGCAGAAGTTGGTCGATACGTTCGCGGAGGGTATTGTCGCCGCTGTCGTCGTCAGGCCCGGCATTGTCGATTTCAAGCACATCGTAGCCGTATCGCCGGAGTGAGCGGGCCACCTCGACAGGGTTCCGGCGGTTCACTCTTATGTCAATTAGGATTTCGGCCTGCGGATGCTCCATTGCGAGAACATTGAGGTTTATCAGGTGAGCGTCGCAGTCTTCCACGGCGTGCGCAATCCGCGACGCGCTGAAATCCTCTCGTCGGCACCCCAATAAAATGTGGCTTTCATCGCCCAATTGCGGAAAAAGCACCTCCAAATCGTATATTTTTGAATCTTTAGCAGTCAATTTTTTCCTATTGTAAGATATTCTGACTATTTTTGTAGCCGAAAACAGCAAATAAGCCTTGTGGCGAGCCGGAAACAGCCGCCGGGCTGCCATGCCGTTTCAATTACAAAGTTACAAAATTCTTTGGAATTCATCACTCACTTACAATTTATTAACTTAGTTGGCCGAGCAAATGACCAGTCTTAGCGTAAATATCAACAAAATAGCCACTTTGCGCAACGCCCGTGGCGAGAACAATCCCAATCTGCTGAAGGTGGCCGCCGACTGCGAACGCTTCGGCGCCAACGGCATCACGGTGCATCCGCGTCCCGACGAACGTCATATACGCCGCAGCGATGTGTACAGTCTGCGTCCGCTGGTCGCTACCGAATTCAATATCGAAGGTTATCCGTCGGACGACTTCATGGAGCTGGTGCTGCGTGTGCGGCCCGAGCAGGTGACCCTTGTACCCGACGCACCCAATGCCCTCACCTCGTCGGCCGGCTGGGATGCTGCCGCCAACCATGATTTCCTTTCGTCGATAGTCGAGAGGCTGAAAGAAGCCGGCATACGCAGTTCGATATTTGTCGACCCCGATGCCGAAATCATAGCTGCCGCCGCCCGTACCGGCACCGACCGCGTGGAACTCTACACCAAAGCATACGCCGACAACTATGCCGCCGACCGCGAAGCCGCCGTGGCAGCTTATGTCGAGGCCTCAAAGGCTGCCCACAGCCACGGTCTGGGAGTGAACGCCGGCCATGACCTCAGCCTCGAGAACCTGCAGTACTTCTGCCAAAGCCTGCCTTATCTCAACGAGGTGTCGATAGGGCACGCCCTAATCTGCGACGCCCTCTATCTGGGCCTGGAAGAAACCATACACCGCTATCTGGCCTGCCTGCGCTGAAAAGCAGACAGTTGAAATTAAACATTAAACACTAAAACAATATATACATGTCACTTTGGGAACTTTGCCTCGAAGGAGGATGGATTATGATACCGCTGGCTCTTCTGGCGCTGGTAAGTATCTACATTTTTATAGAAAGAGCTATAGCTGTGAGCCGCGCGTCGCGTCAGGACGCCTCGTTCATGCAGCGCATCAAGGACTATATACACGACGGCGAGATAGAAAGCGCGCAGAACCTCTGCCGCCAGACCAATTCGCCCTACGCCCGCATGATTGCCAAAGGCATCAGCCGTATAGGCCGCCCCAGTTCCGAGGTGCTTGTAACGATTGAAAACAGCGGTAACCTCGAGGTAGCCGCCCTCAGCAAGGGGCTGCCCTGGCTGGCCACCACCGCCGCCGGAGCTCCCATGCTTGGCTTTCTGGGTACTGTGGTGGGTATGGTGCAGGCCTTCTATGCCATAGCCTCCAGCGGCAACACAGCCTCGATAGGCGACTTTGCCGGCGGTATCTACACTGCGCTGGTTACCACAGTGGCCGGTCTTATAGTGGGCATCGTAGCACTCTTTGCCTATAACATACTGGTGGCCCGCATCAACAAGGTAATGAACATAATGGAAGCCCGCACCATGGACTTCATGGACATACTCAACGAGCCCGCGTAAGCCATGGCACTCAAACGACAGCAAGACATGATGGCCACTTTCTCGATGGCTTCCATGACCGACGTGATTTTCCTTCTGCTGGTCTTCTTTCTGGTTACAAGCACTTTTGTGTTTCCAACAGCCATGGAGATTGACCTGCCCGAAGGTGTGGAGCAGACTCCCGAGAAGCCGTCGACCAAAGTATTCGTTGACTCCGCCGCTAACTATTACGTGCAGTACGACACCGCGCAGATGACCCGTGTGCCACTGGAACGCCTTGCCGAGCAGCTGAGCGTAATCAACAGCCAGACCCCCATCGGCGCAGTAGCCGTTTATGCCGACACCCGCGTGCCTTACGGCAAAGTGGTGGAAGTACTCAACATAGGCGCTGCAAACTCATTCAAGATGGTACTCGCCACTAAACCGACACAGAATACTCCGCTGCCCGCAGCAGATGCCGCGGCTACAGCCGACAACACTGACCAACAGCAATGAACAATACCGACCGTTCACGAATATATGCCGCCGTAGGCACCCTGCTCATAGCCCTGCTGATACTGCTGTGGCTGGTGAACGGGCACCTCGACCTTAGCCGTATTATAACGGAAAAGCCCGGCATAACCCTGGCCGACGCAGAGCCCGAGGAGTTCGTGGAGGTAATCGAAGAGGAACTTCCCAAACCACTCAATGGCCACGAATCGGCCCCGGCTGAAAATCCGGTGCCTGAAGACAACAACGCCACTCCGGCTCCGGAGTCCGGCACGGACCTGAGCGACAACGGTCCTAAAGGTCCGGCTCCCAAGCCAGTGACTTCGACCAAGCCTGCACCGGTACAGGAAACCAGACCCAAGCAGCCGACCAAAGAGGAAATAGCGGCTATGGAAAAAAAGAAGCAGGAAGAGGAGGCGCGGCGCAAAGCATCACAGCAGACTGCCAATGCCTTTGCCAATGCTGCCGGAAAGAACAACACCAATAACAAAAGCAAGACTGCGGACGGCAACGCCGGTAAACCTGCCGGCACCAACCCAAAAGCCCAGGGCGTGGGAGTGCGAGGTAGCGGCGGCGGCAAATGGGGCCTGCCCAAAAGCACCTCGGTGGTGATGCAGACCCCGGGTAAAATCACCTTCACCTGCACAATCAACACCGACGGCTCCATTTCGGGCCTCGATGTCGTACCAACGGCCACCGACTCGGAATATGTGGGCAACAGCCGCGTAATCAACGCCCTCAAGGCCGAAATCAGAGCATATATCAAGCGTCAGGCCTCGTCGGTGAAAGAGAGCGAACCACGTACCGCCAGAATAGTTTACACCATACGGTAATGTAAAAAGTACATATCGAACAATTTTAGATAATATTCCGTTATTTGTAGCTTGCAGAATTTTATTAATTTTGCAAGCTATTATTTTTGAACATAATAGCACAGCATCAGGTTATAATATTACCCACTCCCGAGGGGGCGGAAAGTATTCAATTGCCACAACTCGTTTCAACTATGAAGTTCAAACTGATATTCACCGCATTGCTTGCAGCCGCGAGCGCTATGCCGGCATTGGCTCAGGCTGTGCCGCAGAGTGCGCCCGTGAGCCTCGATTCTTGCAGAGCCATGGCTCTGCGAAGCAACAAACAGCTGATGATCAGCCGTCAGCAGATTAAAACCGCACAATACCAGAACAAAGAGGCTTTTGCCGCCTATCTGCCTGCCATTGATTTTGCCGGCGGATATGCCTACAACCAGCGTCAGATAGCGCTGCTTGGCGAGGACGCCATGCTGCCCGTAAAAAGCTTCGACCTGACCACGCAGTCTTATCAATACAATATAGTGAAAAACCCTGTCACCGGCGAGCCGGTGATGAACAACGGCACTCCGGTGCCAAGCGAAGTGGCCGTGATTCCGAAAGAGGCCATGACATACGACACGCACAATGTGTTCTTCGGAGCCGTGACCCTTACACAGCCGCTGTATATGGGCGGAAAGATTGTGGCCATGAACAAGCTTACCAAGTTCGCCGAGCAACTGGCCGGACAGATGAACATCCGCGAGGCCGAGAATGTGGTGTACGCGGTTGATGCCGCTTACTGGCAGGTGGTGTCGCTCAAAGCCAAATACGAGCTGGCAAAGAGCTATGTGAACCTGCTCGACACATTGCAGCACAATGTAAGCCTGATGGTGGAAGCCGGTGTGGCAACCGTGTCCGACCGGCTCAGCGTGGACGTGAAACTCAACTCGGCCCAGGTCGACCTGGTGAAGGTGGAGAACGGCCTGCGCCTGTCGCGCATGGCTCTGGCCCAGGTATGTGGTCTGCCAGTCGACAGCAGTTTCCCGCTGGCCGACGAGGATGCCGACGCCTCGGCTGTGCCCGCAGCCGAAGCTATGGGCGGCTACAATATGGAGGAGGTATACAACCGCCGCCCCGACATCCGTGCCCTTGGACTTGCCACCGACATAGCAGGCCAGCAGAAGAACGTGGCACGGGCATCGATGCTGCCCAATCTGGCACTGATTGGTGCGTACAGCTTCAGCAACCCCAACGTGAACAACGGTTTTGAAAAGAAATTCGGAGGAGGTTTCTCGGTGGGTGTGACTCTGACCATTCCCATCTGGCACTGGGGCGGCAACTATGCCAAATACAAGGCAGCCGAGAGCGCCGAGGTGATAAGCAAACTCGAGCTGGCCGACGCACGCGATATGGTGGAACTGCAGGTAAACCAGGCAATGCAACACACTCAGGAAGCCTATACCACCTACGGCATGACCTCCGTGAACCTGAAGAAAGCCGACGAAAATCTGCGCACAGCCACACTGGCCTATAAAGAGGGCGTGGCAACCCCCGACAATGTAATGGAAGCCCAGACCGCGTGGCTCAAAGCCCACTCGGAGCAAATCGACGCAATGGTAGACGTGCGGCTATGCAATACATATCTGCGCAAGGCTCTGGGCACACTTATGCCCGATACAGGCGTGAGCTACTGAACGATAATAAAAAAACTTTAACATCGAAAATATAATGGCAAGCGAGAACAATCAATCAGAAAAACGTGCATCCAGAAGCCTGCTCATCAGCCTGGCTGTGGTTGTACTGGTAGTATTGGCCGTGGCCGTGGCCGGTTTCCTGTTTATGAACAAGCCCGACGACTTTATCGAAGGTCAGTCCGAAGGCACCACAGTACGTATATCCGGTAAACTGCCCGGACGCATTGTTGAATTCTATGTGCAGGAGGGCGACAGCGTGCATGCCGGCGACACACTGGTGTGCATCCACTCGGCAGTAGTCGAGGCACAGTTGACACAGGCTGAAGCCATGCAGGATGTGGCCCGAGCTCAGAACCGCAAGGTCGATGCCGGCACACGCAAGCAAATCATACAGTCGGCCTACGATATATGGCAGCAGGCCAAAGCAGCAGTCGACATTACCCAAAAAACCTACAACCGCATGGAACGCCTCTATGG
>CAJUHX010000001.1:0-7490 GCA_910586455.1 uncultured Muribaculaceae bacterium | reverse complement strand
TGAGCGAGCAGAAGCGCGATGAAGCCAAAGCCGCCTACGACGCCGCTGTGGCCGGTGCGGCTGCCGCCGAAAGCCAGTACCGCCTGGCTGTGGCCGGTGCCCAGAAAGAAGACAAGGAGTCGACAGCAGCTATGGTCAGCGCCGCACACGGTGGCGTGGAGCAAGTGCAGGCCGTACTCGACGACGCATATCTGACCGCTCCGTTCGACGGTACAATCGACCAGATTTATCCCGAGGTGGGCGAACTCGTGGCCATGGGTGCCCCGATTATGAACCTGCTGCGCACCGACAAGCGCTGGATTACCTTCAATGTGCGCGAGGAACTGCTCAACGACCTTACCATGGGCAAGAAAATCAACGTAATGGTTCCGGCGCTGGGCATGAAGGATATCGAAGTGGAGATATACTTTATCCGCGACATGGGTTCCTATGCCACCTGGCGCTCTACCAAAGCCACCGGCGAATGGGACAGCCGCACCTTCCAAATCAAGGCACGCCCAACTCAGAAAGTCGAAGGCCTGCGCCCGGGCATGTCGATAATATACAAGCCGTAATCCCTACTCTAAACATTAACCCATAACCCCCGAACCCCAAACATGCTTGGTCTGAAAGCTTCAATATTACGCGAAGTGCGCCGTCTGGGCAGCCGCAGAATCTATATCTGCGCCATGGTACTGGTGCCGATGCTCTGTGCGCTCTTCTTCGTGAGCCTTCTGGAACCCGGCCTGCCGTTGAAAACTCCCGTAGCAGTAGTCGACCTCGATCACTCGACCATGTCGCGCAAGGTAACCCGTACCCTCGACGCACTCGAAACTATTGATGTGTCGGAGCGAATCGAGAGCTACGACAAAGCCCTCGACCGAGTGCGCATAGGCGAAATATACGGCTTCTTTGTAATCCCGGCCAACTTCGAGGCCGATGCGCTTGGCGGCCGCACACCCACACTGGAGTACTACAGCAACATGACGTACTTTGTGCCCGGCACCCTGGCTTTCAAAGGTTTCAAGACTGTGGCAGTTACAACCACCGGCGGCCTTGTGACCGCCACTCTGGTAAGTGCCGGCGCCGACCCCGCCATGGTTGGCTCACTGATACAGCCTATGACCGTGCAGGAACATCCGCTGGGCAATCCGTGGCTCAGCTACTCCATATATCTGTGTCCGTCGTTTATATACGGTGTGCTCGCCCTTATGATTTTCCTTACTACCGCTTTTGCCATTACAATGGAAATCAAGAACGGAACATCGCCACAGTGGCTGGCTACGGCTCATGGCCGCATGTCGGTGGCTTTGGCCGGCAAACTGTTGCCGCACACGGTAATATTCAGTGTGGTCGGATTTGGTATAATGTCACTCCTGTGGGGATACTGCCACTTTCCGGTGGCCGGCTCGCTGTGGTGGATGGCTCTGGCGTTGCTGCTGTTTGTAATGGCCTGCCAGGCTATGGCGCTGTTTGTGGTGAGTGTGTTTCCTAATCCTCGACTGAGTTTCTCGGTGCTGTCGCTGCTGGGCATTCTCAGCTTCTCGCTCACCGGCTTCTCGTTTCCTGTGCAGAGCATGTACGGAGCCCTGGCGATATTCAGTTATGCCATACCGGTGCGCTATCTGTTTCTGATATATGTGAGCGATGTGCTTAACGGCTGGCCCATATACTATGCCCGCCTGTACTATGTGGCGCTGATACTGTTTGTGCCCATAGGCTGCACGCTGGCGTGGCGCCTTAAAAAAGCCTGCCTCAAACCTGTATATGTTCCTTGATTATGAATGTGTTCAAAAACATAGGCCAATGGATGCGGTCGCTAAGCGAAGTGTTCGCCCATGAATTCCGCATTGTTACGCACGATGCCGGCGCGCTGCTGTTTTTCGTGGCGCTTCCGCTGCTGTATCCTATTGTGTACACCCTGATATACAATCCCGAGGTAGTGCGTCAGCTGCCTATATCTATTGTCGACAACAGCCGCACTGCAGAGTCGCGCGAACTGGTGCGCTCGGCGTCGGCTGCTCCGGCGGTGACGATATATTCCTACGATGCCAACCTGTCGGACGCCAAGGCCCGCATGGCCTCCGGCGAGGTTTACGCCATAATGGAAATTCCTTCGGATTATTCCCGCAAGCTTGCCACCGGCGAGCAGGCCACGGTGCCTATGTATTTCGATATGAGTCTGCTGCTGCGCTACCGTGCGCTGCTGGGCGCAATGACCGACCTGCAGATGAAGCTGGCGCACGATATAACGGCCATGCGGGTAGAAACCATCGGAGCTTCGTCGATGGGCATGGCATCGCTGCCCGTCGAAAGCGAGAGCAACTTTCTGGGCGATACCAGCGACGGCTTTGCCTCGTTTGTGATTCCGGGTATAGTGATTCTGATTCTGCAACAGAGTATGGTGCTTGGCGTGATGCTGCTCGAAGGCACGTCGCGCGAACGCCGCCGCCGCAATAGAGGTATAGACCCCAAGATGGTGAAAGGTGCCTCCACTACAGCACTGATTATAGGCAAGGCTCTGTGCTACACTGTTATATACATGCCTATGGCTATGTATGTGATGGTGCTGGTGCCGCATTTGTTCAATCTGCCGCATATAGGCAATCCGGTGGAGGCGCTGCTGTTTATATTTCCGTTGCTGTTGGCCTCGACATTCTTTGGCCAGACCCTCACCTATTTTGCCAAGGAGCGTGAAAGCACCTTTATGATAGTAGTGTTTACTTCGGTGGTGTTTCTGTTTCTCTCCGGCCTTACCTGGCCACGCTATGCCATGAACGACTTCTGGCGCTTCTGCGGCGACCTGATACCGGGTGTATGGGGGCTGGAAGGTTTCATACGCATCAACAGCAACGGCGCCACCTTGGCCGAGTCGGTCAAGCCCTTCCTGGCCATGTGGATTCTTACCGGAGTCTACTTCCTGTCGGCCTGGTGGGTGATGGCGTATATCAGGCGTGAGAGTCGTACAGACTCAGTGCCTGCTGGTACTCCGACCGCATCCGTGCCTTCAGCTCCGGCGGAGCAATCACCTGAATCCTCGGGCCGTAGCTGAGCAGTTCGGCCACGAAATCGTCGGTGAGCCGCAACTGCATATGAAAGTCGCTGAATTCGTCGTGCACCATCTCCTCCTGCGAGTGATGCAGTGGCAGGGCTCTGAAATACTTGGCCTGGCGAGGGTCGGTACGGATAACCACACTGCGTGGTTCAGACTCGGTGACTACTATACCGAAAGCATCGTGGAAATACGATTCGGCATTGAATGTCGGGTCGGGCGTGAAGCTGTCGGTAGTCATCACACATGAGTTCATGCGGTCAAGGGCGTAGGTTTTGATACGGCCTTCGGCCACGTTGCGTCCGGCCACATACCAGCGCTGTCGGAAAATCTTAAGCAGATAAGGCTCGAATACAATGCCTGAGGTCGGCTTCGAACGGGTGTAAGAGTGATAGTCGAATTTCAGGCGGCGGTTCTCGCGGAGCGCGTCGATAATCACACCGAGGAAAGCCCTCGACGAAGGAACCTCCTCAAGAAAAATCTTGCCGGCCACATCGCGGGCGCCGGTAAGGACATGGCTCATGGCTGAGGAGTCGAGCAGCCAGTCGGTGACGCTGCGGTCGTGCGGGTCTTCCTCGCTTATGTAATATTCGTAGGTGGTGGTGTCGCATTCGATATTTAGCCCGAACAGCTGCTCCACCCCCTGGCGGTAATTGTAGAAGGTACGGCGCGGCATTGGCCTGCCGTCGCCGAAACTGCTCCGTCGCCAGCAGGCATCAAGTTCTTTGCGCGAAATGCGGCCATAGCGGCGTATGGTGTCTACCAGCCATACGTATCGGTTGATAAGTTCTTTCGACAATTTTTTATGTGGTTAAGTTATACTACTTGCCTTGGTTGTCCGCGGTGAGCTAATCCATAGCCCCAGCATGGTGTAGCAGGCATTGATAAGCAGCAGCTCGAAGCCGGTGTGGTAGCCCCACAGTTGTTCGAGCGCCCACTGCGTGCCCCACGAAAGTACCGGCGCGGCTATACATACCGCCGGTACAAAGCGATCGCGCACAAGGCGTTTCGAGAACATGCCGAACACAAACAGACCTAAAATCGGGCCGTAGGTGTACGAGGCCAGAGTGTATACGGCCGATATGGCGTCCTGATTGCTCATGTAGTAGAACACCACAATCACCGCACCCATTATCACCGACATGCCTATATGTACGTTTCGGCGTGTGCGTGTAAGCTTATTCTGGTCGCTCTGGCGGTGTGCGCCAAGAATGTCGACGGTAAATGAGGTGGTGAGCGAGGTCAGGGCCGAGCCTGCAGCCGAGTAGGCGGCGGCTATAAGCCCCAGCACAAACAATATGCCTACCCACACCGGCATGGCGTCGGAGGTGGCCACCATGCCGAAGATATCGTCGGACTTCTCGGGCAGGGCAATAGAGTGATGGTTGAGATAAAGCAGCAGCAGGGTACCCAGCAGCAGGAACAGCGCTATGACAAAGAACTGTGTCACGCCGCTTACTATCATGTTTTTACGGCTCTGTGCGGCGTCCTTGCACGCGAGGTTGCGCTGCATCATGTCCTGGTCGAGGCCTGTGGTGGCGATGGCCATGAACACACCGGCAATAAACTGCTTCCAGAAGTAGGTACTTTCCTTGGGATTGTCGAAGAAGAACATGCGCGAGCTTTCATGGTCGGCTATGGCCTTGACCATGCCCTTGAAGTCGAAACCAAGGTCGGAGGCTATGAAGAATATGCACAGAACTATGGAGCCGATAAGGCAGAAACTTTTCAGTGTGTCGGTCCAGATAAGAGTCTTTACACCTCCCTGCACCGTGTATAGCCATATCAGAGCTATCGTTACGATTACATTGAATATGAAAGGCACGCCCAACGGACCGAATACCAGCAGCTGCAGCACCGAGCATACCACAAAAAAGCGTACGGCGGCGCCAAGCATCTTCGATACAAAAAAGAACCACGCCCCGGTACGGTAACTGCCGCTGCCGAAACGTTCCTCAAGATAGCCGTAAATCGAAAGCATGTTTTTGCGGTAGAACAGCGGTACAAGCACAAAAGCAATCAGCACATAGCCCACAATAAAGCCCAGCACCATCTGCAGGTAGCTGTAGCCCTTGTCGGCCACCATGCCGGGCACCGATATAAAGGTCACACCCGATATCGGCGCGCCAATCATGGCGAAAGCCACCACAAACCAGGGCACTCGGCGGTTGCCGGTGAAAAAAGTGGAATTGTCGCTGCCGCGCGACGCCACAGCCGACACCGCCATCAGCAGGCCGAAATAGCCTGCGATGGTCAGTATTATAATGATTGGTAAACTCATTCGTTATAAAGCAGATATGGTTTGCGTTGCTTTTTGAAGGCCTCGACATCAGCGGCCCAGGTAGTCTTGATTTCTTCGGCGCTCATGCCGTTCTCGATCATGCCGCGTATGTCGCCTCGGCCTATAAGCAACTCAAAAAAGTTGCGGAAAAAATCCTTGCCGAGCTGTCCGTTCAAGTCGTTGTAGGCGTCGATTACATACTCCAGATTTATACCTCGGGCAATGATTTCATCGTCGCTCAGGCCGCGCAGGTCCACTCCGTGGCACAGCTTGTCGAGTTCGGGCGGATTCTTGGCGCCCGGAATGCTGCGCGGTGTGAACTCAAAACTGCGGTTGCGCATCAGCGGATGGCCGTAGACGGTAAAAGCCATGTCGGTGCCTCGGCCCAGGCTCACCGGAGTAGCCTCGAAGTAGCAGGTCGAAGGGTATAGGTAAATCGACTTCATGTCGCGCAGGTTTGGCGATGGCGCTATAGGCAGCTCGTAGCGGGTCTGATGGTCGTAGCCAAGGCAGGGGATGACAGTGAGGTCGACTTTGGCGCCGTTCTCCAGCCAGCCCTCGCCCAAGGCCATGCCGGCCAGCTCGCCCAAGGTCAGGCCGTGTACCACCGGAATGGGCAGCTTGCCTACGCCGCTTTTGTATTTCATGTCGAGGATAGGGCCGTCGACATACATGCCGTTGGGATTCGGGCGGTCGAGCACCATCACCTGCTTGCCCTGGCGAGCGGCGGCGTTCATCAGGTCAATCATAGTACAGTAGTAGGTGTAATAGCGAAGGCCCACATCCTGAATGTCGACCACAATCACGTCGATATCTCTGACAGCCGCCGGGTCGACACCTTTGCGTTTGCCGTCGTACAGACTCACTATGGGCAGGCCGCTTACCGGGTCGGTCGACGTCGACACATGTTCGCCGGCGTCGGCTGTTCCGCGGAATCCGTGTTCCGGCGAGAACAGCTTGCGCACGTCCACACCGCCCTCGAGCATAAGGTCGAGGGTATGTTTCGGGCCTACCATGCCCGTATGGTTTGAATACAGAGCCACCCGTTTTCCCTGCAGCAAAGGCAGATACTTGTCGGTGCGGGCGGCACCCACCGTTACCTCCGCCATTGCACTCAGGCAAGGTAAAAGGAGGAGAAGATATATAAGCAATCGTTTCATGGTATACAAAGTTAAGCAAAGCCGAGCAGCCGACAAGCCCACAATGGTTAAAAAATACTAACTCGCGGATAGAAAATTTGGTGGACTCGAAAAAAGTCACTAACTTTGCACCGCAAACAAGGGGTATTAGCTCATCTGGCTAGAGCGCGACACTGGCAGTGTCGAGGTGAGCGGTTCGAGTCCGCTATACTCCACCAACGACGAACCTTGAAGTATTTCAAGGTTCGTTTTTTTGTTATATCATTATAAATGATTATATTTGCGACATGAAACTCATAGAAATGAACATCGATAAGATTATAGCTTTGTGCAAAAAGTACAAGGTTGCAAAGCTATGGGTGTTTGGCTCCATACTCACGCCGCGGTTCAACGACGACAGTGATGTGGATTTCCTTGTCGATTTTGACGAAAAACATATAGAGTTGCTTGATTACGCAGACAATTTTTTCAACTTTATCCATGAAATTGAGGCCGTGGTGGGCCGGAAGGTGGATATGGTTGTGAACAAGTCGATTAAAAACCGCTTCTTTCGCGCTGAAGTCGATGAAACCCGCAGGTTGTTATGGAGCGTGCAATAAATAAGACCCTCGAAGATATCCGAAGTGCCATTGTGGAGATAGAATCATTTTTCGAAGTTCGCCCCAGACGGTACGACGTATATCTGTCGGATGTGTGTTTGCGTCGCGCTGTCGAACGCAACATAACTATAATTGGTGAAGCAATGAGCAGGTTATTGAAACTCGCTCCCGATATTGAAATTACAGCGGCCCGAAGGATTGTTGATACGCGCAATTATGTAATTCATGGCTACGACAGTGTTACAGATGATATAATGTGGGGCATAGTCATGCGGCATCTGCCTTTGCTTAAATCTGAAGTAGAAAAGCTGTTGGAGTGATTCGGTAAGGCTAAATTTATCTTTCTTTGTGTACCTTACCCATTGCCTGACTAATGACGGCGTGACGCCACTAATGTTAACTTATTCATGCAATAGCTGCCAATATCTGTTATAGTTATG